>JAYENT010000026.1:70217-79702 GCA_034722245.1 Chloroflexota bacterium
GGTTAGATTTTGAGTGGTAGAACGCCAACACACTTTGCAGCCGAGTCCCCATTGGGCAAAAGCAGCTTGTTATGATAATATCTAGTGAATTTGAGGCGGTGGCGTACGGGGAGAATGGCGGTGCTTGAGAGCCTGAATCTAGATTGTGAGAGGGAGTGTGAGCGCATCGTGCACTTTCTCCGTGGTTATGCGGAAGGGGCCGGCCGGCCCCGCTTTGTCGTAGGGCTATCGGGGGGCGTGGATTCTTCGCTGGCGACGGCTTTAGCGGCCCGCGCCGTGGGATCTGAAAATGTGAAAGCCATAGTATTGCCTCACGAGAAGAGCAGTCCAGAGAGCGAACGAGATGCTCATTTGGTCATAGATAAATTGGGCCTTCCTTTTACGCGCTTTGAGATCACTGAGATGATGGAACCGCTGTTTCGTCGCTATCCCGTCATGGGGAAGACGCGCAAGGGCAACGCCATGGCGCGCTGCCGCATGCTGATTCTGTATGATCAGTCTGAGGAGTTTGGGGGGCTGGTGTTGGGTACCAGCAATCGCACGGAATGGCTGTTAGGCTATTTCACCCTCTATGGCGATGGTGCGGCGGCCATAGAGCCCCTGGCACATCTGTACAAGTGTCAGGTACGCAGGCTGGCCGCATATGTGGGTATTCCAGAAGATATCCTCGAGAAGGCTCCCAGCGCTGACCTGTGGGCGGGACAGACGGACGAAAAGGAACTTGGTTTCACCTACGACGCGGCGGATCAGATTCTGTACTTGTTGACCGAACGCAATCTGGGGGTCAAAGAGGTAGTGGCGCAGGGCTTTGACAGGGGGATTGTGCAAGCCGTGAAGCGGCACATGGAATCGACAGCCTTCAAACGCAGACTAGCGCCCATGCTTAGCACGGTCCATCAGGAAAGATGATCATTGTGAGGGGGAAATGAGCGAAGAGAAACAAGGTATGCTCGTCTTGGAGGATGGGAGCGTGTTCGTCGGCCACTCTATGGGAGCAGAGGGAGAGTGGGTCGGCGAGGTAGTGTTCGATACGGCCGTGACGGGATATCAGGAGGTCATCACGGACCCCTCGTGCTGGGGACAGATGATAGTGTTCACCTGTCCCCATATAGGTAACGTGGGGGTGAATTTTGAGGATGTAGAATCCAAGCAGCCGTATGCGCGCGCCGTGATAGCGCGCAAGATCTGCGCGCAGCCCAGCAATTGGCGCGCGAAGCAATCCCTGCCAGAGTATCTTTCTGAGGCCGGCGTGCCGGCCCTGTCTGGGGTGGATACGCGGCGCCTGACGCTCACGTTGCGGGAAGAGGGGATTATGCGCGGCGCCCTTTCCACGGTGAACTTGGACGGTGAGCGTCTCTTAAAGATGGCCCAAAATGCGCCGGACATGAGTGTACTCTCTCCCGTTGACGAGGTGTCACTATCGGAAGAAACTGTATGGACTCAAAAGCTTCCGCGCAAGTGGATAAAGTATGTGGACTATGGTGGAGGTTCTCACAAGGGGACGCCCCATGTCGTAGTCGTCGACTGTGGCGTCAAGTACAATATCCTGCGTCATTTGGCGACCCTGGGGGCGCGAGTCACCGTGGTGCCGGCCAATTCGACGGCGGAGGCGATCCTGGCGCAGGAGCCCGATGGCGTGCTCATTTCCAACGGGCCGGGGGATCCCGAGCAGGTCCCCGAAGAAACGATGATCGCTATTCGGGAATTGATGGGCAAGGTTCCTATATTCGGTATTTGCCTGGGGCAACATCTCATCGCCCTGGCCGCGGGTGCACGTATCTTCAAGCTGCCCTTTGGGCATCACGGCGGGAATCATCCAGTGCAGAACCTGAAGACGGGTGAGGTGGCGATCACGTCTCAGAACCACAACTACGCCGTCGATCCCGATTCCCTAGAGGATTTACCCCTTGAAGTGACGCATATCAACCTTTATGATGGCACCGTTCAGGGCATACGGCATCGGGAATGGCCCGTATATGCTGTTCAGTACCATCCGGAAAACTCCCCTGGTCCCCATGATTCCCTGTATGTGTTGGAGGATTTTGTCGCCTCCCTTTGTGAGAAAGAGCCTGCCGCTTCGTAGAGCCGTCTAAAAAGATATTGGGTTCTGGCACCATGTGGTGTTGGGCGACGTAGGGTTTCTAGCTGAAATCTATTCCCAGGAGGATAACACAGGCTTTATGCCCAAGCGTACAGATATACACAAGATTCTGGTTATCGGGTCCGGGCCAATCGTTATCGGTCAGGCGTGCGAGTTCGATTATTCGGGCACACAAGCGTGCAAGGCGCTACGAGAGGAAGGATACTGCACGCTCTTGGTGAACTCTAACCCCGCGACGATCATGACGGACCCGGAGACGGCGGATATCGTTTACATCGAGCCATTGACGGTGCCCGTTCTGGAGCGCATTATCGAGAAGGAGCGCCCGGATGCGATTTTGCCCACCATGGGCGGTCAGACGGGGTTGAATCTGGCCACGGATCTTTATCGGGAAGGTATCCTCGACCGCTATAACGTGGAACTCATCGGGGTGCGGGGCGAGTCAATCCAAGTGGCCGAGGATCGGGAAGATTTCAAGGAGGCCATGACGGAAGTGGGGCTGGAATGCCCGAGAAGCTACGCCGTGACCTCGCTGGAAGCGGCTCGGGACATCGTGGATGAGATAGGCCTGCCGGCGATTATTCGCCCCTCTTTTACCCTTGGAGGCACAGGGAGCGGCACAGCGTATAACCGTCAAGATTTTGACGAGATGGTCGAACGGGGACTCAAGCAGAGTCCCGTGGACGAGGTGCTCGTCGAGGAGTCTGTCATCGGCTGGAAAGAAATCGAGTTGGAGGTGATGCGGGATGCTGATGATGGATTTGTCGTGGTCTGTTCCATCGAGAACTTTGACCCCATGGGCGTACATACGGGCGATAGCATCACCGTGGCACCAGCACAGACCCTGACGGACAAAGAGTACCAGATTGTGCGCGACATGGCCCGTCGAGTGATGGAGCGCGTGGGAGTGGAGACGGGGGGAGCCAACGTGCAGTTTGCTATCCATCCTGAAACGGGGCGCACGTTGGTCATCGAAATGAACCCTCGCGTCTCGCGCAGTTCGGCCCTGGCGAGCAAGGCCACGGGCTTCCCCATCGCCAAGATCGCGGCCAAGCTGGCCGTGGGCTACTGTCTGCACGAACTGCCGAACGACATCACCAAGGAGACCCCCGCTTCTTTCGAGCCGACAGTGGACTATGCTGTGGTCAAGATCCCCCGCTGGCATATGGAAAAGTTCCCCCAGGCGGACGCCAGTCTGGGCACGCAGATGAAGTCCGTGGGAGAGGTCATGGCCATCGGACGGACTTTTATCGAGGCGATCCAAAAGGGCGCCTCGGCGCGCGAGGATGGCCGAGATGGCCTGTTCGATCCAGAGGCTGCCGAGGCCTCGCCGGAGGAGATACGTCATCGGCTCATCGAGCCCAATCCCGAACGTCTCTTCTATATCATTCCCGCCCTGGACGCTGGCATGTCCATCAAAGAGATATCGGAGCTTACATACATCGATCCCTGGTTTCTGCGCGAGATTGATGAACTGCGTCCCTTACGAGATGCGCTGGCCGGCTCCCCTCTGGAGGCTATCTCGCGGGACCTGATGCGCGAGGCCAAGCGGGCGGGCATGACCGATGCGCTCATTGCCCGTTTGGTGCGCCCGGCCGTGGGAGAACTGGACGTGCGGGCCTACCGCAAGCGTTTGGGAGTGCTTCCCGTCTATTCGCGCGTTGACACGTGCGCCGCCGAGTTCCCCGCTTTTACACCCTATCTCTACAGCAACTATGAGTCCGTGTGCGAATCTGACCCTACAGATCGACGCAAGATCGTCGTTTTGGGCAGTGGTCCCAATCGCATCGGCCAGGGTATCGAATTCGACTATTGCTGCACCAAGGCCTCTTTCGCCTTTGCCGAGATGGGGTTTGAGACCATTATGATCAACTGCAACCCCGAGACCGTCTCCACAGATTATGACACGAGCGACAGGCTGTATTTCGAACCCCTCACCTTGGAACATATCCTCAACGTTTGCGATCTGGAAAAGCCCGAGGGCGTCATCGTGCAGTTCGGGGGGCAGACACCCCTCAAACTCGTCAAGCGGCTAGCGGACGCGGGCGTGCCCATCCTGGGAACGTCGCCGGACGCCATTGACCTCGCTGAGGATCGGGAGCGCTTTGGTGCCTTTATGCAGGAGATCGGCCTGCCCATGCCGGAGCATGGCACGGCCCGCTCCGTGGAAGAGGCTTTTGAGGTCGCGGAGCGCATTGGCTACCCCGTGGTTGTGCGCCCCTCCTACGTGTTGGGGGGCAGGGCCATGGCCATCGTCTACGATGAGGGGGACTTGGATCACTATATTCGGTCTGCCGTCAAGGTGGCCGAGGACACACCCATTCTGATAGATCGCTTCTTGGAAGACGCCTTTGAGATGGACGTGGACTGCGTAAGCGATGGTCAGGACGTGCGCATCGCCGCCATCATGGAGCAGATAGAGCTCGCAGGTGTGCACTCTGGCGACAGTGCGTGCGTGATCCCCACGGTGATGGTGGGCGAAGAGGCCTTGGAAAAGATTCGCGATTATACACGGCGCCTGGCGCGGGCCCTGCATGTTGTGGGCTGTTTGAATATACAATACGCCATGAAGGACGGGGAGGTGTACGTTCTCGAGGCCAATCCCCGCGCATCGCGGACGATACCATATGTGAGCAAGTCCACAGGGGTCTCCTGGGCGCGTGTGGCATGCCAGGTGATAAATGGTCATACCCTGGACGAACTGAAAGTGCCAGACGAGCCGCGGTTAGAGAGCTATTGTTGCAAGGAGGTGGTGTTGCCCTTTATCAAATTCCCGGGGGAGCCGGCCATACTTGGCCCCGAGATGCGCAGCACCGGCGAGGTGATGGGCATGGATGCTAGCTTTGGTATGGCCTATGCCAAAGCGCAGATGGCTGCGGGCAACAGCCTGCCCACCTCGGGGACCGTCTTTCTTAGCGTGAATGATCGGGACAAGGAGCATTTGATTCCCATTGCCCAAGAACTGGCCGATATGGGGTTCTCCCTCGTGGGCACCCGAGGGACGGCGGCTTATCTGCGGGAACGGGGGTTGGCTATCGAGACTGTTCTCAAGGTGAGTGAGGGAAGGCCCAACGGCGTGGATATGATCATCAACGGGGAATTAGATCTACTCATTAACACGCCTTTGGGAGGGCGAGCCTTTAGCGATGAGCATGTTCTACGGCAGGTGGCCGTGGCACAAGCCGTGCCCGTGATCACCACGCTTTCGGGGGCCCAGGCGGCAGTCCAGGGGATCAAAGCCCTGCGCACCCGGGACATTGAGGTGAAGAGCTTGCAAGAACACTGGCGTCTCAATGTGCAGGTGTAGCGGACGGGGTCTTTTTCGGCTTGCCTTGGCGGCCTGATCCCAATGGGTTCAGGCCGGGGCGTCTGAGCTTTCGGAGCCCCCTTTGGACATGCTGCACTAGACGGTGTGCACTCTTTTTGTTCAGTTTCCCCAAAGACAAGGCCTCCTCTCAACCCGTATACTGTATGTGTAATGGTAAGATACTCTATGGAGGGAATCGACATGCCAGAGCGCACAGTGGAAGAGGTTCTTCGCACGGCGAAGCAGGAGCAGGTCAAGTTCGTACATCTTCAGTTCACCGATGTCATGGGAGTGGTCAAAGGGATAACCATTCCCGATCACGAACTGGAGACGGCACTTACCAAGGGCGTCTGGTTCGATGGCTCCTCGATTGAGGGGTTCGCCCGTATTGCGGAGAGCGACATGTACCTCATGCCCGATCCGGATACGTTCAAGATCATCCCCTGGGAGAGCGAGGAGGGAAGATCCACGGCGCGCGTGATATGCGACGTGTACACGCCGGAGGGGGAGCCCTTTGCGGGAGACCCGCGCGGCGTGCTAAAGCGGGCGGTGGCCAAGGCAGAGAAGATGGGCTTCAGGTATAACTGTGGCCCCGAGATCGAGTTTTTCCTTTTTGAGCAGGATGGGGAGGGAAACCCGGTACTGAAACCTCACGACCAGGGGGGGTACTTTGACTACTCGAACGACAGGGCCGTTGGGGTGCGCAAGGATATGGTCGCTGCGTTGGAGGCCTTGGGTATCACTCCCGAGGCGAGCCATCACGAGGTGGCCGCGGGGCAGCACGAAATAGACTTTCGCTACGCCGATGCTGTGACGGCGGCTGACAATGCCGTCACCTTCAAGTACGTCCTCAAGGCCGTAGCAAGAATGGCGGGTGTCTACGCCACCTTTATGCCCAAGCCCATCGCCCGGATCAATGGCTCGGGCATGCACACCCATCAGAGCCTGGTGTACGAGGACTCGGGCGAGAACGCCTTCGCCGATCCCGACGACGAGTTTGGATTGTCCCTTCTGGCTAAACAGTTCATTGCGGGCCAGTTGTCCCACGCGCGGGGTCTGTGTGCGGTGATCGCCCCGCTTGTCAACTCCTACAAGCGACTGGTGCCGGGATACGAGGCCCCCGTCTACATCAGTTGGGCGCGCATCAACCGATCCGCTCTGATCCGCGTGCCCCGCACGAGCGACATCGAGGCCACCCGTTTGGAGCTGCGCTGCCCCGATCCCAGCTGCAACCCCTATCTGGCTTTTGCGGCCATGCTCGCCGCCGGGCTCGACGGCATCGAGAACGAACTCACCCCGCCCGAGGCCCTGGAAGAGAACCTGTACGAGATGGATGAAAAGCGGCGTATGGAGCGCCACGTGGATACGCTGCCTGGTTCCCTCATAGAGGCGCTGGAGTGCCTAGAGGGGGACAGGGTGATACAGGAGGCCCTTGGGGCACACATCTACGAGCAGTTCATGGATGCCAAGCGTCAGGAGTGGGACCAATATCGCATCGAGGTGACCCCGTGGGAGCTGGACCGCTACCTGGCCACGTACTAGAGGAGGTGGGTCGGTAACGGGCATTCGCTGACAATCGACGCTGTGCGCTCTCACCCGGGGTATAGAGGACGCTCCGGGCAAGTTTGGGCTGTGTACTGAAAGAGAGCGAGAGGATTGCCCCTCCGACCTACATCCCCTTGGGGGTGTGTAAAAGAAAGAAGAGAATTCTCTGCCCAGTCAGTGGTAGGGTGATAGGGCACACCAGAACACAACGCCGGTGTGCCCCCGCTCTGACTTTCTGAGCCCGGTGGGTCACGCTGTACATATGCTTCCCCGCAACCCCTAACATGGCCTCTAGACGCTCTCCCTCCGCCTTTTCCGTACCTCCCCGAAATCTCTGAGGAGCTGGACGCTGTGGTACACACGCATCTGGGGCAGCGTGGGATGCGGGAGGGAAAAATCGCTGCGGGGGAGGTGGAGGCTACCTGCTACAGGCTGCACGATACAGGGTGTTTTACTTCCCTATCGCCTTCTATCGAACGGACCTTCCAGTTTGAAAAAGGTATCCGCCTGCTGGGATATGATCTTCCCCAAAAAGAGTTGACACCAGGGGATAACATTTCCTTGCGTCTTTACTGGGAGGGCGACGGGCCAACGGAGCAGAGCTACCACGTTTTTGTGCACGCCCTGGGGCCCGATGGGCGGATATATGGTCAGGGCGATGCAGTCCCTCAGGAAGGGGCCATGCCCACCACACGGTGGTGGGCCGGTGAGCTGGTCTTGGATGACCACCGTATCCCCATAGCGGAAGACGCTCCTCCCGGAAGATATACCATCGCTTTGGGGCTGTATGATCTAGAGACCATGCAGAGGCTGTCAGTCGTGGGCGCTACGGGGAAAGCCATGCCCCAGGATTGCGCCCTGATTGAAGGGGTGCGCATAGTTCCGGGCGATTGAAATCTGTCGATCGATCACCAAGCGCTAGTCCTGGCCCCTGCGCCACTTTTCGATCTGCGACTTGGGGGTGATCGAACCCAGCCGTTCCGCCTCTTGCTGCTGTGCTGCGACCTCTTGCATATCAGGGGCACTCGGCCCGTGTACGGCAAAGGAAGTCACGGTGCGTTTCGTGTCATCGCTTCCACATTTCGGACAGGGGGGAGGCGTGTCCTCGTCGGAAGCCCGTACTTTGCGATATAGTTTTGAGAAGGTATGTCCACAGGCTTTGCACTCGAATTCATAGATGGGCATGAATAGTGCCTCCATGTGTTGACAAGACAGGGCAATCAACGATCTGACATAACATATGATAGCGTGTCACGCATCGTGGGGCAAAAAGACAAAGGGAATGGTCGTGATCATCTGGGCCAAGCCCGCTATCAGGAGGGTCGTCCCTCTTGAGGTGCTCTGGGCCAGGATGGCTCCCAAGAGGGGTCCGACAAAAACCGCTCCGTTGCCTATCATGTTCCATATGGCTGCAAAGAGGGGTTGGCGTTCGCTGGGCATGGCGGCTAGCATGAGGTCAAAGAGGCCGATATCGATCCCGGAAGCGGTCAGTCCCCAAATGGCGGCACAGGGCAACAGCCAGATCGCTGAGGGGGAAAGTACCGTGGCGATGGGATAGAGGGCCAATCCCATTCCGGCGGCTATCAACAGCGAGCGGTGCCCTATCCTGTTGGCCATGCGGCCCCAGAACAGGTAGCCCACCACCAGTGCCGCGTGTCCCACAGTTCCCCGGAGCCCGATGAGCGTGTCGGAGGCGGCGAGGTCCTCGACCCAGAAGAGGCCGAAAAGGGGGGTCGGCAGGTTCAGGGCGATGCGGTAGCAGATGGTAACGGCCGCGAATATGAGAAAGGGCTTGTAGTGGACGACGGGACGTAAGTATTCTTTTAGTCTTGCACCGAACCCACGTGTCTCTCCACGCGTTCGCCTCGCTGTCTCCGGCACGCGAATGTGGGAGAAGATAAGGGGATCGAGCCAGCTAAAGGCAAAGGACACGAAAAAGACGAGTTGATAGTTCAGCGGGAAAGCGACACGGTCCAATAGCCAGCCGAAGAAGGCGCTGCTGAGAGCCGACACGATGCTCAACAAGGCCCAGCGGATGCTGTTGAGGTGCGCGCGGCGCTCTGCGGGAATGGCTCTGGAGATGACGGACGTCCAGGCGGTGGTGCTGACGCAATCGGGGAACGTTTTGAGCGCCCAGATGAGCACCAAAACCAGGGGCAGATGTACGGCAGGCACGACGAAGGGAACGAGGGCGCAGGCCAAATAGAAGAGGCGTCCCAGTTTGGCAAAGGTGACGCGAACGCGCACGTGGTCGGAACGGCGCTCGGCGATGATGGCGGCAGGAATGAAAACCAGTATGGCGAGCAAAGCCGGTACAGAACTCAGCGCTCCAATCAGGGTGGAGGATGCCCCCAGACGCGCCATGAAGATGGGCAAGAAGGCCATGATACCGCCCGAGGGAACACCGATCATGGCCGTGTTAAGGTAAAGCAAACGGGCGTTGTGGTCGTGTCGGCTCCGCGGCTTGACGAGGGGAGAATTGAGCAGACAGCGAATCGCGTATTCGCTTTTTTGTAATAAGGCTCTTATCAT
>JAYENT010000027.1:0-4853 GCA_034722245.1 Chloroflexota bacterium
TGAGGAAGGTTGATGGTCTTGCTGACCGAGTTATCCACGTAGGACTGGATTATGCTCTGCATGCTTATGTGCCACTCAGGGGCCATCTCTGTAGCTGTCAGAAAAAGACGCTTGATGTCCGGCGGGAGAGAGGTGGACTGAACGGATCCGGTCTCTGAGATCGTTTGTCTGTCGCGGTTGGACAGTTCGATCTCGTGGAGATCCAGGATTCTCTGGAATACCCCATTTTGTATTGCAAATGTCCCCTGTTCCACATTCTTAACTCCCGATAGGGTGAAATAGGGTTCGATGGAGTAACTGCACCCGGCCAACATACTGATGCTTCCCGTAGGAGCAATGGACATGACCGTTGCGTGTCTGGGGTGGTCGTACTTCTCAGAGATTCTTTTGGACGCCGCGTCTGCAGTCTCCCGCATAGTCCGCATCAAGCGGTCAACCCATGCCTGTGCCTCTTCTGATGCATAGGGGATCTCCAACAGCGCCAGCGTGTCCGCCAGACCCATGACACCGAGCCCCAGGGGCCAGTGTTGTCTCTCAAATTCCTCGATTTCGGGTATAGGCCACCACGATTTGGCCACTACACGATCTAGGACATGAATGCCCAGATCCACCAGTCTAAGAAACTCCTCCCAGTCAAACTGAAAACCCTCTTCCTCCCCAAGCACGACACATTCCTTGAGATTGATGGAGCCCAAACAACAAGCGCCATATGGAGGTATAGGGACTTCGCCGCATGGATTGGTGGCTTCAATGCGCTGATGGTAAGCAGAGTTCTCGTTGATGCGATCCAGGAACAAGACGCCGGGCTCGCCATTGTTATAGGCAGCTTTGGCCACCTTGCTCAAGACAGATTGAGCGTACTCGTCGCCTTCTTCTAGCATTTCCCAAAAGGCTTCATCCAAGCCCAGAGAGAGATTGAAGTTGGTCAGGATGCCCTCTTCCTTTTTGGCCTCAATGAAGCGGTCGAGGTCAGGGTGATCCCAGTTGAGAACGCCCATCAAGGCCCCTTGGCGTTTTCCTGCCTGTCTGATAACCTGCATGGCGCAGTTCCAGAACTTCATAAAGCTAACGGGGCCGCTGGCCTTTCCGCCAGTGGTGGAGATTTTACTTCCTTCTGGCCTTATTGGACTGAAGTTGATGCCTACCCCGCCCCCATATTTCTGAATGCGCACTGTGTTATGCAGGGAGTTCATGATGGCGTCAATGTCGTCCTCAATGGGCAGGACAAAACAAGAGCTCATCATGGGGCGTTGTGTTCCTGCGTTCATCAGAACAGGTGACGAGGGCATGAACTTTTTGCGCTGAATAGCCCATCTCGTCTCCTGCCATTCCTTAGAATCTTTCGGGAATAGTTGATTTGCTACTCGTTCTGCGATTTGCCCCCATTGGGTTTCGCCTTCCTGATAGTAGCGCGCCTTCAACAAATCATCAATATCTGCCATCTTCCTACTCCTTATCTTCTCTAGCCTGCTCTTCGCCAATTCGCGATACGGCGGCTCCCACAAATGGCCAGCAATGAAAACTGCCGTTCACTCTATATCAGGGAAGCATCGCCGCTCCAGAACTCACCCCCTCATCTGTTAGACATTATAGTACAGAATTGGCCATTTAGCAAGAGTTCCTGCGTAAATTCCGAAGCCCCAAAATACCGCTACATCTAGTGGTAATTGCTTTCATAGAGTACTATACATAGTACCTTTCCTAATCGGCGATAAGAGCGATAGAACAAAAGTTCTACATTGAGATTTTTGCAGTTTTTCCTGCACGAGCGCAGTTTCGACTTTAGGCAGATGTCGGGTCCTCCGTATGATAAGGAAAACGCCCGCCTCCCCATTATGAGCGAAGTATATCGACCACGAGGTTGTAAACATGGAGGGAGGCATTCGTCTCACTGGCTCTGTGGCAGTTCCGATTTGAGGGAGGCACTTCTTCCTGGCCAAGGGGTTTCGCACTTCTCGCCTTTGACACCTCTTCGGCTCTTATCTCCTGCTGTGTCGACCGCGGGCGGGCGAGACCGAGATGGGGCAGGGGGCACCTCAATCAGTACCTGTCAGGGATAGCGGAGGAGATATTCTCCTGCCAGAGAGTTACAGAGTCAGATTGGTTTCGGCGGCATAAGCCCTCGTGCAGCCAGCTCGATTGACTGGTGCGTGGGTTGTCATGTATCTGGGCTGAGCGGGAGCACTCCCTATCTTTGGGCGGGGACCACGGGAATTCCGTGTGGGCGGCACAGGAACCTGCGCCCTATGTCAAGAATATGCTAGGGCAGGGTGAGTATCTGGGGCTCTCCGTCGGTTACGGCGATGCTGTGCTCAAAGTGAGCACACAAGCTCCCGTCCCTTGTGGCCACGGTCCAGTAATCGTCTTTGACATAGAGGATGGGTGGCCCCACTGTGACCATGGGTTCCAGGGCGAAGGTCATGCCGGGGCGGAGGGCTGCCCCGCGATTTCGCGTTCCCCAGTTGGGAATCTGGGGATCCTCGTGCATGTTCTGTCCCACGCCGTGGCCCGTGTATTCGCGCACCACGTTGTATCCTTGAGACTCGACCCATTCTTGAATGGTGGCTGAGATGTCGCCGAAGCGCTTGCCCGGGCGACATTGGTCGATGGCCAATTCCAGCGCCTTGCGTGTGACATCCATCAGGCGTTTGGCTTGTGATGAGACGGTGCCGACGGGGAGTGTAAGTGCCGAGTCGCCCACATAGCCCTTCCAAACGGTGCCGCAGTCGATGCTGATAATGTCTCCGTTCTGCAAGCGGCGCTCGCTAGGCAGGCCGTGCACAAGCTCATCGTTCACGCTGGCATTTATGGTGGCAGGATAGGGATGGCCGGGGAAGCTTCCGTTAGGGTAGTTCAAGAAGGCGGGCTCCGCGCCATGGGAGCGGATATAGTCCTCTGCGATGCGATCCAGTTCCTCCGTCGTAACCCCTGGGCGCACAGCCTGTGACGTTCTCTCGAGCGCCTGCGCATTTATGCGTCCCGCCTCACGTAAAATCTCCAGTTCGTGCTTCGATTTGATAATAATGGCCATCCGTTGCTGTTCCTATCCAAAGTAAGGGGCAAGTGATCGGGGATTAGGGATCCTCGCGCCGGGTCGTGCGGCGAGGCTGAGGAGTTGGTCACAGAAAAGCCCCAACTCGTCCGACTTGTGCGCCACATAGCCGTCGACCAGGAGCCGTCCCCAGGGGGTCAGACTTGCGAGGCGCATGGGAATTCTGGCCAGCCACGGCGCTTCTGCATCATACGTATGCGCAGTGTCTGGTGGTGTGGACGCATGGTCCGTCCCTAGAGCGTGAAGCGCCTCGCTCAACCCTTGTTGGCAGAGGTGGATCCGTCCCTCTTGTTGCCCAAACTGCTGGATGCTTCCTCCGTTCTTGTATATGTATCCTGCCAGGACGGTGATCATGGTTGTATGAGTTCGCAGCCAGGGGGCGATGTCGTCCCGTACTTTTACCCGCAGCCCGGCTCTACGCGAGATGAGCGCTGTCTGGTGTAAGCCTTGCGTGCGCATACCCTGTGGATCACCGATCAACGTCGTGCCCCACCAGAGGGGCAGGCTGCATACTGTGCTGCCGCTGCGGAGGCCTGCTGTCCCTGGGAAGCCCATCAGAAGGGAATGGGCGTCCAGCTCGGTGATCGTGCCTTCGATACCTAAAAGGTTATTCTGGAGAAGAAGGAGGGGAGTAGTCGCCATGAGGGGGCGAGCGTGCTCAAAAGCGGCGCCAAGTTGATGGTAGCGCACCGCAAGGATGATCGGATCGAATTCCCCTTTTGTGGGCACGGTGGATACGATATATACAGGCCCTGTCTCTTGTTGATTTGTTATGATGTTTCGGACGTGAACCCCGTTCACGGTCAAATACTGAAATCGGTCCTCGCTGGCCAAGAGGGTCACATCGACGCCACGCTTGGCGAGATGACAGGCGTAGGTGCTGCCGATGACGCCCGCCCTGATGATAAGGACACGAATATCGTCGCTACGTGCCCGTTGTTTTTGCTTGGAGCGGTGTTTTTGCAGTAGAGCAGCCGCTAGGACGACACTCAACGTCACTGCTGTTGTACTCCTCCGCCCCGTCAACTTTGCCATTCGCTGATATTTCGCTATTTGCTGGCGATCTTGCCCAGTATGCAGTTTCTGTGTTTATGTGCTGCGGACTCTGGCAGCTTTTTCTAGAAGCAGCCGAGTTGACAGCCAACAACTCTGAGGTTCAGGGCCTCCACAATGTTAGCCATGGCCAAACGTGGGTATTCGAATTCCTCTGCGACGCGCCAAATCGCTCTGCAGGAAATCAGACCGTGCCTAGCGCGCGCGGCAATGGCCTCCTCGATTTCCTTTGGCACCCTTGCCGCTGGTAGGACGATTTTGTGTTTGCCTTCGGGTTTGGGGCCGTATCCAAAAAGGCCCAGTTGGCAGCGATAGAAACGCAGGTTGGTGGCGTCGTTAACGACTCTACCAATTTGCAGTGGTGATACGCCTAGCTGGGAGGCGAGGGCGTGTGCCTTGTCACAGGATAGGTTCCCATCGACCGCCAGTTTCTCAACCTGTTCTCTGATCTTTTCTTCCATGTGGGGGCCTCCTGGTATCATGCTAAGAACCCATTTTATGCCCGATGCCTTGACTCTGCAAACCCCACGTGGGAATTGGCGTGCGAGGCATCCTGAGAAGCGTCTTTTGGCCATTTGACAGTGTGTGGGGGATATGGTAGAGTATAGATGTTGTAAGAGGGATGAGCGTCTTGTGCCCGATTTGACAGGGGACGAGGGAAGGATATAATTGCTCATCCTGGAGTTGGAAAGCACCTTAACAACTAAAGAGTGGCAGAAATGCACAGCGTGCGAAGAGAAGCAAGGAA
>JAYENT010000028.1:0-15785 GCA_034722245.1 Chloroflexota bacterium
CTTTCTTGGGGCTCGGGCAGATGATAGACGCGATTGGGTTGTATGGTTTCCACTTCTGGGCGCTTGGCCAGTTGCAGCGCCGTCTCGAGGTCTCCCTCTACTGCCAGGCCATTGAAAACCCAGTAGCTCTTGTAGCGCACGATCTTGCCCTGGGCGGCACGCTCCTCAAGGTAGTCGAGCAATTCGCTCTGACTGCGCCTGGCCGCACTTTTGAGGCGGTCTACCACCGCCGCCCTTCTGTCATTCTTGCTGGCGATGGCATTCAGTCCCCGCAGATCGGCGCGGTGGCGCAGGAAGACCAGATAGGTTATGGGGGCAGCCTTGGCGGGCTGCAAGGTTCCAGAGGCCGCGCCGCCTCCCTCGGGCTCGGCCTCCAGGAACTGCTTGAGCAGGTCAGGGGCGATCTTGTTTCGGATTGCCGGGGGCAAGCCCTGGATGGCGGCCAGGGCTGTGGCATCTCTCGCGTTCGTCAGATCTGTGGTTTCGGGTTGCTCGGCCCGCACGGCCATGGTGACAGAGCACAGCAAAAGCCATATCAGCAGACCTTTGTAGGGTTTTAGGCTCATGATCGCGCCGGCCCCAGCTCCAGATGTCGCCTTGCCCATGGTGAAGGGCGACGCTGCCCGTGGCAATAACGGCCTAGGTGATGAGGTAAGGGGCTCAGCGCGTGAGCCGGCGTGGGAGATTGTTGTAGGCCTCCTCTACATGTGAGCATGGGCCACCTGCACGTCATGGGGTCAGATCCAGGGGCAGTATCCACATGGGCCGCTTGCCGATGGGATAGGTGCCTATAGGACTCAAGGCGCCAGTCTCTTTGTCAACCTGATAGCAGGTGAGGTTATCGGAGACCAAGCTGCTCACGAGGAGGAATTCGTCGTGAGGTGTGAGGTTGAAGGCCCTGGGCATCTCCTCCGTGGCCTCCTGTCCCATGGACGATAGCCTTCCCGTGTGTGGATCGATGGCAAAGCAGGCGATGCTGTCATGGCCCCGATTCGAAGCGTATAGGGCCCTCCCGGAGGCGGCGATGTGAATCTGCGCGCAGGTGTTCTCCTCGTCAAAGCCCTCTGGCAATGTGGAGATAGTCTGAAAGGCCTGGAGCGTGCCCGAGGAGGGGTCGAGGTGATAGGCCGTCACACTGCAGCCCTGCTCGTTGTCAAAGTAGACGATGTCCTTTGTGGGATGAAAACAAAAGTGGCGCGGGCCCGTCCCTGGCGGGGGCGTCACTTTTGGGGTCTCTGGGTTGGGGCTGAGTGTGCCTGCGTTCTCGTCAAAGATGAATTGCAGGATGGCGTTGGATTCTAACACGTGGGGAGCGAAAGCGAATTGATTGGAGGGATCCGTCTGTAGTGCGTGTGCCCCCTTTGCCGTCGAAAGCCACTCGATAGGCGTCTTTTCCACTCCTCCCTCCGGCGTGATGGCGTGTACCCCCACCCTGCCGTCGCTGTAGTAGGCCGAGAGCAGAAAGCGGCCCGTTCGATCCGTATGTAGGAAACAGGGATCGGCATCCAGGGGAATGTTGCTGACAAGGGCCAGTTTCCCGCTACCCCTTTCGATACGAAAACTCGATATCTCTTGGGTGGATCGCACACCAACATAGAGGAAACGGTGCTGGGGATCGGTTGCCAGAGGCCCTGGGCTGCCGCCGAGGGCCACGTCCTCCTGGAACGCCAACTCACCGGTTTCAGCGTCCATGGTCAGAATCGATATCTTATTCTCTCCTGCAAGGGTCACATAGATGTGGTAGATCATTGGGTCGTTCCTCCTTTGTCATCAAACCTGGGCGGCCGCTTCTCCACGTCCCCGCCGAGAGCCATTTCATCCGTTTTGGCGGGGGCGATGTGATGATATCTGCAAGATTGATGATACCTATTCCCCGCCTTTCGTCAATCTCCAAGAAAACCTGACAAGTTTCACGTCAGAGCCTTCTCAAACGCCTTTGCTTGTGATATAATAAATAACAGTGAGGTCGGTGGGTTGTGCGAGGCACATAGTTGGCGTACAAAGGAGTACAGGGGGTGTGTGATGAAGGCTGTAGTAATGGCTGGGGGACAGGGAACACGTCTGAGACCTTTGACTATAAATCGCCCGAAGCCCATGGTGCCCATGGTGAATAAACCCGTAATCGGGCACATTCTGGATCTGCTTAAGCGAGACGGGATCACTGACGTGGTGCTTACGTTGCACTATATGGCAGAGACGGTGGAGGACTATTTTGGTGATGGGCAAGGTTTGGGCATGCATATCGAGTATTCCGTGGAGGAGACGCCTCTGGGGACGGCCGGCAGCGTCAAGCAGGCCCAAGAGTTCCTGGATGAGGCCTTTATCGTTATCAGCGGCGACGCCGTGACCGATTTCGATCTGCAAGGGCTCATCGCCTTCCACGAACAAAAGGAGGCCCTGGCGACCATCACCCTCTACCATGTGGAAAACCCATTGGAATATGGGGTCGTTATCGTCGATGAGGGGGGGCGCGTTCAGCAGTTTCTGGAGAAACCAAGTTGGGGAGAGGTGATCTCGGATACGGTGAACACGGGAATCTACCTGCTGGAGCCAGAAGTGCTGGATTACTTTGATCGCGGCGTCCAGTTCGATTTCAGTAAAGATCTGTTTCCCCTTCTTCTAGAGAATGGGGATCCCCTGTATGGATATGTGGCGGACGGATATTGGTGCGACGTGGGGAATCTGAGCGAATATACGCGTGCCAGCGGGGATATGCTGTTACAGAAGGTTCAGTTGGAACCCTTTGGTGAGGAGTTGCGTGAGGGCCTTTGGGTGGGTGAGGAGGTGCAAATCGCCCCCGATGCAGAACTCCATGGCCCCATATTCTTGGGGGATGGTGTGGAGATCAAGCAAGGCGTCGTCATCCACGGGCCCACGGTGGTGGGTGACTATTCTGTGGTGGATCGCTATGCATACCTCGATCGCAGTGTGATCTGGCGCAACTGCTATCTTGGTGAAAGCGTGGAGATACGCGGGGCGATCATAGGCCAACAGTGCAGCTTGAAACAGAAGGTTGTCGTTTTTGAGGGGGCGACCATAGGAGACTCGACCGTGGTCGGGGAGGGGGCCGTCATCCGACCCAACGTCAAGATCTGGCCCCGAAAGGAAGTGGAGGCCGGCGCTACCGTCAATACCAGCATCATCTGGGGTGCTCAGGCGCGCCATGTACTCTTTGGGCGCTATGGTGTGACGGGATTAGTGAACGTGGATCTGACGCCCGAGTTTGCTGCACGTCTTGGGGCGGCGTTTGGGGCTACGCTGCCCAAGGGAGCGACCGTGACCATCAATCGTGACCCTCATCGCAGTCCGCGCATGTTGAAGCGGGGCATGATCTCTGGACTGCCTTCCTCGGGTGTTAACGTCTTGGACTTGCGCTCTGTGCCCATCCCCGTGGCTCGCTATATCACGCGCATTGACGAGGCTGCGGGCGGCATTCACGTCCGGCTATCTCCATATGACAGTCGAGTTGTCGACATAAAGTTCTTCGATGCCAATGGACAGGATTTGGCCAAGGATGTGGAGCGTAATATCGAGCGAGGCTTTTTCCGCGAGGACTACCGGCGCGTTTATCTGGACGAGATCGCCACTATCAGCTACGACCAGCAGGTAGTTGAACGCTACTCGGCAGCTTTTCTTGCTTCCTTGGACCTGGAGGCTATCAGGGGGGCCAATCCCTATATCGTCGTGGACTATGCCAACGCGCCGACGGCCCAGGTTCTCGCCCCTCTGTTGAGGGATTTGAACTGCCGCGTGGTGGCTCTGAACGAGACCGTTGACGAATTCAAGATGTCCATATCTCCCCAGGAATTTCAGAATGCTCTGGATCAACTGGGCAAGATCTGCCATGCTTTGGATACCTGGTTCGGTGTGCGCTTGGATGTGGGAGGCGAGCGTGTCTTTGTGTCGGACTGCCAGGGGACTGGTGTAGAGGGAACGCTGCTGGCCGCGGCGTTGGCCATCATGGCGCTAAAGGCCGAGGGGGGCGGTATCATCGCTGTCCCGGTTTCCTTGCCCACGGTGTTTGAGGAGATAGCCTCTGCGCATGGGGGTGAGGTGATACGTACCGCCGTGAACCCGCAAGCACTCATGAAAGCGGCGAATCGGGACGGTGTTATCATGGCTGCAGATGGGCAGGGCTCTTTTATATGGCCGGCCTTTCAGCCCGTTGTTGACGGTATGATGACCGTGGCCAAGATAGTCGAGTTTTTGATTATACAGAACACGACCTTTGCAGAGGCCCTCGCCGCTGTTCCCAGCTACCATATGGCGCAAGGAGATGTGGACTGTCCCTGGGAGAGCAAAGGCACCGTCATGCGCTTGCTGAATCAGGAATATCGAGAGCGTCTGGGCCCGCAGATTGACGGCGTCAGGATTCAGTTGGGCGACGAGGAGTGGGTGTTGGTGCTGCCTGATGCCGATCATCCGGTTTTCCACATCTATGCGCAGGCGCGGTCGGATGATCAGGCCCACGAGCTGGTGAACAGATATCAGCGTGTCGTTGAGGGCCTGCAGGCGTAGCCGGCGCATCAATCCCTGGGAGGGGACAGCAGATCGCGAACCATTTTGTAGAGGTGGTGTGGGATTTGGTTGCGGTTGGTGTTGCAAAGGTGCATGGTCTCGGGCTGCAGTGCCTTCAGCTTCTCCTGTAGTTGGCTTACTAGGCTGTCCCGTACGATCAAGATGGCGATCTTGGCGCGAGAGGTGGAGAGACGGTCTAACGCGGTAGCGAATCCTTGCTTCTGCTCGAGTTCCAGGGGGCCAATTTCGTCCACGATGACGACGTCCAGCGGGGCTGCGAGGGCGGACAGTGCACGGCGTCGTGCCCAACGTATCGCTCCAGGGTAAAATCGGTATTTGCCAACGGTGGCCTCCTGGGGGCTGGATGCTGTGGTCGCCAATGCGCGTCGCTGGCCTGTGGTCAGATCTATGATGTCGATGCCCCTCTTTTGTCCTCTGTGATCGTAGCGGGCGGGGCTGACGATACCCCCGATGGCCATGTTGGCGCGGCGCCCGTTCTCCACAAACCGCCGGCATGCGGTGGTCTTTCCGCTGCGTTTCGGCCCCGTCAGAAGAATGATCCTCGTCATCTTATTCTCAGTTGTGCTTGGTAGACGACTCCCGTGCATGTCGAAACTTCGCACTGTGTGTGCTGCTGTACAGCCCGTATTCCTGCTCGCCAATATTCCGTTTTGACGGGCTTCTGCAACAATGCTATTATACCAAATACAGACGGGATGCGTAGTGGCCCCCATCGCCGGCTGCAAAAGTGCAGCGGGGAGGGGGCTATTGTTTGTGCCGTTTTTCTTTCGTACCGGGTTAAGGAGTATCACCGATGCGCATTGGCATCGATGCTCGCATCACATACTATAGCAGTGCGGGCATCACCAGATATACGACACAGCTTATCAAGGCGTTGGCGCTTTGCGATACACAGGATGAATTTATCATTTTGCAGAGTGTTAGGGACAGAGAGCCCCTTCTTGATAGGCCCAATTTCCGTCGGCGCAGTGTACTAGCTCCGGTTCACCATCGACTCGAGCAACTCTTGCTTCCCTTGGAAGTATCCATGGCGGGGCTGGATGTTCTCCATAGCCCAGATTTCATTCCCCCCTTTCGGCGTAACTGCAAATCCGTCATAACGATCCACGATCTCGTATTTATGCTTTACCCTCATTTCTTGACCAAGCGCGCGGCGCGTCACTATGGACAGATCGACGAGGCCGTGCATCGTACCGATGCCATCATCGCCGTGTCCAAGGCCACCAAGCAGGATGTGATCAGGCTGTTGGGCGTTCCTGAGAACAAGGTGACGGTCATCCATGAGGCCGCCAGTCCCTATTTCCGATCCCTTGACAATCCCGATCTGATACAACGTGTCAGAGGGAGGTTTGGCATTCAGGGGGACTTTTTGCTTTTTGTGAGTACCATTGAGCCACGCAAGAACGTTCCGACACTGCTCAGGGCATTCCGGCAGTTCCTGGATGACTACCACCTTGACGTTCAGTTGGTTTTGGCCGGGGAAAAGGGGTGGCTATATGATGATGTATTTGCCCTGACCAAAGAACTGGATCTCGCCCAGGATGTCATCTTTTTGGGACGGGTTTCAACCAAGGAATTGCTGTGGCTTTACAACACGGCCCAACTGCTTGTCGCTCCCTCCATTTATGAGGGGTTTGGGCTGACGCCACTGGAGGCCATGGCCTGCGGCACGCCCGTGGTCGTCTCCAACGTTTCCTCTCTGCCCGAGGTGGTGGGTGACGCCGGGCTTCTCGTGGATCCAAGAAAGGTGGACGAGATCGCGGTTGCCATGTGGCGGGTGCTGACCGATGAGAAACTCCGTGAGTGCCTGATCCAAAAGGGGCTCAAGCGTGCGCAGCACTTTTCCTGGGAAAAAGCGGCGCAACAGACGCTGGAATTATATCACAGTTTAGCCTAAGGGTGGGGGGCTCCTGTGCAAACCGATGGTGGGGAGAGGAGGCACATTCTTTTTCTGACCCCTCAGCTTCCTTATCCTCCAGAGCAGGGCACGGCGATTCGCAACTACAATCTGATACGTCACGTGGCTTCCCGTTATGACGTGGCGGTGCTGACGTTCGTTCACGCTGACCGGGAAGGCGTGGATCTAGCGCCGCTGGAGGAGATATGTTGTTACCTGTCTTCGGTGCCCGCGCCGGCGCGATCCCTGGGCGCTCGGCTGTGCACACTGCTCACCACGCGTGATCCCGACATGGCCCATCGCCTTCGCTCGGCGACGTTCACCTCTGCATTGCAGGAGGTTCTGGCCGAGGCGTCTCCTGATCTGGTTCAGGTGGAGGGCATCGAACTGGCGCCGTACATCCCCATGATGCGTCGCTGGCTGGGCGAGAGATGCCCTCCCATCGTATTCGACGATCACAACGCCGAGTACGTGTTGCAGCGCAGGGCTCTGGAGTCCGATCTGCCGCACCCGAGGCGATGGCAGGTGGCTTTGTATTCCTTTGTTCAGTGGCGTCGACTCCTCCGCTACGAGCGTGCGGTATGTCGGTGGGCCGACGGTGTGGTAGTGGTCTCGAAGGCGGATGCCCGTGCCGTCAGGCGGCTGCTGCCCGCGCTGTCTCCGCGGGTGGTTCCCAATGGGGTCGACGTTGAGAGGTATCACCCACAGCTGCCGGACTCCCTTCCCCTGAGGCATCCGGCGCTGGTATTCACGGGCAAGATGGACTTTCGTCCCAACGTGGACGCCATGGTGTGGTTCTATGATCGCGTCTGGCCTCTATTGAGGGCCGCCGTTCCGGATGTTCAGCTCTATGTGGTGGGCAAGTCTCCCCACGCGCGGCTGTCTTCTCTGGCGAACGATCCTGCCATCACAGTCACCGGCTATGTGGAGGATATCCTGCCCTACTTTGGCGGGGCGGACGTGTACATCGTCCCCCTGCGCGTGGGGGGCGGCACCCGGCTGAAGGTATTGGAAGCCATGGCGGCCGGTCTGCCCCTGGTAAGTACCAGTCTGGGTGCGGAGGGTATCCCCCTCATCTCGGGCACACATGCCCTGCTGGCCGACACTCCCACTGATTTCGCTCAGGCCGTCCGTTCTCTGTTGGATGATCCACGGAGGCGGCAGAGCCTGGGGAATGCGGCCCGGGAATTTGCGCTTCAGCGCTATGACTGGCGCCAGATCGTCCCTCGACTCTATCCTCTGTACGATACGTTGATGGAACGGAGGACGTCCTCCTCGTCAGTCCGCTAGCGGATCGGGACGGGGCTCCAGCAGCGCGCTATTTTCAGACAGCGTGCGGCGCACCGCCTCCGGATCCAGCGCTGCGGGGGTGGTGTTCTGTGCAGCCGCCAGGGCGGCGCCGGTCCCCGCTGCCTGTCCACAGGCCAGGCAGCAGACGGTGTTGCGCGTGCTGTTGTGGGCCACGAGATCGATGGTCATCATGCGACCGGCGATCATTAAGTTGTCGATGCCCTGGGGAATCAAGGCCCGGAAGGGGATACCGTACGCACCTCCGTTCTGAACAAAGTAGCTGCTATTGTCGATAAAGGAGAAACAGGCGATCTGATCCTCGAATTGCCGGCCCGTGACGCAGTCCTCTTGGCTCAGTTCGTAGCGGCAGTGCACGGCGCGGCTTCGCCGCTGGCCGACAGCCGGTGCAGGTCCGGCGACATAACAACCTTCACACCCGGCGATATTCTCCCGGAACATGTCGGCAATCTGAAACATCCTCTCTCTGAGCACTATTTCCGCCGTGGTCAACGCGTTGACATCCAGGCCGTCGTTGGGTCCGTAGTTGATGCAGTTACAGTACGTGAGCTCTCGCGGGCGGAGCGACGAGGAGAGAAAGTAGCGAGGCACATCCTCTACCCCCTGAGCACCCAGTTCCCGCATATTGATGCCCAGACGTACCAGGTCGGGATCGTGGGTGCCCGGCTTGACGGCGTGAGCCAGCTGGGTTATCACGCCGCGTGCATCCAGGTCGGCCTCCATGCGATCCAGATCGACGTTGCACAGCCGGAAGGTGAATCCTGCTGAATAGGCGCCAGGGTCATCGGCCGCAAAGTGTTCGCATGGCACGCCGGCCCAGGCGGCCAGGTCGCCATCTCCCGTGCAATCGACGTATTCCTTTGCCGTTATTGTGCTCCGACCTCCCTTGTTCCATAGAACGACGTGCTCTATCCGTTCGTTCTCGGTACGGACTTTGTCCACGATGGTATGCAGCAAAAGTTCCACGCCTGCCTCACGGCATAGCTGCACGGCGGCGCGCTTAAAGACTTCGGGTTCTACCGGAGTGAGCATGCTGACAAAGTCGCCGCCTCGTTCCATGCGAATGTGCCCCAGTCCTCCGCCCAGCTGCTGCACGCGATCCACAAGTTCCTGCGCAATCCCGGCGACCACGCGCTTGCGCTCCACCGAGGGGTGTGCATCAAAGATGTTGAAGAAACTGTGAAGTCCGGTCGCTCCGCTGACACCGATGCCCCCGAGCCAGCCCGCCTTTTCCACGAGAACTGTCTTTGCCCCGCAGCGTGCGGCGGCTATGGCAGCAGCTATGCCCGCCATACCTCCCCCGGCTACTAGAACGTCACAGGCATCGTATTCATTCGTATATTCCATAGCGCTTTCCTTTCAGCATGATTTGCGAGTCTGCGAGATGGGACGTGGGGCTATTATAGGTGGATGGGGGCATAAAGAGCAAGGCCCTGCGGCGTATGAATCAGATTTTTCTCCTTGTCAAGATGGCATTTCTGGCTTACACTCTGTTGCAGGATGGACAAAGGGGAAAGCATCTATTTGGTATGAAGTTGCCCTTTTCCCTTCTCTAACAGGCCGAATTGAGGCAAGGAGGATTTCTGATGCGAGAAATAGATCTGCGTAGCGATACGGTGACGCTTCCCACGCCGGCTATGCGGGAGGCCATGTACACGGCGGAACTAGGCGATGATGTTTACGGAGAGGACCCGACGGTTAACAAGCTCGAGGAGATGTCTGCAGAGCGTTTTGGCAAGGAGGCTGGGCTCTTTGTCGCCAGTGGTACCATGGGCAATCTAGTATCCCTTCTCACGCACTGTGGCCGGGGTGACGAGATCATCCTGGGGCACAAGGCACACACGTTCCTGTATGAGGCTGGCGGTGTCTCGGCGCTGGGAGGCATTCATACCTATACGGTGCCCAATCTGCCCAACGGTATGCTCGATCCGGATGACGTGGAAAGGGCCATTCGCGACAAGGATAACCCGCACTTTCCGCGTACCCGGGTGGTCTGTTTGGAGAATACACATAACCGTTGTGGTGGACGGGTTCTGTCACCCTCCCAGATGAGCACGATTAGCGAGGTTGCCAGGCGCCATGGTCTTGCCGTGCACTTGGATGGGGCGCGCATTTTCAATGCCGCGATCGCGCTGGGCATTGAGGCCAAAGAGATCGCCGCGGAGGCGGACTCGCTGCAGGTCTGCTTCTCCAAAGGGCTGTCTGCCCCCATAGGTTCGGTCATCTGCGGGTCCGCTGAGTTCATCGCCGAGGCCCGGCGCACGCGCAAAGTGCTGGGCGGTGGCATGCGCCAGGCGGGTGTCATCGCAGCGGCGGCCATCGTGGCACTGGAGGAAATGGTGGAGCGGCTGGCGGAGGATCACGAGAACGCACGTGTCCTTGCCGAGGGCCTGGCCAATATCGACGGCTTTTGCATAGATCTGGAATCTGTGGAGTCGAACCTGGTATACTTTGGGCTGGAAGATCCGACGATAGATACCCAGGCTGTGGTCGCGGCCTTTGCCGATAGGGGCGTCAAGCTGAACGCTCTCGGCCCCCACGAATTTCGCGCCGTGACGCACTATGGCATCGTTCGTGAAGATGTCGATAGGGCGTTGGTGGCGGCGGCCGACGTGATGCGAGAGGTGGCATGAAAACGGCCAGGCGCCATCCGCTGGATCCTCGTCTTCTTTTCTCGATCTTTGTCGCCATCGGCGTGGGGACTGTGCTGCTGGATCAGTCACCACGCCTGGCCCTGTTGTGGACGAGCCTGCTGGCTATGAGCATCTACTACCGTGGGCATCGTGAGGTGCCCGCGGACTTTACGCTGCGCAACATCGGGCGTGGCGCGTTGCTAGGGGCCATCATCTCTGTCCCCTTGTTGGTCTTTCTGTCCGAGCAGCTTAGGACCTTCACTGAGCGTCTGTATGCTGCAAGGGATCCCGTACTCCTCTTTTACCAGGTCTGTCTCGTGTCGGCCCCCATTGAGGAGTACTTTTTTCGGGGCATTGTCCAGAGCCGGCTTGGGTCGTCGCTGAGCATCGGGTTATATGCCCTGGTACCGCTGTTGTACTTTTTGCCCCATGCGCCGGTTTTGGTAGCCTTTATCGTCTTTGTAGTCATGGGCGCCCTGGGCATTGTCTATGCCTATGTGCGCGATCGCTATGGATTGGCCGCTTCTATCGCCTGCCACGTGATGGTAGGTTTTGTTTTACAGGTGATGCCCTCGCTCATTGCCTCCTTACGCCTTGCTCTATCTTAAGGTTTTTTCGTCGCTCCGTGAGAGAAACCGGCTTCCGTCATAGGCTAGAACTTGCCAGCGAGATTGACCAGGTTTTCCAGCGTGCCCGACGTGTCCCTTTCATAGCTGGTTTCCTCTGCATGACCGTTGGAGATTTGTCTGCGCTTATCGCCGAGCGATTTTCTTGACAAGGAAATGGGAAACGCCTACAGTCTCTTTGGCACTGGCCAAGGTCATCTCCTATGGCGATAGGGTTGGAGAGACGGATTGTGTCGTATAAGCAAGCCCTTATGGACAAACTTGAGGAAAAGACGGCGCGGGTCTGCGTGATCGGCATGGGTTACGTCGGCTTGCCCTTGGCCGTGGAGTTCGCGCGGGCTGGGCTGTCCGTCGTAGGGCTCGACATAAACGAGAGAAAGTGCCAGCAGATTAACGACGGCCATAGCTACATAAAGGATATACCCTCCGAAGTCGTCGCCGAACTGGTCGATGGCGGGCTGCTGCGTGCTACGACGGATTATTCCGTCCTCGAAACCGTTGATGCGGTTGTTATCTGCGTGCCCACGCCCCTGGGCAAGTCCAGGGATCCAGATATCTCCTACATCGTGGCGGCGGCCGACGACTTGGCCGGTCACGTGCATAAGGGCATGCTTGTGGTGCTGGAGAGCACCACCTACCCTGGCACCACCGAAGAGATACTAATGCCCCGCCTGGTGGGGAACGGCTATACGGTGGGGGAGGACGTTTTCCTGGCTTTTTCGCCTGAACGGGTCGATCCGGGAAACACTCTTTATGCCACGCGTAACATTCCCAAGGTGGTGGGGGGTGTAACGCCTGCCTGCCTGGAGGTCGCCAGCGCCCTTTACAGCACGGCGGTGGACGAGATCGTGTCCGTCTCCAGTCCGGCGACGGCGGAGATGGCCAAGATTCTAGAGAATACCTTTCGCGCCGTGAATATTGGCCTGGTCAACGAGATGGCGCAGATATGCCATCGCATCGGCATCGATATCTGGGAAGTGATCAAGGCGGCCTCCACCAAGCCCTTTGGTTTTATGCCCTTCTATCCCGGCCCTGGCCTTGGCGGACATTGTATTCCCGTCGATCCCCTTTATCTCACCTGGAAAATGCGAGGAATTGGCGTGCGCACGCGTTTTATCGAGCTGGCCGATAGTGTAAATGGGGCCATGCCCCGCTACGTGGTCAGTCGCCTACAGGACCTCCTCAACGAGGAGGGCAAGCCGCTGCGCGATGCGCGGATACTCGTCCTGGGGGTGGCGTACAAGGCAGATGTCGACGATTTGCGCGAGAGCCCCGCGCTGCTCATCATTCAAGAGCTTCAGGAGCGCGGAGCCCAGGTGGCCTATCATGATCCTTACATTGAGGAACTGCAGGTCACGTCCGCGGAGAAGATGGCCTCCACCGAGTTATCGGCAGAGCGGCTTTCTTGGGCCGATTGCGTTCTGGTTCATACGGCCCACAGTACGTATGATTGGGAATGGGTGGGCGAGCACGCTCGCCTTGTCTTTGACACGCGCAACGCCCTTGCCGATTCCGTCAATTGCCGCGTGGCAAAGCTGTAGCTTTGGGAGACGGGTCAGGGGGTAAGGGAATAGTGGATACGTTGGCATTTGCGGTTGGTATGCGCAGTGCCCTCTATCAGTGTGGTCAGGTGGCGCGTGCATTGCAGGGCCGGGTGGCGCGGGAGGAGAAAGACCCCGATTCCGTATATCAGATGAGCACGTCAGTAAGCGTGGTGGATCGCCTTTGCCAGGAGATACTATTGCTGCGCGCATATACATTGGCGCCCTATCTTGAGGTACAGAGCGAGGAGATGGGCGACTGTCCGCCCGCTATTCGGGATCTGTTCGCGGCAAACGCGCACCGTTACGTTTTGGTCATAGATCCCGTGGACGGCACGGGGGATTTTTTGGATGGAGCGGACACCTACGCTCACATGGTGGGCCTCCTCGATCAGCAGTGTGGCCGAATGCGTTTGGGCATGATCTATTTCGCCCAGAGAAGGCGCCTATATGTGGCCGTTCGGGATATGGGGGCCTTTGTCAGCGAGGGATTCTATGCGCCTTTGCAGCCCCTGGAGTCAGTTTCTGCCCCCAGGACGGTGGAGAGGGTAAAGCGCCTGGAGGATGCCGATTACGAGGCTTTCAAAGGACTTGGTTTCCAGATCGTGCCCGCTGAGAGTGGCTCGGCGGCTTACGAACTGACGCGTGTGGCCGAGGGCCGGTTGGGGGCCATGGTGATGCGACACTTTCATGGCCACGATACGGCCATTTCCAGCGTCATCATTGAGGAACTGGGAGGGCAGGTGCTTGGTGCAGATGGCGGCACGGTGGTCTATGAGAAAGGGATGCCTCGTATGCCCCTGGTCATCTCCTCGTTGGTTCCTGACTATGCCTATCAGCTTGCTCAGGCCCTCGGGAGTGCCCACGAATGATTCTGGAGATTGATACAGGATGCGGACTTTTTGCCCTCTTGGGCTTGGTACGTGTGAATATGCAGCGAACTTGTGATCGTTGAAACAAAAGGAGTCATATGTCGAATTTGATTGCCCCCTATGGGGGGCATCTCGTTGATCTGCGCGTGCCCGCGAGTGAGCGGGCAGCGCTCAAGGAATATGCCAGCCACCTGCCCTCGTTGCAGATATCCGAGCGAGCGGTGTGTGATCTGGAGTTGCTGAGTGTGGGCGCTTTTTCGCCGCTGGATGGTTTTATGGGGGAGGAGGACTATCAGGGAGTATTGGACGAGATGCGCCTCACGAGTGGGCACCTCTTTCCCATGCCCATCACCTTGCCCGTGGACGACAATGTGAAAGTGGACGTGGGTGACGAAATCGCCTTGCGCAGCGCCAAGAACGAGTTGCTGGCGGTTATGCACGTCGAGGAGGTCTATCCGTGGGATCTCGAGGAAATGTCGGAAAAGGTCTTTGGCACGACGGATGTGCGCCATCCCCTCGTGGCGGAGATGCACCGCTGGGGGCGGAGGAATATAGCGGGCTCCTTGCGCGTCTATCAATTGCCTCCCCATTATGATTTTGCCGATCTGCGCCTTACGCCAGCGGAGACGCGGGAACGCTTAGAGGCGACGGGATATGACAACGTGGTGGCCTTTCAAACGCGCAATCCCATGCATCGCGTTCACGAGGAGTTGACAAAGCGGGCGATGGCGGAAATAGAGGGCGCGCTACTGTTGCACCCCGTAGTGGGCATGACCAAACCAGGAGATGTCGATCACTATACGCGGGTGCGGACGTATCGGGTGTTGACCCAGAGGTATTATGATCCACAGCGCGTCGTGCTCTCTCTCTTGCCTCTAGCCATGCGCATGGGCGGGCCGAGGGAGGCCCTTTGGCATATGCTTATCCGCCGCAATTACGGGGCCAATCATTTTGTTGTGGGGCGCGATCACGCCGGACCGGGTACGGACTCACAGGGGCGGCCATTCTATGGTCCCTATGAAGCCCAGCAGCTGGCCCAGGAGCACAGCGAGGAGTTGGGCGTCAAGGTGGTGCCCTTCCGCATGTTGGCCTATCTCCCCGACGAGGATCGCTATGAGGAGGTGGACAAGGTTCCTGATGATGTTCGGACCGCTGCTATCTCTGGCACGCAGGTGCGGGAGGAGTATCTGGCCAAGGGACGTACCTTGCCCTCCTGGTTCACCCGAAGCGAGGTGGCTGGGATCCTAAGGGAGGCTTATCCCGCTCGCTCTCAGCAAGGGTTCTGTCTGTGGTTCACGGGATTGAGTGGGTCGGGCAAGTCTACCACGGCGGAGATCGTGACTGCCTTATTGCAGGAGCATGGTCGGCAGGTGACGGTGCTCGACGGTGACGTGGTGCGCACACACCTGTCCAAGGGACTGGGATTCAGCAAAGAGGATCGCGATACGAATATTCGGCGCATCGGCTTTGTGGCCTCGGAGATCGTGCGGCACGGCGGCGTGGCCGTATGCGCGGCCGTGAGCCCCTACCGCGCCACGCGTCAGGAGGTACGCGATATGGTGGGGGATGACCGTTTCCTTGAGATCTTTGTGGATACGCCCCTGGCCGTGTGTGAACAGCGAGACACCAAGGGGCTATATGCCAAGGCCCGACGGGGGGAGATCAAAAACTTTACAGGGATCGACGACCCTTACGAGGCGCCGCTGGATCCAGAGTTCCGCTTGGATACGGTGCAGTACTCTGCCGAGGAGAACGCCCGCCGCATCATAGAGGGGGTGATACAGCGCGGCTTTGTGAATAGCGAAGAGACGTACGAGGTGGAGAGGGCAGGCATCGCAGCCAAGTAATCGGGATGCAATCTTGGATGAGGAAGGGTATGGTATAGTTCGCCGTGAGATCGAAGGCGCGGTGGTGCGCCATCGTCATGGTCCGCTCAGGCCAGATGGTGAATGAACTGCGCTTCTGAAGGTGCATTTTTCAGTTAGTATACTGAGTATGTAGACGCTGTCGATCCCACAACCCTGGGCCAGTGTTACGCTTGTCCTCCCGCGCTGCCTCCTCTAGTGATGATCCTCCCGTGGGCGTATGGGCCGGGCTTTCATCTCGCGGATCAGGGCGGCCAGTTCTTCTGTGCAGGCTTTGTAAAATGTCTCCCCCTTTTCCCGCGTCGCCAGCGTGGGATCTCCCAGAACGCCGGTATGGGAGAAAGAGCTCCACCATTCCATCATGCCCACCCGCGCGCCTCCCTCCAGATCCTGCCACCAAAAGTCTGAGGGCAGCATATTGTTCTCCGCCTGCATGCGCTCCTTGCGCACGCCTTCGGGACGCAGATAGAGGTAAAGGGACGTTTCGATCTCCTCCGCGTGGGC
>JAYENT010000028.1:15885-22256 GCA_034722245.1 Chloroflexota bacterium
TCTCCAGCGGCGTGGCTGGGTTCTCCTTGCCGCGCTGCTCGCTTTCTGTGCATCGCTGAGCACGCTACAGTGGCAGATTAACGGAAGTCCCTCGCCCTATGCCACGGATGTGGGGGAGATACAGAACGCCTTGCCCCGTTGGGGCACCATCCACTTTACCGGGTATCCCTTATATACATTTCTGGGTTCCCTGTCTGTGACCTGTATGCAATGGCTCGGCATCCGGCCAGCGGCGGGGAGTTCTCTCTATTCCGCACTCTGGGGAGCGGTCTCAGCTGCCCTGTTCGCTCTTCTGGCGCTCGAGTTAGGCTTGCCCAAGTATATGGCCGCGCTTTCGAGCATCATCTTGGCCTTGACGACTTCCCTATGGATCGACGCCTCCCTGGCGGAGGTGCATACCATGAGTATGGCTTTGACCTTTGCCACACTCCTCTTTGCCGTGCGGTTTGGCCGCACAGGTCGTCGAGGTGATCTCTTGTTGCTGATGCTCTTCTTCTCTCAGGGCGTCGCGCACCAACGGGCCCTCGCCTTTCTCGCCCCTGGCGTTTTTATTCTCATCTTCGATAGGCTCGAAGCGCTCTGGCGCAACCTGGGTGCCACCTTGGGTGTGGCTCTGACGGGCCCTTTGACCTACCTCTATTTGCCGGTTCGGGCGTGGCAGGGGGCAGGATGGACCTTTGGGCAGCCAGGGACGTGGACGGGGTTTTGGAGGATGATCGCGGACACCAAATCAAGCCGCATCGTCGATTTGCCACAGAACCTCGCGGGGTGGCGGGAACGGATGAGCATTCTTGCCCACTTGCTAAATACGGACTTGCCGGTGTTCTTGGTCGTCATTGGGTTTTTGGGGCTGGTACTCCTTTTCCGTCGCCGTCCTAGAGAGGGTTCAGGACTTTTTGTGGTAGCCGTGGCGTACCTCTTTCTCTGCCTCATCATCTGGGAGGGCAGGGTGTCCGATGCGTTGCTGGCGGCCAAGCTGCCCGTCGTCGGGCTGGCCGTGTTGGGACTGGCGGTGCTTTTGGGCGAGGTCGTGGTACGATGGCCCCGTCTTCGTCTGGGCGTGTTGGCTGTCATGGTGATGGCTTGTTTGACACTTTTCATAGTCCACCGTCCAAACGTCCTGGCTGTCACCCACGACCGAAGCGTGGAGGAGGTGGTTGATCGGGTGGAGCAACTGCCGACGCCGTCTGATCCCACGACGCTCATGGCCCTTTGGGGGCGCGACTATTGGGCCCTCGCCTATGCGCAGGCCTACCGGGGGCAGTTTCCGCGTCTCAACCTGGTAGATCACAATGCGAATTTCGAGGCTATCATCGCGCGAGGGGATAGGCTGCTGACGCTGCAAAAGACGTTCTATGGGAAGCCGCCCGACTGGTGGGAGGGGCGTTTGGGATCATTGGCCCTCACGTCGGTGATCCCGGGAATCGTCGAGATTGCTCCAGACCCGCCTCTCACCATGGGCGACGTCCCTCCCGGCGCACGGCTGGATCTTGGGAATGGGATCCGTATCGTGTCCGCCACAGTCGATGTCGAGAATCAAAGGATACACGTGGCGGTCTACTGGCAAGGACAGGGATCAGTACAAGACTATAGCGTGGCGGTCCATCTGGTGAAACGAAGTCCGCCATATGATGCGAAGGACATCCTGGCCCAGGCCGACGCGCGGCATCCTGTCTACGGTTGGTATCCTACGTCGCGATGGCGCAGGGGAGAGATCGTACGCGATGATTATATGCTCTCCATTCCGGACGGTTCCGAGCCGGTGGGCGTTCGCGTGGGCATGTATCGCCTTAATGATGAGGGGCGATTTTTGAACACGGAATGGCTTTTCTTGCCTCTGTCCCAAGAATAAGGTGGGATGGGCTGATGGCCGGAAGCAGTTTTTGTTTGACGCTGCTTTTCATTGGTGATAGCATAGGCGCCATGATGCAGGGAAACGTTGAGAAATAGGAAAGGATTTGGAGTGAGATGAGAATTGGTCTAGTTCTACCTGGGCTGACAGAATCGAATTTGCGATTGGCCAAGCAGTTGGGCGTGACAGATATCGTCACCTCGCTGCCCGCCAGCGATCGGAACGGATCCGTGTGGGAGCTGATGCCGTTGATCAATCTGAGGAAAAAGATAGAGGATGCAGGACTGACCTTCTCGGTCATTGAGAGCATGCCCATTTCCGATAGGATCAAGCTGGGCTTGGAGGGGCGGGACGAGGATATCGAGAACTGGCGTAAGTCCTTGCGCAACGTGGGGGCGGCGGGCATTCCCATCATCTGCTACAACTGGATGGCCGTGTTTGGATGGCTTAGAACGTCTTTCACCACTCCCGTCAGGGGTGGCGCGCCGGCAACAAGCTATGAACACGCCCTGCTGGAGGATGCGCCGCTTACCGAGGTGGGCGTCGTCCCGGAGGAGACGCTATGGGAGAGCTTAGAGTATTTCCTCGAGGCCGTCGTGCCCGTGGCGGAGGAGGCCGGCGTCAAGCTGGCTATGCACCCCGATGATCCCCCGCTTTCCCCCATTCGCGGAATCGGGCGCATCATGATCAGTCCGGATAACTTCCAGCGCATGATCGACATGGTGCCCAGCCCGGTGAACGGCATCACCTTCTGTCAGGGATGTTTTTCCGAGATGGGCGTTGATATTCCAGCCACCATCAAGCACTTTGGTGAACAGGACAAGCTGTTCTTCGCTCATTTTCGAAATCTGCGTGGCACGGCAGAGGACTTTTGCGAGATGTTCCACGATGATGGCGACACGGATATGTATGAGGCCATGAAAGCCTACTATGAGATTGGTTTTGAGGGGCCCATGCGTCCTGATCACGTACCCACCATGGAGGGCGACGATAACAGTCGTCCCGGCTATAGCCTTTTGGGCAGGCTGTTCGCCGTGGGCTATATGAGGGGTTTGATCGAGTCCATCGAGAAGACGATGTAGATTCTCCCAAACTTGGGGTCCCAGAAGGTGCCATTCTCTGAGGCCCCTTCTCCGCCTTTTGTGCGTTACCTGCTGAGTTCAATGGCGGCAAAGCTCCCCAGTTCCGGTATGGTGAGGCGCACGCCGCTGCTCTCTCTCACCAAAGGTACGTCCTCATCGCTGGCGAGCTCTCTTGCCTTTGTGTATTCCCCTTTCACCCATAGGGAGATGTATGCCAGAGGGATGACTTCGATGAGGGGCTTGCTCTGCCAACCGGTGGCATTGAGAAGGTGCACCAGCGCGTGCTGACTGTCTCCTTCTATGTAGTGGAGTGTTACCTCCACCGATCCCGGCGCGTCTGTGGTCACCAGAGGTGGTATCCAGCGTCGCACAAGGAGATTGATGAGCTTCTTGTACTCGGGCACACCAAAGAGATAATAGGATTTACCTATCTGCCAGGGAAAGTAGGCCACTTTTCCCCTCCCACGGGGAGCAATTATCAGGCCTGGAATAGAAAGCTCCTCCTCCCAGTAGGCGAACTCGGGCGTGTTGTTGTGCACCGGGGGGATGAGGTACAGATCTGTCACTTGCTGCGAAGAAGCTTCCAGAGGCTCTGTTTCCAACAATATCTCGTCCAGGGCCATCAGATCCGTTTCTTCGAATCCTTGGAGTAGATCCTTGTCCATGATGCGCAGATAAGACCCCGGGCACTCCCGCCTCTCTATGACTCTCCGTGGGATACTCTGGAGACCAAACCCGTCACGCGGTAGCCCTTCCCCGTCGTAAAGGGCCGTTTCATAGCTGGCGAGGAGGTGGCCTCCTTCCTCTACATAAGTATCTATGATGGTGGCCTGTGCGTCGGTGAGGGCGGCTGTGTTGGGAAGAATCAGCAGGTCGTACTGGGAAAGCAGTGAGGCGTCGCATCGCCCATCGTGCAAGACATCGAACTGCACGTGCGACTCGACTAGCGCCTCGTAGAAGCCACGGTACTCTGCGAGGCAGCGGCTCATGGTATCGTCCCGGCCATAGTAATCCATGGTGGTCTGCGAATAGAGGAGCGCGATGCGGGCCGGAGAGTGTAGGTCTCTATAGCTGTCGGCGTTGTTACGCAGATAATGGTACACGTTCTTTATGGCCGGCAGTGCCTTGCGGTCATCCTGCTCAAAGGTGCCCGACAGGGCCACGCAGGGCTGGCCTCCATGGGCGGCTATCTGCATGAGATCGTAGGTAAGTTGGGCGGGCGGCTGGGCAGTGCGGCGGCTGCCAAAGATCTCCGAGTAGGTGAGGATGATGCTGATGGGCTGATTGGGGGCAAAGGTGCGTCCCATGCGCACCTCCTCCCCGGCCCATAGATAGTATTTGGGCAGCGGGCGTGTCAGCGGGTTAAATGCCTCCAGGGTGATCACGTCCACAGCCTCGGCCATACGGGGGCCGCGCCATCCTGCCTCTCGCAAGTGGGAGGGATTGTCGCTCGTCAAGCGGAAATCGACGGTCAGTATGGCGCGCGGATTGCGTTCCCGGATAAAGGCTCTGAGCCTTTGCGTATATTCCTCCATGCGCCGATAACGAAACTGGACGAACGCTCGCCACGTGGGATCGTCCCAATTTTCATGCAGCGGCAACTCCAGCCCTGTCGCTTCGTGGAAGGCTTGTTGGCACTTTTCGCAGGTGCAGTGATCGTAGTGGAAGGCGTTGTAGAAGAACCCGTCCACGGGATAGCGCGACATGATCTCATCGACCAGCTGAAAGTTGTGTTCCTGCCAGTAGGGGCTGTTGAAACAGGTTAGGCGCATAGTCCATCCCCGGGGCACTTGATCGTCAGGTGTCTTCTGAAACCATTCGGGATGGTCTTCGTAGAGTTCCTGGTGGTTCTTGCTGATATCCAGGCGCACCAGAACCTTGAGCCCGCGCCGATGGGCCTCCTGTAATACCTCGCCCAAGAAATCGCCTTGCATGTATTCATTGATGGGATGATAGGGCACGTTGCTTGGATACCAGGCCACGATGCCTCCACCGTTGACGAGTAAGGCGTTTCCGCCATACGCTATTACCTGGGCCACAAGGCGCTTGGGGTCCAGCCCTTGCGCATCGATCTTGCGCAGGTTGGGTTGAATCATACGAAACGGTCGTTTCCAGAACGCGGGCATGGCCGCCATGGGGGTCTCTTCTCTTTCTACTACCATTGCTCAGGATAAAAAAAGCCAGTGAAATGTCGTTGCTCCTATGTTACATGCGTGTTACAATCGTTTCAAGCTCTCGTACCGTCCAGGATCACGTAGGGGCGGATTGCCAGTCCGCCCTATCTCCTTTCCTCTCCCGCACACAGGCGAGGGAGGAGGGGTGTCTGAGGGATCAAAGAGTTGGGGTTGGGGAGAGGGCGAGAAAGTGAAAGAGCAAAAAGACCGATCCTGTATCTAAGGAGGTGTTCGCATGGTAGTGTTCGACATAAAACCCGGGCCGGGTAATCCGCGCAATTCGGAAGGCGACACTATGCTGTTGACCGATGACAGCCTTCTTTTGGCTTGGACCCGTTTTGAGGGAGCCGCGGACAACGCGCAGGCTGACATCTATGGCATGGTCACGGACGACTGGGGGACGAGTTGGAGCGAGCCCCGGCTCTTGGTGTCGAGAGAGGAGGCCCGGCAGAACGTTATGTCCGTGTCCCTGCTGCGCGAAGCGGTGAGCGGGGATATCTTCCTTTTTTATCTGCGCAAGAACAGCTTTCATGACTGTAGCGTGTTTCTCAGGCGTTCTGCTGATCAAGGTCGCACATGGGGGCCGGCCCAGCGCGTGTCTATCCGGGACGGATATCACGTGATGAATAACGCTCGTGTGATTCAGCTGGAGGACGGGCGCCTGCTGGCTCCCGTGGCGTTGACACAGGACTATGATCGCTCGCGTCATCAGGTCGCCCTCTGCTACATCTCGGATGATGGGGGTGCGCATTGGCGTGCGGGGAGCGGGTCCGTCGATCTGCCCCAGAGTCGTGTGGGTTGTCAGGAGCCAGGAGTGGTGGCTCTCGGGGACGGCCTGCTCATGTACATACGGACGGATCAGAATTATGTCTTTGGCGCTAGATCTGCCGATGGCGGGGAGACGTGGACGCTTCCGCAGCCGATTGAGGATCTGCCCGCCCCTGCCGCGCCAGCGACGATGGCGCGCATGCCCGATGGAAGCCTCATCGTCATCTACAACCATCGGCCCGATGGCGCGCACGCTGGTTGGGAGGGGCGGACTCCCCTGTCCGTGGCACGCTCTCGCGACCAGGGACACACGTGGCAGTGCCTAAAAGATATCGAGGCCAGCGCGGCATATGCCTACGGCTACACCAGCTTTCGGATCTATGGGGAGCGCGTAGCGCTCACCTATTATGTCTGGCCCCGAGATGCTTCGGCCAACTTTGAGGAAACTGCTCTGCGCTTTAGGGTGCTGCCGCTGGCGCGTTTTATGTTTTGAGA
>JAYENT010000029.1:0-22041 GCA_034722245.1 Chloroflexota bacterium
TGGCTTGCCGCCGTGATCTTTTACGTGCTGGCGAGCATAGGCAACGCGGGGGCCAACATCTTCTACGATTCCCTCCTACCCCATGTAGCGCATCCCCAGGAGATCGATCAGATATCGGTCAGGGGATTTGCCCTGGGATACCTGGGAGGCGGCCTGTTGTTGATCGTGAACTTGCTTTGGTACATGAGACCCAGGTGGTTCGGCTTTCCGGACGGCAACGTGGCCGTGCGCGCTTCCTTTCTCAGCGTTGCTATATGGTGGATCGTTTTTTCGATCCCCCTCTTTCGGCGGGTGCCGGACCCCCCCTCGCTTGACGAGGGCTCTACCAACCCTATCCGCGCGGGATTCAGACGCCTGAGAAGAACCTTTCGGGAGATCAAGCGCTACCGGCAACTTTAAGTTTCTCATCGCCTTCTGGCTCTATGCTGACGGTATTGGCACCACCATCAAGATGGCCACCATCTATGGCGCAGAAATCGGCATTGGCACCTCCGACATGGTCGCCGCCCTGTTGCTGACCCAGGTGATCGGCGTGCCTATGACCTTTTTCTTTGGCAGTCTGGCCAAGCGGATAGGAACAAAACAGGCCATCTACCTTACTCTGAGCGTCTATACCCTCATCTCCATTGGCGGCTACTTTATGTACGCCCCCTGGCACTTTTGGCTGCTGGCCGGCCTGGTGGGAACGGTCCAGGGAGGCAATCAGGCCCTGAGCCGCTCTCTGTTTGGCGCCATGGCCCCCAAGGCGCGCTCCGCCGAGTTCTTTAGTTTCTACGACATAAGCAGCAAGTTCGCGGGCATCGCCGGCCCCCTGCTCTTTGGCCTGGTGGCCACCTTTGCAGAAACCAGCCGGCTGGCCATTGTTTCCCTCATTGTATTTTTTATCGTTGGGTTTCTTTTGCTGACCCAGGTGGATGAAGAAGAGGGCAAGGCCATCGCCCGCATCGAGAACAAGGGACAATCATCTCCGGCCGCAGAGATGTGATGGCAGCCTGCTCGGAGCGACGGGCGATCTGGTCAATGAGCGACGATGTAGCTCTAAGAGAAAGGCCATCGTTTCCTAGAATGGCAGCGACGACATGAACACTGCGAATGAAATTCCTGCAGGGAGATTGTATCCTCCGGACTGAAGGGTCGCAATGGGGAGGTAGGAGCCTCTGCACATTTGTGAAGCTGAACCTTTGGAGGAATTCATCAAAGGCTGCCCTGAAAAAAGGGTAGCCAAAAGAAAATATGGGACATATATTGTGGTTGTGCTTCGCACAACCACAATATATAGTGTCCTCCATCCACTGAAAGATCTTCTTTCAGTGGATCCATCAAAGAAATCGTTGCAGGACTGGGGAGCGGGCGAAAGGATCGCTGGCGAAGTGGCACAGCACCTGTGGTGCGCGCGAATCTCTCGGGACACGATTTCCACGGCGTGTTACGCATCGCCGAGTATGCCGCACAGGTAGACGGCGGCGGGGTGTTGCTTACTATGGGCAACAAGGTGGCCGGCCACAAGGGCTATAGTCTGGCCATGGCCTCCGCCCTCATCGAACTGAGTGAACGGAGCAGCCTTGTTGCCCGGCTGTACTGCCAATCTCAACAGTAAGACTTTTGTGCCCGTACATGCGACCGGAAGATACGCTGGGAACGGGGCTCCAAAAGCCCGGTTTAGCGGGCGCAACTTGGTAGCGCTGCGGCTTTAGTCCTGCGCTACTGACTTAGGCCCACATCTCACACGCAACCCTTTATCGTTACCCCACCAACCGCAGCGGATAAGCCCCCAAGCCCATGGTGAAACGTAGCCAGAGCAAGACGACCGCCACCAGCACGATGCCCGCCATGAAGACGATGTCACAGGGACGCAGGTGAAGCTGTCGTAAAAAGGTGCGCTTTGGCGAAGCGCCCAGGGCGCGGGACTGGAGGGCTCGGGAGAGATTCTCCGCCGTGCGGAAGGCTGTGATCAGCATGGCCACGGTGATGGGCATGTAGGCGCGGGCGCGCTTGATGGGATTGCGGGCGCTCAGATCCAGCCCCCGCGCCTGCTGCGCATCGGAGATCATGCGAAAGGTACTGGTCATGGTGGGTATGTAGCGGAGGGCCATGGCCAGGGTCAGCCCCCACGTGTAGGGTAACCCCAGGGTCACCAGACTGCGCACCAGGATCGTCTGATCGGTGCTAAAAAGCCAGAAAAAGAGCACAAAGGCCAGCGCCCCTATCCGCAAGGCCACGGCGACCCCCTCGGCCAGATTATGAATCCCGATGCGCAGGAAGCGCCAGGAGAGGAAAGCCTCTCCTGGCGTCGGATAGAAGACCACCCACAACACGGCGATCATCATCATGGTCGGCGCCGTGATCCGCCACACCCATGCCAGCCGCTTCCAATCGATGCCGGCGCTCAGCAGCGCCAATTGCGTCAACGCCAGAGCGCTCAGGATAAGCCACAGATTTTTGTTCAGCAGCAACAGGAAACAGCCGCAGAAAGCAAAGAGCAGCTTGGCTCGTGGATCCAGGCGGTGCAGCCACGAGTCGCCCGGCTGGTACAGAGCATACATGAGGCTCATGCTTTCCCCTCCCAAAGCTCGCCATAGGCCACACAGAAACCCTCCACGCTCAGCGCCTGGCCGTTGAATCCCAGGTCCGTGAGACGACCGGCCAGACGTGCAATCTGTGGCGGCGCGATCTGTGCTTGCTTCAGTTGCTCCGTCTGGCAGAGCACCACCTCCGTCGGCCCATAAGTCAGCACGCCTCCTTCATGCATCACCAGCGTCTGCCGGGTGTATTCCGCCACCAGCCGCATATCATGCGTGACGAGAATGATCGTATGTCCCTGATCGTGCAACTCATCCACCCGCGCCATCAGTTCCTGGGTGCTGCGCCAGTCGAGACCTATAGAGGGCTCATCGAGGATGAGGATCTGGGGGCGCATGGCATATACGGCCGCGATGGACACCTTGCGGCGCAAGCCATAACCCAGCACAGCCGGCGGGGTCTCCGCATAAGGAGTGAGAGAAAAGGTCTCCAAGGCCTCGCTCACACGGGCGCGAACCGTCTCGGGAGCGAGGCCCAGATTGCGCGGTCCAAAGGCGATCTCCTCCCATGTCGTGGCACAAAAAATCTGATGGTCTGGGTTCTGAAAAACGTACCCCACCTGATGGGCCAATTCGCCAACCGTGGCTGATTCCGTCGAACGCCCGTAAACCCAGACCTCTCCCCGGGTCGGTTTGAGCAAGCCGTTGAAATGCTTCACCAGGGTCGTCTTGCCCGAACCATTCTGCCCAACGACTGCCAGGTAGGCGTTGTCGGGAATGCTTAAATCCACGCCGTTCAAGGCGGGGATCGTGGCGTCGTATTCGTACCACAAATCCTGCGTGCGAATGAGACTTCCGAAGTCTTCAAGCCCATCTTGGCGATGCATCCATTCGTTTGCAGAAGCACTTTGTGGCCACGCAGTGCCACTCGAGTAGACTTCGGAAGTCTTTCTGAACGCCTGTTGCTCCGCGATATCACGGCGAAGCGCCTCCTCAGCCTCATCGACCCGCGTGAAGCGATAAGCGGTGCCATAGCGGCTATTGAGAGCCATGGCCAACGTGCTCACCTGGGGGATGGCAAACCCCACCTGGTCCCTCAGAGAGCGGTCAAAAAAAATCTCCGACGGCGTGCCCACCCTGGCGAGGCGGCCCTCCCACATAACGGCCACGCGGTCGGAGAACTGGGCCACGTGTTCTGCGTCGTGACTGACCATGATGATGGTCACACGCCGTTGCTGGCAAAGGGCCTCGATGGCCTCAAACACCTGAAAGCGGCCCACGGGATCCAGGCTCGCCGCGGGTTCGTCCAGAATCAGCACCTCCGGCATCATGGCCAGGCTCGCAGCGATGGCCACCCGCTGCTTCTCTCCACCGGAAAGCTGATTGGGAGAGCGGTCGCCATAGGAGGACATTCCCACCACGTTCAAGGCCCACTCTACACGCTCCTTGATCTCCTGCGCCGCTACGCCCAGGTTCTCGGGGCCAAAGGCGACCTCATCTTGCACCGTAGTGCAAAAGAGCTGGCTTTCGGGATCCTGATAGACGATTCCTACGCGCGCAGCCAGCTCTTCCACGGGCGTGCGGCGCGGATCGCAGCCCAACACCTCCACACTTCCACGAATATGCCCTCCTGTGGCTTGGGGCACCAATCCGTTAAGGGCCATGCATAGCGTGGTTTTGCCCACCCCCGTGGGCCCCATCAAAGAGAGAAATTCGCCCTGTTCCACGTCAAGATCGACGCCCCGCAGTACGCTGATGGGCTCACCGCCGGGCAGCAACGGATCATAAGCGTAATGCAGGTTACGGATGGAAACAACGCTCAAACGCGATCCCCCCGATCCCCTACTCTTCCCGCCATGCAAGCCCTCTGCCCAAGCGCCTGATAGGGGGATAGGCCTTGCGCACCGCGTAAAACAGCGGAATACCTACCACGCCCCCCACCACATTTTGAAGCAAGTTGACGGGAAGCTCGGTCAAAGCCGGCCCCCATCCCGTCAGAACAAATCCCTCGCCCAGAAAATAGAGCGCCATCATCACGAGGGCGCCGGCAGCCCAGGCCACCACGAGACCAAGAAAGCCCCTGTCCCGCCCCAGCGCGCCGGCCACCAGCCCCTCCAGGCCATGAGCCAAAAAAGTCAGTATCGCCCACTGGGGATAGCCGCCCAACAGATCGGCCAGTGCGGCCCCCACGCCCCCAGCGATAAGCCCTATCCAGGGGCCAAAGCTAAAGGCGCTGAAATAGATGGCCACGTCCGAGAGATTGAAGTACCCCTGTGTAGCCGGTATAGGCACCCGGGCCACCATGGTAAAGACGGCGACGACGGCGATCATAATAGCCGTGATGGCTATGACGAGCGGTGTAGCATTTCGCATGTTCAAACCTCCCTAGAAGTATGACGCCTACGGACCCCTCCACACAGTGATCCGTCCAATCTTTCATTCCCCTCTCACAACCAGACGCTGGGCCTCGGGGATCTGAGACATCTCCAGCCCCTGCATGGCCTCACCTAATCCCCTGCTGACGTTAGCGAGTACAGCGGCGTCATCAAAATGGGCAACGGCCTCCACAATAGCCGCAGCCCGACGCGGCGGATCAGACGATTTAAAGATACCGCTGCCCACAAAGACCCCGTCCATGCCCAACTGCATCATCAACGCCGCGTCTGCGGGCGTCGCGACGCCGCCCGCAGCAAAGTTGACCACTGGAAGCGCTCCCAGCGCGGCCACTTCCCTCGTCAACTCATAGGGGGCGCCCAGCTTCTTGGCAGCGGTCACGAGTTCCTCAGGAGCCATAGCCTGTAGCCGGCGGATTTCATCCCCCACCGCTCGGGCGTGGCGGACGGCCTCCACGATATTGCCGGTGCCCGCCTCTCCCTTGGTACGAATCATGGCCGCCCCTTCGGCAATGCGCCGTAGAGCCTCCCCCAGGTTTCTACAGCCGCAAACAAAGGGGACCTCGAATTTGGTCTTATCGATGTGGTGCTCTTCATCGGCAGGGGTAAGCACCTCGCTCTCATCAATAAAGTCCACTCCCAAGGATTCCAAGATCTGCGCTTCTACGAAATGCCCGATACGGCACTTGGCCATGACAGGGATGCTCACCGCGTCCATTATCTGGAGAATCAGTTCCGGATCGGTCATACGGGCTACCCCTCCCTGAACCCGTATGTCTGCGGGCACCCGCTCCAGTGCCATGACAGCACAGGCTCCTGCCTGCTCGGCGGTCAAGGCCTGTTCCACTGTGACCACGTCCATGATCACCCCACCCTTGAGCGCCACCGCTGCTTGCCGCTTACTCTCGTCTACACTCGCTCGTCCCTGACTTGTCACGATGCTTCTCCCATTATCTATCGAATAATCAAACCACCGGTCGTCCCGCCTCGGAAGGGAACCGCTTCTCCTCCCGGACGCTTCTCCTCAGCCCTCTGATCGCTGCGCCCAAGCGGCGCACCCCCTCCTCTATCTCGTCCGCCGAGGCGCGAACAAAACTCAAACGCATAAAGTGTGCCCCTCGACCGTCGGAGAAGAACACGCTGCCAGGAATAAAGACCACGCCCTCTGCCGCTGCCTTGTCGAGCAGTTCCTCGCTATGGAGAGATTGTGGAAGGGAACACCAAATGTAGAATCCTCCCCCGGGTCGGTTCCAGCGTACGTCCGGCGGCATGTACCTCTCCAGAGCCGCGAGCATGGTTTGTCGCCGGCGCGCATAGGTCGAGCGCACCCACTCCAGGTGAGCATCAAAAGACCCATCCGTCAACAGGGCGTGGACCACTTCCTGAACGAAATTATCGGGATGCAGATCCATCGCCTGGCGCAGGGCTGTCAACGGCCTGACCAGCGCCGATGGCACGAGCAACCAGCCAAGCCGCAGCCCCGGGCCAAGGATCGAGGAGAGACCGCCCAAATAGAGCACACACCCCTCCTCATCGATTGCCCGCAGAGGAGCAGGAGGGCTCGAATCGTAGGCCAGCTCGCCATAAAGATCATCCTCTAAAATGGGCACCTGATGATGTTGGGCAAGCGCCAGTAGAGCCCTCCTCCGCTCAGCACCCATAGTGCTTCCCGTTGGATTCTGAAAGTTGGGAATGGTGTAGATGAGGTGCACGTCGATATGGGCCAAAATTCGGCCCACAGCTTCCACCCGCATCCCCTCAGCATCCATGGGGACCTCCACCAGCCGCGCGCCGACGGCACGAAACACCTCCAAGGCCCCCAGATAGGTAGGGGATTCGACCAACACCACGTCGTCAGGTTGCAGAAGCAATTGCGTGACGAGATATAGCCCCTGCTGTGAGCCTGAAAGGATAAAAATGCGCTCCGCCGAAGGCCTGTTACACCCTCTCATTGCCAGACGGCGAGCCACTTCGGTTCGCAGGGGAACAAGGCCCGCTACGGGCGAATCCTGGAATAGAGACTGTCCGCTGGCAGCCATGGCCTCCTGGACAAGCCTCTCCAGATGCAAATGAGGAGAGGGTATAGTTCTAGGGACGCCAGTAGCCAGGGAGATCACACCTGGCCGCGCAGAAAGATCGGCCACGTGGCGTACCAGCGGGCCTCGCAGCCCGCGTATTTCAGGTCGAATCCAACGCGTCCACGACAGGGGCACGGTAGAGGGAGCCTCTTCTTTCGCCCGCCCTGGCCCAGACCCCAGTACAACCGTCCCTTGTCCCACACGTCCTTCCACCAACCCATCAGCGGCCAACTCCCGATAGGCGTTGACCACAGTAGTGCGGTTGACGCTCAAGTGACGGGCCAGCATCCGCTCAGAGGGAAGATAACTTCCCCCGGGCAAGTGCCCTGCCATAATTAGAGACCGAATCTGCGCCTCGATCTGACGGTATATGGGCGCACTGCTCTCTCGCTCGATAGAAATCTGCATATCTGTTGGACCACAAGTGGAACCATCCTTTACAGTATAGGCCCTTTTCCCCCTTCTGAAAAGGGCCATTGGTACATTAAATGATACCGTCCATTTGCCTCGTCAGAGATAGGCATAAGCCCCTCAACGCGATCCCCGCGTTGAGGGGCTATAGATACCGCAGCATCGAACCTGTCCGATAGCACGTTCTGCGTCTGAGGGAAGTTTAGGGCGCTATGCACAAAGAAGCGTATCAGTCCGGCGACGCGCCCCCAGGGCCCATCCCCTCACCCTTGGCTTGTTCCCACAGCGCATCCATTTCTTCCAACGTCATCTCCTCCAGGGGGATACCTTGTGCCTGTGCACGGCGCTCCAGGGCGGTAAAGCGCTCCATAAAGCGTCGATTGGCCTGGCGCAGGGCGCTCTCGGCATCGATCTCGTGCCAACGCGCCACGTTGACCAAGGAGAACAGTAGATCGCCCATCTCTGCCAAACGCTCATCGGCATTGGAGGCTTGGTGGAATTCCTGTAACTCTTCTTTCACTTTGGCCGACACGGGCTCGGCACTCGACCAGTCAAAGCCTACACGGGCCACTCGCCGCTGTATCTCCATGGCCTGAGAGAGGGCGGGCAAGGCCCTGTTGATCCCCGACAGCATGGAGGAAAACGCCTCCTCTCCCCTCTCCGCGCGCTTGATGCGCTCCCAATTCTGCAGCACCTCCGCCGCGTCCTCGACCTCTTCGTCGCCAAAGACATGGGGATGGCGCCGCACCAGCTTTTCGATGACGTGCTGAACGGAATCGATGAGCTTGAAATCGCCGTCCTCTGTGGCAAGCTGGGCGTGAAAGAGTATCTGTAGCATGAGATCGCCCAGTTCCTCCTCCAGGGCCTCCATATCGTCCGCATCAAGGGCGGCAAGTACCTCGTAGGTCTCTTCCAGCAGTTCCGAACGCAGGGTCTGGTGGGTCTGCTCGCGGTCCCAGGGACAGCCCCCGGGCGCACGCAACCGCGCCACCGCGTTCTGAAAACTGGAAACGGAGCCGGGCGAGGGCAGCGGGGGAATGTACGCCGTGGTCAGATGATCCAGGTCTTCCTGGCGATCTAGCTCGTAAAGGAGCAATCCGCGCACCTGCTGCTGCTCCGTGCCCGCGTGCCGCACCAGGCGGATGGGGTGATCGTCGTGATAGAGGTTCATCAGGGTGATCTTGGCCCGCGAGGCCACGTAGCGATCGCATACCTGCACGATCAGGGCGCCCACGTCAGGACAGAGGTTCGGATGATGCCGCTGCCCCAAGAGCATAGCATCACACACCTGCAGCCCCTCAAAGGGATCGATGCCCAGAGCCGTCGTGACCGGCTCCAAAAAGCTGACCCCTGCTATGACGCGCGTGGAGAGCGCCCTCTCTCGCGCCAGTTCCAGGATGCGGGGCACGGCCGTCTCCCCCATGAAGGGATGCCCGGGCACGGCATATACCACCCCCTGGGGCCGTTCCCCCAGGGCCACAACGCGCGTAGCGATCTCCTCATAGACCTCGGCATATGAGTCGTGATTTTCATAGACCTCATCGAAAGAGCGGTAAAGGACCCCTTCAGGCAGACTCCCCACCGAGGGATGGCGTTTTGTACGCAAATAAACCTCGCTGGCAGCTTCCAAAACTTTCCAGGCTTTCAAGGTGATCTGCTCCGGATCACCGGGCCCCAGACCAATGATGACGATTTGGCCGATCATGCACCTCCTTTGCTCTGGCTTTCGCCTATTATATTCCACACAAAGTGTCGGGCAAAGAAGATGCAGCGACAAAACCCTTTACAGATTGGCGCTTAGGTCCCGGCCCTTTCCACGCCCTTGGCGGCCCTGACGATCAGCGCCGCCGCCTCATCGATCCCCAGTTTTCCCACGTTCACCACCAGGTGATAGAGGGTGGGATCGTCCCAGTCGATATGGTGAAAAGTGCGCAGGTACTCGGCCGCCGCCGCATCCCGTTCCCTTGCAAACCGCCGCGCCTGCGCTGCCGTCATATCCCTTTCCGCCTGCAACCGCTCCACCCGGTATTCCAGGGGCGCCACCACCCGCACGTGAAGGACATCGGGCTTGTCCTCCAAAATAGCCTGCCCTCCCCTCCCGATGATGAGCATATCGCCGTGGTTGTAAGCCGCAGCCATGGTGGCCTCAATCAGGCCTATGGCCGCCGCCTCGTCAAGGACACGCGTGGATCGCACGCCCCACCGCCCCGCCCATGTGGTCACCTCCGCGACCTCCCGCTGACGGCTGAAAAGGCGCTCGAAGAAGTTGCGTGCCCTGTATTCGTCTATGGGATAATCCACGATCTCGGATGGCGAAATCCCCACCTCGGAAGCCACCTGCGTCATGGCTCGCTTGTCGAATTCCCGCAAGCCCAACTCGCCGGCTACCCGATAGGCCACCTCCTCCGCATCACTGCCAACCTGCCGTGACATGGTAATGACTGACATCTTCAACCCCCCTTCCTACGTTCGCGCCCGTCAGGAGCCCTCACCGGACGGCGCGATATGGAACACAATACCTTGGCTTGCGTTTTGTCGCGCTCACCTTTTCTTCTACAATCACCTCCTCGAAAGCAGCAGGCGCCAACCCCAACCCTCGGCCATGGATTGACGCCTCAATGAGACCCGACCATCACGCTTCGCATCCATTATACAACAATCGGCCCCAACTTCCCAAGCGGTTTTCACAGTTTTCTGCATTCTAACGCCGATTCCCCCTTACATCAATCACGTCCGCTGCACAATTTGACAGGGAGACCGCCTCATGCCATGCTGTTACGAGCGAAGACGTTGAGGGGAGAGTCTTGTGGAGCGCTGGCTGTATCAGTCCGAACTGTCTCAGATCACGGGCGTCGTGGTCCCCGCCTACTTCTCCGCCAAGCCCTCCGATGCCATGGTGCGCAATCTGCTGTGGATGACACTGGGGGACTGCCACCACTATGTGCCCCTTCATCACGTGGTCACCGTGGTGGATGGGGATGAGCGCACAGCGCGCCTTGTCAGGGAGATAAGAGACGCGCTAGCGACGCAACACGGCGAAGCTTTCCGCACCCTCATCCTGCCCGAGAACGGGGGTAAACTCCTGGCCATCAAGAAGGGCGTCTCGCATCTGCTGAACGCCGAACCCGCGCTGGAGTATTTCGTCATCCGCGACGGCGACGGCGACCACGACATGAGCGAAGTCCCCTCCCTGGTGCGCACGGCCTCCTACCTGGCAGAGGCCCACAACTCTTCGCGCGTCATCGCCATCGGCTCCCGCCGCAGCCGCCACCATCCCATGGGCTGGGTTCGCGGGGAACTAGAAACTCTACTGGACAGCGTCACGCTGGACGCCCTGACGTACCACCTGGCCCGGTCGGGGCGCGCTATGAACCTCTCTAATTGCCTGGGCAAAGCACAAGTCCCCGACCTGAGTAGCGGCTTCAAGGTGTATGGCAAAGGGATAGCGAGGGAGCTCTTTGTGGAGCAGAAGCCACAGATGACCTGCCTTTCTCCAGAGGACTATTGGCACTATGGACCGGAGACGGTTACCATCGTGGAGGCCATCCTGCGCGGTGCCATCATTGGGGAGAAGCTGCGCCTCACCTGGGATGGGCAGCCGGCCACATCCTTTGGCGAGTTCAAATACGTCTCCCTCTACGGTGAGCTACTGGCCTGGGTCTATACGCGGCTGGATATCCCTCTGAAAGCGGCGGCGCAATTTTACGACAACTACGCCGCCCACGCGCTGCTGCGCACTACAAGCGAAGGACGCGAACTGCTCGCCGCCGTGCGCCGCTACGCCCTGAAAAAGGTCATCGCGTATCGCCGTCTCTCACAGCCGGTGCCGGAAGCGAAACCGATACTGCCCTTCCTATAGGAGGAGAACGATGAACGTTCAGGCAGAGAGGCAATCGGGCAACCATTGATCCAGATGAAACGACAACAGGGGCACCACCGCAGACACCCAGGCCCCAATGAGACAGTACTGGAGATAGCGGACAAGATGCGCCAGGGGCGTCTCGCCCGTCGGGATCAGGGCCCCCAGACCGTACCAGATCAGCAGCAGTCCGCACACGCCGATCACGTAGCGTCCCACGCGCTGTCTAAAAGTGCCTCCCCCCTTGTAACCCCGATGGCCGGACAGCCAGGCGGCGCCACCCCCGAATCCGAAGAACACCCCTGCTATCTGCAGCATAGTGTCCGCGCTCAGAGGATCGGCGACGCGACCTGTATGATACAGCATGGTCTCGCGCCACAGGCGGGGCATCTCCCAAGTTTGCAGGGCGCCACGGCTCAGAAATCCCAGGAGCAGCATGGTCATGGAAACCAGAAAAGCCACCAGGATCTGTACGCGCGTGCTTCGCTGGCTCAACCATAGGCTAACCGGCTTCTCCCAGCGCAAAAAGGCCCATAGAACCAGCCCACCCAGCAGCCATCCCACAACCACATCGGAGAGAAAGTGAACTCCCAGATAGAGGCGCGAGAGGCCAATGAGCACAACCAACGCAAACGCCGCAGCCCAAGCCCACCGTTTATCGACGGCGTGGGCTAGTAGACCCCATATTCCCACGCCGTTCTGTGCGTGTCCCGAGGGCAGACCAAAGGAGGACTCACTGCTCAAGAGCCTTATCTCCTCGCTGACCCAATAGGGACGGGGCATATGAAAGACCGCCTTCAGCGTGTCATTGACCCACCCGCCGAGGAGCAGCAGAAGGACCATGCGCAGTCCCAACTGCGCATCCCACCACCAGTAGAGCGCGGTCATGGCAAACATATAGAACTCGACGTTGCCCAGAAAACTGAACCCCCTCATGGGCAACGTAAGCCAACTGCCCAGATTTTGCAGAAAACGGATCAGACCAAATTCAAAGGGCCAAAGTATCTTCATAGGATAGGGATTCGCTAGATGTGTGGATCATAGGGATTAGAAGGGCGGTAGATCGGGCAGCCGTTTCACCAGTTCCTCGTGCACGGCTTCCTTCATCTTATCAACTATTTGCTCGCTACGCCCCTCGAAACGGAGCGACAGCTTGGGGGAAGTGTTGGAGGCGCGGACCAGAGCCCAATCGCGGTCGCCAAAATAAATGCGCGCCCCATCGATGTCGATCACTCTGTAGCGGTCGATAAAAGCCTCGCGAACGGCTTCCACGATCTCCCATTTCAGGTAATCGGGACAATCGATGCGCAGTTCGGGCGAGCTCACATACTCAGGCAATCCCTCCAGCAGCGAGGCAAATATCTCGCTGAGCGGCCTTCCCTCACGCTCCATATAGTGCAAGAGAAGCGCCGAGGCATAGAGCGCGTCGTCAAATTCTATGGGAGGGTCGTTGAAAAAGACGTGGCCGCTCAGTTCGCCGCCGATGACCGCCCGCTCCCTGTGCACTCGCGGCAGGACGTAGGTATTGCCGCATTTGGACATTATTGGCACGCCACCATATTTGCGCACCCCGTCGAATAGGGTCTCCGAGCAACGTACCTCGAACACCGCCTTGCCCGGCCCCGTTCGCAGCGCCTCTCTTGTATACAACAGAAGAAAGGTATCCGGCGAGACGATCTGGCCTTTTTCGTCCACGATGCCGATGCGGTCAGCGTCACCATCAAAGGCGATGCCCACGTCGCATTCCTCTTCCACGACGACCTTTGCCAGTTCCGCCAGATTCGCCGCTTCGCTAGGATTGGGAGGATGATTGGGAAAGGTGCCGTCGGGCTCGCAGTAGAGGGGCACCACCTCAGAACCAAGCTCCCGCAGCAGACGCACGGCCAAAGGGCCGCCCACGCCATTCCCCGCATCGACGGCCACCTTGAATTGCTCTGACAGTTCCACCTTGTGCAAAATGCAATTGAGATAGGGGTATACCACGTCCCGCGCCAGGCGGCCCCCCTCGCCCGAGGCAAAGGAACCACTGGCGATGAGGCGCTCCACCTTTTGGAGTTCCTCCCCGGCCAGAGCCTCCATACCCACCTGCAGCTTCAGGCCGTTGAACTCGGCTGGATTGTGGCTGGCCGTGATCTGCACCGCCCCATCCACCCAAAAATGGTTGACGGCGAAGGAAGTCACGGGCGTGGGCACCTGTCCGATGTCGATCACCTCGCAACCGGAGCGCATCAGGCCGCGAATAGCAGCTTCGCCAAAGGAATCCGAACTAGGGCGGCTGTCACGGCCCAGAACAATTTGACGGCGTCCCGCGCGACGCCGTATATAGGTACCAAAAGCCCGCCCCACCGATTCCAGGGCCATGGTGGTCAACTCCGACCCCACCACACCGCGAATGTCATATTCGCGAAAGATGGCGCGACTCACCGACAGCCGTTTCTCCAGCGCATAGTCATGCAACAGGGTGTGAAGGGCCTCTCCCAGCTTGTGCGGGTCATGGCGCACCACCAACCGCTCCTCGCCCGTCAAGGGATCCGGTTCCAGCACCTCGGCGGCCAGATCGCGCTCGACAAAGATAGCTCCCTCTATAAGGGCCATCTCCTGGGGGGTGCCGGGAAATATCACCACCTGCGAGTCATCATTGCCCACCACCTGGGGCTCTACCAGAGCGGCAGAACTCCTCCGATATCGCTCCAGAACCTCGGGGCTTATGGTCCCCCTGCGGTGCGCGAGGACATAGTCCAGGCGAAATCCACAGTGGCGATGGATGGCGCGCACGTGATCGGCAACCGAATAGCCCTCGGTCTGGTTGGGCTGCGTCATCAGGTTGCAGATGAATATCTTGCGCGCCCTGCTCTGGCGGATGGTCTCGTTGATCTCCTCAATAAGCAGGGCGGGGATGAGGTTGGTATAGAGAGAGCCCGGTCCGATGATGATGGCATCGGCGCTCTCCACGGCGGCCAACACCTCGGGCGTGGGACGGAAATCCGACGCCCGCTTGCCCACTACCTCGGAGATGAGAAACACATGGCGGATGGTCTCTCCTGCCCTGCCCTCGGCGATGGCGGCCTCTCCCACAACCTGGGAACCATTCGAAAGCTCAGCGCAGACCTCCACGCGATCGAGGGTAGGCATCAGCACCTCCTCCGCCGTGGCGCCAATGGAGGAGTGGAGTTGGGCGAAAGATGCGCCCGCATTGGCAGGCGGCACGACGCCGACTATCTCCCAAGGTGCATCCCTGTAGGCCGATAGTAACATAGAAAGCCCCTGGGTGCCGGCAAAGGCCACCACCTTACTCCGATCCGTCTGCTGGATTGCCACTCCCTAACCTCCGAGAGAGAAAAGCCAAGATAAAAATGGAGCCTTTATGAGCAAGACAAATCGAACTATATCACGGGGGTTGCCCCCTGTCAATGCTCCCTGTGTGCCCATTCCCCCGCGACAGAAGCTACCTCCCATGGACAAGCTGCATCGCCTGCACTATACTACGGGACAGTGGATATGCTGGAGAAAGGACGCGATAGATGAAAGCCAAAGTGTTGACCCCCACGAGCAATAGAGGATGATATGATATCAGGAGAACTGCAACTGCAAGGCGTCATCCCGCCCATGATCACGCCGCTGGACGAAGACGAGCGTGTGGACGTGGCGAGCGTTCACAGGGTCGTCGCCCACATGCTGAAGGGCGGCGTGGGCGGCATATTCGCCCTGGGCACGGCGGGCGAGGGCCCAGCCATACGTGAGGAAGAGCGGGGTGTCCTGCTTGAGGCGGTGGTAGGAGCCGTCGGAGGCCGCGTACCGGTGCTGGCCGGCTGCATGACGGTGAGTACGCAGCGCGCGCTGGACTATGCCCGCGAGGCGGCCGATTGCGGCGCCGACGCCGTGGTCATGACACCACCTTTTTATTATGGCACCGAAGATCAGAACGTGCTTCTGGAGCATTACACCTACCTGGCTGACCAGAGCCCCCTGCCCGTGATCATGTACAACATCCCCGGGATGACCCACGCCTTCCTGGAGGCAGAGACAGCCGCCGAACTGGGGGAGAGAGAGGAGATCGTGGCCGTCAAGGACAGCTCCGCCGACATGGAACATCTGCGGCGGCTGATCCCCCTCTGTGAGGCATCGGGGCTCAAGATACTCCAGGGCTCGGAGCGCGCCCTGATCGAGAGCCTGGAACTGGGCGTCCACGGTCTGGTCTCAGCGTCGGCCAACGTGGCGCCCCAGTGGTTCGCCGCGCTGTGGGACGCCTTCCAGGAGGGGGACATGGAGACCGTGCACGCCTATGACCAGAAAGCGGCCGCCTATCGCGAAGGGGTCTACGGCCAGGGATACTGGCTGAGCTGTCTCAAGATGGCCATGAACGTGCTGGGACTCTGCCAGCCCGTCACCACGCGGCCCATCCCACCCGTGGACGCCGAGCAGCGGGAGCGGATCCGGGCGACGCTGGAACGCGTTGGCCTTACGTAGCGCGGACTGACAGTCCGCGCCAACTCCTGGGACTCTTCTCCATCCCCTTTTTGGTGAAGCGATATCGCACGCGCCTGCCGCGCGTAGCACAGAGGGCTCTATAAAGGAAAGGTTTATGTATACTTGCAGAATAAGGAGGGAGCCATGAATGCCCATGACGAACCGCGCTACAAGGATCCCACGGCACCCATAGAGGAGCGTGTGGAGGATCTGATCTCCCGCATGACGCTGGAGGAAAAGGTCTCCCAGATGGTGCACGACGCGGCGGCCATCGAGCGCCTCGACGTGCCCGCCTACAATTGGTGGAACGAGTGCCTGCACGGAGTGGCCCGTGCGGGCGTGGCCACTGTCTTTCCCCAGGCCATCGGCATGGCCGCCACCTGGGATACGCAGTTGATCGGGCGCATGGCGCGAGCCACCTCCGACGAGGCGCGGGCCAAGCATCACGAGGCCCTGCGCCAGGACGTGCACGACATCTACACCGGGCTCACCTTCTGGTCGCCCAATATCAACATCTTTCGCGATCCCCGCTGGGGGCGGGGCCAGGAGACCTACGGCGAGGACCCCTACCTCATGGGCCGCATGGCCGTGGCCTTTATCGAGGGCCTGCAGGGCGATGATCCCCACTATCTAAAGGTGGTGGCCACGGCCAAACACTATGTGGTGCACAGTGGGCCTGAGGAGGCACGTCATCACTTTAATGCCCAGGCCAGCGCGCGGGATATGCGAGAGACCTACCTGCCCGCCTTTGAGGCCGCCGTGCGCGAGGCAGGAGTGGAATCGGTCATGGGGGCTTACAATCGCACCAACGGCGAGCCCTGCTGCGCCAGCCCCACCCTGCTGGGTGACATCCTGCGCGACGAGTGGGGGTTCGACGGCTACGTGGTCTCGGACTGTGGCGCCATCCGCGACATCCATGAAGGACACCAGGTGGTGGACACGCCGGAGGAGGCAGCAGCCCTAGCCGTAAAGGAGGGTTGTGACCTGAACTGCGGCGAGGTGTACGCCTTCCTGCTGGAGGCGCTGGAGCAGGGACTGATCGACGAGGAGACCATCGACCGCTCCTTGCAGCGCCTCTTCAGAGCCCGCTTCCGTCTGGGTATGTTCGATCCGCCGGAGATGGTGGACTATGCCCGGATCCCGTACAGCGTCAACGATTGCGCCGCGCATCGCGAGCTGGCACTGAAAGTGGCCCAGGAATCCATGGTGCTGCTCAAGAACGCGGACGATCTGCTGCCCCTGTCCAAGGAGCTGGAAAGCGTAGCCGTCGTCGGTCCCAACGCGGACGACGTGGAAGTTTTATTGGGCAACTATAATGGCACGCCCTCTGCAGCCACCACGCCGTTGCAGGGCATCCGGGAGATCGTCTCCGAGGATACCACAGTGCGCTATGCGCAGGGTTGCTCCGTGACTGGCACCTCCACCGAGGGCTTCCCCGAAGCGGTGACCGCTGCTGAGGAAGCCGATGTGGTCATTGCCTGCGTGGGCATCTCCCAGGAGGTGGAGGGCGAGGAAGGCGCCGGTGCCCAGGCCGACCGCACCGAACTGACCCTCCCCGGTGTGCAGGACGATCTGCTGAAGGCCGTGTACGAGACGGGAACGCCCCTGGTCGTGGTGCTCATCAACGGCGGCGCCCTGGCCGTCAACTGGGCCCAGGCCCACGCTTCGGCCATCCTGGAGGCCTGGTATCCGGGAGAGGAAGGGGGTACGGCCATCGCCCAGGTGCTCTTTGGCGACTATAATCCCGCGGGCCGTCTGCCCGTCACGTTCTATACTTCGGTGGAGCAGCTTCCACTCTTTGAGGACTATGCCATGGCGGGCCGCACCTACCGCTTCATGGAGCAGGAGCCCCTGTATCCCTTTGGCTATGGACTGAGCTACACGACTTATGCCTATGACGACCTGCGCATGCCCGCTCGCATCAAGGCCGGCGAGGAGATCACTGTCAGCGCCCGGGTGCGCAACACGGGAGACCGCGCGGGCGACGAGGTGGTGCAGTTGTACCTGCGGGACGACGAGGCCACCTTCCCCGTGCCCCTGCGCCACCTGGAGGGTTTTGAGCGCCTGTACCTGGCGCCGGGCGAAGCGCAACGCGTGAGCTTCACCCTAACACCCGATCAGATGGTGGTATACGATGACGAGGGGAATCCCCGCATCGAGCCGGGGACCTTTACCGTCTCCATCGGCGGGGGCCAGCCCATAGCGGGAGGCGCCGCCGACTATGTGAAGGGCCAGTTCGAGGTAGAGTAGGGCGAAGTGTTACTTCGCCCAGCGATTCACGGGCGTAGAGTGAAGCATCGCTTCGCTCTACAATCAGAAAGGGTGTAACGTAGGGCGGAAAGCTGCTCCGCCCTGGACACCGCAGGTGGCTACGCATCTGTCGCCTGCGAATCGAATCAGGCTGCTACTGGCGAAAACCCGCTGAAGGCGTGTTCCCGAAGCGCTCGTGACTGCATACAGCCTGTTTCCAACAAGCTTGTTAGGATAGACGTGGATTTCAATCCTCGGCGCGAGGCGGTGTCAGTGTCTCGAACGTGATACGTGCGAAACCGTGCCGTGGCAGCGTCACACAGGTCGGAAAGCCGCTCGACGCGTAGGCCGAAAGCCACAACGCTACCAAGCTGCGCCTGCTGTAAGCAAGCTTGCGAGTACGATCCGGTCTCTGACGCCATTGGCGCCTGTGCGCCTGGCAGGACAAAGAAGTCGTCAAAAAGATAGTATGTAGGTCGGAACGCTGTTCCGACCTGGGCGGATTGACAATCCGCCCTACAACTGACGAAAGAGGAGGACTATGCATAGCGATAGTTCACGCGACAACGAGACGCCGATCATGCCCACGATCCCCTTCGGTCCCCACCGCATCTCGCGGCTGATCCTGGGCGCCAACCCCATCAACGGTGGGTCCCACCTCTCCCGTTTCGTGGACCAGCAGATGCGCCACTATTTCACGCCTCAGCGGGTGCTAGATCTGTTGGCCAGGTGCGAGGCGGCGGGGATCAACACCTGGCAGTCGGGCCCCCAGAACCTCGATCTCTACGAACGGCATCGGGAGGACGGTGGCGGCATGCACTACATCTCCCTATACAATCCCCAGCATCCCGAAACCCTGCCCCAGATCGTGCAGGTCGGGGCCATCGGCATCGCTCACCACGGCGAGGTGACCGACGTCCTCTTCAAAGAGGGCAAGATCGACCGCATGGAGGATTCCCTGAAGCGCATACGAGACACGGGACGCCTGGTGGGCGTCTCCACCCACATGCCCGCCGTGGTCGATTACGTGGAGAGCGTGGGATGGGACGTAGATTTCTATATGACCTGCGTGTACGAGCGGCACCGCAGCCGCGAAGCCCTGAAGGAACTATTGGGCCACGTGCCTATCCGCATACCGGAGGTCTATCTGGAGGACGATCCGCCCCGTATGTGGAAAATGATGCGGCAGACATCCAAGCCCTGCCTGGCGTTCAAGATCCTGGCCGCGGGGCGCCTCTGCGAACGCCAGGAGACGGTGGAGGAGGCCTTCCGAGAGAACTTCCGGCACATCAAGGAGAACGACGCCGTCATCGTGGGCATGTACCCCGCCTACGAGGATCAGGTGCGGTTGAACGCCGGCTATGCGCGGCGCTTTAGCGCGCTCAGCGGAGGCGAATAGGATTTGCTTGGGACGAGGGAATGAACTCGTATCGGCGTGAGTGTAAGGTCTCTCATAACCTCCTCTCAAATTGGTGCCAAAGTGTATTACAACAGGAGACAGACCATGAACCACCGTGAACGTATGATAGCAGCTCTGAATCATACGGAGCCCGACCGTGTGCCGCGCTATGGCGGATTTGATCTAGAGGTACACGAGGAGTTCCGTCGTAAGACTGGACATGCAGATCCAGCCGAGTACTGGGATTTTGATATAGCCCACGTTGGCTTTCGCCCTCCGGATCCCCTCCCCGATCTAATGGAGAGGTTCGGCCACTACTTCGAGGGGCGTGATGTGGAATGGCTCTTGGACTGGGACCATCGGGTCTATCCTCCCGAGTGGGGCGTGGCCACGCGCCCGGCCCACCTCTACTCTCTGGTGATGCCCGTCTCACCCATGGTTGACTTTACCGATGCTAGCGATTTGGATAATTATCCCTTTCCCGATTATGTGGGGGAGTGGCGCCATGAGCATCTTGAGGCCGATGTGGCGCGGCTCAAAGACGAGGGGTATTTCGTAGACGGCTTTATCGGGTGGATCTTTCAGACGGGGTGGACGCTGCGCTCCGAGGTCAAGCTTTTCGAGGATTTCTTCATCAATCCCGAGTTTGCCGATGCGCTGTTTACCCGCATCACCGAGATACGGGTGGCCCAGGCCGTGCGTCTAGCCCGGGCCGGCGTGGACTCGATCTCTATGAACGATGATATCGGCGGACAGAATGGCATGCTGATCAGCCCGGCCATGTGGCGCGAATGGCTCAAGCCAAGGGTGCAGCAGATCATCGACGCTATCCGTGAGGTGAACCCCGACGTCTATTTCCGCTATCACTCGGACGGCAACTATATAGCCGTAATACCGGAACTGATCGATATGGGCGTCTCATCCCTGCGCACAGTACAGCCAGAAGCGATGAACATCTATGAGGTAAAGCGGCGCTATGGTGACCAGATCACACTGGAGGGCACCATCGGTCTGCAAGGCCTTTTGAGACATGGAGAACCTGAGGACGTGCGCAAAATGATCAAGGCCCAATGCGAAGGGCTGATGCCCGGCGGCGGCTGGGTCGCCAGTCCGGCTAACGGTGTCACGCCCGACATCCCTTGGGAGAATCTGGCCATGGTCTTCAAAGCGCTGGACATGTATGCCAATTACTGAGTGCCAAAAGCCACCCTTGCTCCGTGTCAAAAGAAGGTGTCTGAGGCAAGGGCCAATGGGTACCGAAAGCCGCATGGCACGCACTTTGGCAACCCGCTGGCACCAGCCAAGCCCGGTGCCCCGCTAGCATTCAGTCTCTACTCCTCGCCCTCTCCTTTTGCTGTCTCGGCACTCCGATGCAAGCGCCGCAAAAAGGCCACCGAGCGGATCTCTCGCTCCAGCGTGTACTGCAGGTAGCCATGCAGCAGCGCCTCTATCTCGTCCAGGGTGCTCATCTTCAGGCGGAGCTTCTCGACGTCCGATGGCCCATGGGTCTGAAGGTAGCGCATCACCTTCTGGGCATTGATGGAGACCTCCACAGCATCGCCACACTGGGGGCGGCAGTCGGGACACAGGAGCCCGCCCTGGGCAAAGCTGAAATAGTTCCTCTGTGGCTGGATCTCCCTGCCGCAGCCCACGCAGTGGAAAAGCTCCGGCTGATAACCGCTGCAGGCCAGCAGGCGCAGTTGGAAGTAACGCATCCAGAGATGGGGATCGTGCCCCGTGGCCAGCCAGCGCAGCCCCTGGGCCGTCAGATCGTACAGCGCCTCATTCTCCTCACCCTCCTGGGCAAAGCGCCACACCAGCTCTCCGGCGTAACAGGCGTAGCTGAAGCGCAGGAGGTCGCTGCGCAGTCCCTCGTAGGACTCCAGACACTCGGCGTGGGTGACGATCTCCAGGTTGCGCCCCCGGGCCAGCATGAACTCCACCCGGTAGAACAGGTCCACGTGGCCCACCTTGTGGCTGGTGCTGCGGCGCACGCCCTTGGCTATGGCCGACACCTGACCCCCAGGCGTGAGCAGGGTGAGGATGCAGTCCGCCTCCCCATAGTCCATCTCGCGGAGGATGATGGCCTCAGTGCGGTAGAGACGGGGCTTGGCCACGGCGCGCGTCCTTCCTAGTCTTTGCTCAACTGGGCCAGCACGCGCTCGGCCATCGCGTCCGCCAGCGCCTCCATATCCGAGCCCTGGGGACCAAAGGTCTGCACCAAGCCGCAGAGATCATAGTCGGGGGCAGAGAAGTGGGAGCCGGGCCCCAGCATCTCGGCGCGCAGTTCCGTCAAATGGCGGGCCTCCTCCCCGGGCAGGGTCTGCAGGCGACCCAACAGGCGGGCCAAGAGGATCACCTGCGCCGTGTTCTCCACCTTCTCCAGTTTAAAGTAGGCCTTCAGGGGCGTCGTGCCCACCGTCACCGCGCCGTGGCGATCCAGGGCCAGGGCATCGTGCTCGCGGATCAACTCGCGCACCACGAGGGGCCCCTGGGCCGAGGAGGGCGTGGCATAGTCCGTGGTGGGGATGGTGCCCACGGTGACCACGGTCTCGGGCAGCACAGGAGGCTCCAGGGAGATGCCCGCCACGGTCAGGGCCGTGGTGATGGGCGGGTGACCATGCACGACGGCGCGCACGTCCGGGCGCTGCCGATAGATCTCCAG
>JAYENT010000030.1:0-4402 GCA_034722245.1 Chloroflexota bacterium
GGACACTCGCCCGTCTTGGGATGCTTGTAGTCCATCAAAGCATGGATGATCTCCCACTGTGTGTCCTCGAACTCTTCCGGGGGCACGATGCCCTCGGGCTCGCGTCCCTCCAGGTTGATAAAGATGTTGCAAATGCCAAGGGGACAGGCCTTGGTGTTGGCCCAGTCGATCTCCTCTCGCCCTTCGTCCTTATAGGATAACAAACCCGCCTGAACGAGCACGTCTTCCGCGTTTGTCCGCCCGTATTTGTCTGGGGTACCACCATGATCGGAGACGATGAGGAAAACGGTATCGTCGTCCATCTGTTCCATCAGTTCGCCCACCCAACGATCCATGGCCTCGTACGTGCGCACCAATCCCGCATAGGAACGTTCCACGACCTCCGGCGGTGCACCCGAGACAGGGTCCGCATAGCGCAGGAAAAAGTGGCTGGCATAGTCGCTGGCATGGGTCTCCGTGTAAAAGAGATCCCAGTCATACTTACCCATCAGGTAGCGTGCTGTCCCCGCCAAGCACTCAAAGTGGTAATCGAGCACCTCGAAGTAGGTATCGTCGTCAATGCTGCCTAGAGCGTCCCGCGCCGGATTCTGGAGGAACGGTCCCACCTCATCACAGATCTCCTCCGAGATCTCTTCGGGGTAGCTCCAGTCGCCCCGAACGGGCCAAATCTGGGGGAAGAACAGCTCCACGTGCTTTCCATCCTCGGAGAGCACCATAAGCTTGCAGCGCACCGTGCCCTCGATGGGCTCCCCATCGATGACAAAGCTATCCCACCACCAATCGGACCACTCCTTCTCCGCAAGGATGGTAAAAGCCTCCGCAGCGTTTTTGGCGGGAGACACCAGCATGCGATCGTATCCATCCTCGCCTGAGGCATAGATCAAGCCATAGTAGGGCTTGGGCTCCCCTTTCTCGCCTCGCAGCATGAGGGGCTGGCCCCGCGTCAGCGGCTGCATGACCAAGTCAACCTCCAAGGGGGGCTGGCTGCTTTCGGGCACGTTCTCCCATCCTTCGGCCTCGCGGATGTGGATCAGATCGACCTGCTCGCCGCTCTGCAGCGCGCTGGGGTCCACCTTCTCGGGGTCCACCTCGCCGCCGATGTCATAGCCGCGATAGGCGTCGGTGACAAAGAGGTGATACCCGGCGATCTGATGATAGTTGCTCACGCCGGGGCCGCTGCCCTCCACCTGCACGCCTTTCTCCACCGTCGGCGGCCAGGAGATCTCCTGCTTGACCAGGATGGGGAACTTATCACAGCGTTCGGCCGTGTTCCAGATATACTCGGCCTCGCAGAGGTCGGTGTTGATGCCCCAGATATAGTCTGGGATGTAGCTTTCATAGTTACGGATCCTGAAATCCGTCACCTTGTGAGTGCCGGCCCACGTACCGGTGGCCAACGTAGTCCAGCCGGGGGGCGTCAGTGTGGGTACCACACCCACCATCTCACGGTACACACCTTTCGCCAGTAATTGAGCGATATGGGGCACGTGCCCCTCATCGATCATATGTTTCACCAGTTCCATGCTGGCACCATCAAAGCCTACTACGATGGCCTTCTTTGCTGGACTGTTCATGTCGCCTCCTTCTCTGCTATCAAACGCTGTTGAAACGACCTCGCTAGTATTGGGTGGATGCTATCCTCCTCCATCGCTGCCTTCTATGCACTGCAAGCAGACAAACAGGTTACGCCCTCTCCATTCCTAGTGATTCGTGAAAGAGCCATCACGCCGGTACAATTGGTGCGGTTCCCACATCTGGAACGCTTGCTCCGAAGCCAGTTCCTCGTTGAGCTCCACCCCAAGGCCAGGCGTGTCGGGCACCGGATAGCGGTGGCCCTCCAGTGACAGTTGCACGGGGAACAGATCGGTGGCCAGTTCCCGACTTTCGCTTGGGGTAGCATAAGCCTCCAACCAGGCAAAGTTGGGCACTGCCGCGCCCAGGTGCACGCTGGCCGCCGTGCAGATGGGGCCTAGCGGATTGTGAGGCATGAGATCGATATAGTGGGCCTCGGCCCACCCCGCGACCTTAATGGCCTCGGTCAGGCCGCCCACGTTGCACACGTCGACACGGGCAAAGTTGGTGATGCCCCGCTCGATGTAGGGCAGGAACTGCCACTTGCTGGAGAACTCTTCTCCGATGGCAAAGGGCACGTCGGTCATCCGCCGCAGCGCCTCATACGCCTCCGGCGTCTCGTCGCGGATGGGCTCCTCCAAAAAGTCGAGGGTGCCCTGGGGCATCCGCTGACAAAAAGAAGCCGCCTGTGCCACGTTCAGTCGGTGATGATACTCCACGCCCAGCACCGGCCCCGCGCCCACGTCCTCGCGCAGCCTGGTCATGCGCTCAGCCGTCAAAGGAATCGAATCCCGTGGCTCAAAGATTTGCGGATCATCATATTCAGGATGGGCGAGGAACACGCGAATGGCCGGCCAGCCCTGGCCGAGCAGCGACTTGACGCCATCCAGCAGTTCCTCATAGCTGCCGCCACCCGTGGTGGCAAAGCACGGCACAAAGTCTCGATGCTTGCCTCCCAGCAACTGATACACGGGCACGCCCAACGCCTTGCCAGCGATGTCGTAAAGGGCGATGTCGATGGCCGAAATCGCCGCCGTCAGGGCGCGCCCTCCCTCAAAATACTGGCTGCGATACATCTCCTGCCATAGGGCCCCTCTACGCATCGGATCTCGGCCAACGAGCCAGTCGCGATAGTGCTCGACGGCGCCCTTCACTGCCAACTCGCGCCCCGACAGGCCGCCCTCACCCAACCCGTGGATCCCCTCATCGGTCTCCACTTTGACGACGAGCTGATTCCTGCGCCCGACCCATAGGGGAAATACCTTGATATCCGTGATCTTCATATTTCTCCTCGAAAAATGGATATGTGCGAACCGCCCCTTACTATACGCATCGCCCCGGGATTTTCAACCCAGTTTCCCTATCGCCTCCAGGCCGTCGGCCACCTCGTCCAGTCCCAGCTCTTCCAGCCTATTTCGTGTGGGCCATCCGTTGTCTGGATTCCAGCCCCGCAGCTCATAGTACGTGTCCAGCATCCCCTGAAACTTTTCCAGATCCAATTCCACCCCATCGGTGAAGGCGGGATGCTGCAGATCCCGCGCCGTCTCCTCGTCCACCGCCCGGTCCCTACCGTGGTTGCGCACATCGATGGCTCGCAGCAGGTTGAAAATCCGCTCGCCCGCAAGATCCAATTCCTCCTCGCTGGTCTCGTATCCCGTGCACGCGGAGAACAGCTTGACCATCAGTGCCGTGTCCGCCATCCGATCCTCCGTCTCCATGCTGAACACGCGCTGGTTTTCTTTGTCACAAAGCACTAAGGACTCGAGGAGCATGCCCCGGTCGTGGTGAAAGATGGCCGGGATGGCCTTGGTCTCCGGCCGCTCGTAGCCCAGTTCTGGATCGCACACCCCCGCCTCCCCATACACTTTCTCGCACACCGCCCGCGCCGTCTCCATGGATAGCGGGCCCTCGTTCGGCCCGTGCACGGGCAGGTAGCTCAGCATATGCGTGGAGTACTGGTGGGTACTGTCGCTGGCCGGATCCCGCGTGTCCACGCACCACTGCAGGATGGGCACCAACCAGAAAGGAAAGTAGATGTTGCCCCCCGTGCCCCAGTGGGCGTTCCAGTGCGACGTGTGTCCCATGTGTCGTGGGTAGATGTGATCCAGCAGCGGCTTGCCCCTTCCATCGAAAAGCCTATCTGCGGCATAGCAGGCCCCCTCGGCCAGGGCATCGCCGATCTCCCCCTCGCGAAACGCGATCTTACGCAGGAGCATGGTCACGAACTCGCCCGAGACGGACGCTGCATCGCGAAGATACTCGATAGGCTCATCGGGCACAGGGATCTCCAAGCCGTCGATCTCCTCGATCAGGCTGTGCTGCCTGCACAGCTGTAGCCAGGGGATGATGCCGTACGATACCTCCCAGCCGTTCAGGCCATAGTCGCTGGCAAGGGTTCTGGCTTCTATGTGAGCCTCAAAGGAGGTTGTGGCGAAACTATAGCAGTTCCAATCCACCGTATGGGCGCCGGAGGTAGCCTCTCCTGGCACATTCATGAACAGCCTGCCGGCGCACTGGGTCATGCAAAAGCCACACTTCTTGCGTCGATATTGCGCCTGAGGTTCCGGTCTGCCGCCCCCGGCCGACGGATTGGGCGGTCGCTGCCCCTCGCGGCTGGCATGCAGGCATAATTGCATGAGGCGCTCAGGGCCGGCCACAGGCACGCCACCCGTGCCCCGCACCGCGACGGCCTTCAGGTTCTTGGAGCCCATCACCCCACCATAGCCCCCCTGCCCCGCCGCATTCCCCGTCTCCGTCTGGATACAGGCAATCCGCGACAGCCTCTCCCCCGCCTGCCCGCAGGAGATGACCCGCGTCTTGGGACCGTGGC
>JAYENT010000031.1:0-4395 GCA_034722245.1 Chloroflexota bacterium
GTCTTGGTGTGTACGCGCAGGGCGATCCCCAGCTCCTCACAGTGGGCGGCCATGCGCTGGATGTTGCGCTCCAGGACGTCCAAATCCACCACCAGGGCGGGCGTATCGAGCTCGTAGATGTGCATGTTGTGCTCCTGTCGAATAGTCTTCAATTGAGGCCACCAGATCCCTAAGTCCTACCTCGCGCAACGTCTCAGGGAGGGGAGCCCCGCTCTCTGGATCCCAGCCCCGAAGATTGTAATACTCGTCCAGCAGAGCGCGAAAGCGCTCGGAAGAAAAGTTTTCCTTATCCTCCAGATAGGGGCTTTCCGCACCTTCCGGGTGGTGCAGGTAGGAAACGATGGTCTCGTCGGTGCCTCGGGAGCGGCCCCAGTTGCGCATGGCCAGCAGCCGTTCCAGGGTAAAGATGCGTGTGCCCACGCGGTAGAACGCCTCACGCGAAAGACTGAGATCCGAGGTGGGCTCGAACAGGTAATGCTCCAGGAATTTCCCCTCCACCCCATCGATGGATACCAGTAGGTCCTTTGCCTCAGCGTCCGTTAGCAGGGGAAAGATGTTGTCGCAGATGCCTATGCTGTCCTTGAGGGCGCCGCGATCCTGGTGAAAGATGGCCGGGATGGCTTTGTCCTCATAGCCGCTCCAGGGATTCACGGCGGCGGCCGATCCGTAGAGGCGCTCTCCCACCTGATCTATCTTTTGCCACGTCTCGTCGTCCTCTGCATCGGGCTGCAGCTTTCTCAGCAACCCAAAGATGTTGGTCGTGTAGCCGTGTCCACCACCCATGGGGTCCCGGGTGTCCATGGCCCACTGCAGGGCCGTCACCAGCCAATAGGGAAAATAGGGGCTGGGGAAGGAGCCATGCCCATCCCAATGAGAAGCCTGTCCCCAGGCGGGGTAAAAGACGTCGATCAGATCCTCGCCCACACCCAGGGCCTGCGCCACGCGGGGCCCGCCTTCGGCGAACAGATCGCCCCAGCCCGCCCGGTGGGCTATCTTCTCCATAAAGCGCACCCAAAAGTAGGGATCGCCGAAGTCGAGTTCATCCCCATCGATGGTTTCCAGCTCTCCCCGCTCCTGGCAGCGCAATATCCAGGGCACCAGGCCGAAGGTCAGCTCCCAATGATTGAGCCCCAGGTCGTTGCTGATCTGCGCGATCTCGAATCCCGCCTCGAGCCCCATGTCGACGCCCAACCAGTCGCCGCCCTTGAATCGCGGCGAGCAGCAAAAGAGCTGCCCACTGTAAGTGCGGTCCGGGTACACTACGCCCGGCATATCGTGATAGAATCCTCCACAAGCGCCCGGACACTGATAGGTGCAGGGCGACAGACCCTGCTTCCCTGGGCGCTGCGTCTCGCTCCCGTAGCTGATGGGAGTGCTTCCAAACCGCGCCTTCAGCGTCTCCAGCACATTTTGCGATCTGCGAAGCGTCTCTGTGGGCTCCGCCACGGCGACGCCCTGGGAACCTCGCACGGCGATGGCCTTGAGGTTCTTGCTGCCCATCACGGCGCCAAACCCTCCCTGCCCCGCCGCACTCTCTGTGCCCGTGGCGATCACGGCGTAGCGGCAACGATTCTCACCCGCCGGACCGATGGCCAGCACGCGCCATGCCTCGCCCAGTTCGCGGCGCAGGCGCTTCTGGCTCTCTACCAGCCCGCGTCCCCAGAGTTCATTTGCGTCCACTATTTCGACCTTGTCATCGTCTATGCGGACATAGACAGGGTGGGGGGCTCTGCCCCGCACGATAAGCCCATCGTAGCCGGCGTACTTGAGCGCTGGCCCCCAATGTCCTCCCATGTTGGCCCTGGTGTACCACTCGTCGGGCCAGGCCTGGGGACTGAGTCCGGATATGGTAACCCTGCCGGCACTGGGCGTTGGCGTGCCCACCAGGGCGCCGGGCATAAAGAAGAGGGGGCTCTCGGCGTCAAAGGCCTTGATCCCTGGCGGGATCATCTCCCAGGCCAGACGCGCGGCCAGGCCCCTGCCGCCCAGATAAGAGGAGACGTAAGGATGCGAGGGCAGTGTGCTCACCTCTCCACTTGTGAGATCGATCTGCAGGATGCGTCCCGTCCACGGGGCCACCTCTTTCATCGTCCCTCGTTCTCCTTTTCTCCCACCTTTTCCCGCGTCAGGGCGCCTCGGGGACAGCGCTGCACACAGATAGGGTCTCCCCCGCAGGCATCACATTTGTAGGCCAGCCCCTTTTCCGCGTCGAGGTACATGGCGCCGAAGGGGCAGGCCTCGACGCAGTCCCCACATCCGTCACATAGGTCCTCGTCCACAGCCCAGTAACCTCCCTCGGGCACCCAGTATATGGCTTTCTGTGGGCAAGCGCAGGCGCAGGGCGCGCGGCGGCATTGACGGCAGTAGACGATACGGTGTTGACCCTCAAAGGGATCGAGGACAATCTGGATGCGCGCCAAGGTGGGAATGACGCGTCCCTCGTGGACTAGAGAGCAAGCTACCATGCAGGCTTGGCATCCGTTGCATAGATTGGGATCGACCACGAGACGGCCGGGCGCTCTGGCCTCTTCAGTGTCTGTGGGCAATGTGTCCTCCTTCTCGGCCTGTTCCGCTGAAAAAAGTATTAGACGTTCAGTTGCGTGGCACTTGATGGCCGTCCTTTAGCCGTTTACTTCTGCTATGTGCAGAGCATGCTTTTTACTGTAGGCTCTCATGAAAGTGCCACGCAACTCATGCTCGCTCAAAAGTGCCTTCTCTTCTACGGCAGCAGTGAGCCGATCCGTTCGGCGCGCCAGGTGCCCTCGCCGAACTCGCCCAGATCGAGCTGGCCGCTCATGGTCTGCTCATCCTCCACAGTGCCCGTGTAGGTATAGGTGGTCTTGTTGGCCTGACAGCCCAGCACGGTCGAGAAGGATATCTCGTCCCCCTTGATGCTGCCTTGCACGTTTGTGCGGCTGTACTGCGAGCGGTAATCGCCCGTCAGTTCCGTCCCCTCCTGTTCCAGGGTGACCGAGTGGCGGCTTTTACCCAGGGCGTACTCGGCCTCAATATGCCACACCCCGCTGAGGTCGGTGACGGGAGCCTTCTCTTCCTCAGGCTCTCGGGGCGGCCTATCGCTGAGGACCTGGCGCAAGCGCTGCCCCACGATCTCGGCGTCCCCTTTTTCCATCATGTAAGGCATCACCCGCAGTCCATGCGCAACCAGATGCATGGCGATGGGCGGGTCCCCCTCAAAGAGTTCCGTGTGTGCCTCCTCCGGGTCCACGTTGAGCACCCGGGGGTCCCAGGAGATGACGAGGGTGGGCGCCACGTTGGCCACGCCTGGCTCCTCCGTGCGGCAGGTCACCGACGGGAGATCGGCCACGGCGGAGCGGATGCGGTTCAGATAGCCTTCCCACATATCCCATTCCGCCTCGTGATCGCGCCCCCGGATCCAGGCTTCCACTGCCGCCAACAGGCCCATGACCTCCTCCTTGCCCGCCTTCATAGGCCGGCCCAGGGCGTGGTGAGGGGCGCCGTTTAGAAAGGCCGCCTTCAGAAGATCCTTACGCCCCAGGACGAGGCCGGAGGACTGGGGGCCGCGCAAACACTTGCCGCCGCTGTAGCCCACAGCGTCTGCCCCCATCTGCAGATAGCGATTGGGTACGTCGGGCCGCTGCGCAGCGGCATCCACGAAGGAGGGAATGCCATATCTCTTGCCGGCCTGGATCATCTCTGGAATGGGGATGGTGCTCCGCTCCTCCAGGTCGCCGGTGATGAGAAAGAGTGCCGTCCGTTCGCTGATGGCGGCTTTTAGATCGGCTCGCGTCTCCACCTCCACCATCTGTGCCCCCGTCATGCGCATGGCATAGTCGTAGGCATTGCGGTGGGCCTTTTGCACGATGATTTCGTCCTTCATGCCCGTGGTGTCCGGCAGGCGCACCATCTTTTCGGGGTCGGCGCCCGCCATGGCGGCGGCTGCGATCTGGGTGAGGGCGGCGGCACATCCACAGGTGATATAGCCCCATTCGGCGCCGGTGAGTTGGGCCAGTCGTTGTCCCACCTTTTCCATCAGTTTATCCATGTGAACGTAATGGTTGGAGGCTTCTACCATAGCCTCTGCAGCCGGCCCGATCAATCGCGAGCCGCTGAGGATGGTGTAGGTGCCCATACAGTTGATAAGGGGCCGAACGCCAAGGTCTGCAAACGTGGGGGCTGACGTGGTGGCGGTGGTGCTCGTGCTTGGGGACATCTCCTATACCTCCTGTGGATGTGTCATCATTTTATGTGCCATTGTAGTGCTTTCAATCGGGGGCCGCAAAAAGAGTGAGGCAGCAATCAAAGCCCCGCCGTGAACAGGCGGGGTTGGACGATAGAGTCCTGCACCGGCTCGAGGCCAACGTCTATTCTCAAGTGCGTTAAAAACGCCCCAAACTGCGCGTTCCGGCTCCCTAA
>JAYENT010000032.1:0-21316 GCA_034722245.1 Chloroflexota bacterium
CAGCATGGGCGGCGGCATGGTGGTCTTTTCCCTGGAGGTGCTCAATCAGAAGGACGAGACCACCCAGGAGGGGGAATGGACCCTCCTCATCAAGGAGAAGGAGGAGTCCCCTTCCTAAGCGCCCCCATGCGTGTCGCCTGGTACCACTTTGAGGGGCGAGAGCCGGAAAGCATTGCGATCCAGACGTTGATCGACTGGGCGGCCAGAAAAGGGCTTTTGGAGGACGACGGTCCTCCCCGCTTTTACGGTTTCAACAATCCCGAGCCCCAATTCCGGAACCCCGTCTATGGATACGAGTTCTGGATGGTGGTCGGCGATGACGTGGAGGGCGATGAACCGGTACAGATCAAGGACGCTCCGGGCGGTTTGTACGTAGTGGCCAAGGGGCTTGAGAAGGGCTGGGAGTGGGCGCGCAGGCACTTTGGCTTCTGGGCGGAAGAGAACGGGTATGTGTATGATGATGAGCGGCAGTGGCTGGAGGAACACATCCCCGATAGGGAGCGTCTGTCCCAGTTCCCCGATCTCGAGGGGGAGGAACGATGGGTATCCATCGACGTGTACCTTCCCATCAGGTGGCGAAAAAGTTCCCGTCAAGAGGGAGCGATGTGATACGCTCTTTGCATAGCCCGCGTGTGGTGACCAAGAGCCCTAGCTATTCGAATTGGTGACATGTGCGGTTGGTGGATAGCATAAGAGTATGCGCTCGGCCTGCCCACGCCGCCATAAATAGACGGCGCTGGTAGCTGGAGACGACCTAACGTCTCAAAGCCCTTTGAGATTTTAACATTGAAAGGAGCCACCCCATGCAGGACATCCACGCCCACACCTGGGATCAAGAGGCCCACTTCAGCGCGCGCGCCGTGCGCGAGGCCGAGCGCTCCCGGGGCTATCCCCTGGACCTCACTGTGGACTATGATACGTTCATCGCGGACTGTGCCCCCTTTGACAAAGTGGCCGTCTTCGGCCTCAAGGCGCGGCGCAGCGGCATCTGGGTGCCCAACGCCTACGTGGACGCCTTTTGCGCCCGCCATGACAAGTTGTATGGCTTTGCCGCCTGCGATCCCACCCAGGAGGGCGACGTGGTGGCCTGCATAGCCGCGCTGGAGGATATGGACCTGGTAGGGGTCAAGATGGCGCCCATGTACGCGGGATTCGATCCTCGGGATCCCCTCTGTGCGCCCTTGTACGCCTACTGCCAGGAGCACGGCGTGCCCATCCTCTTTCACACGGGCACCACCTTCATCGGCGTGGCGCCCCTGGAGTACAGCCGCCCCTGGATCTATGACCGGGTGGCCATCGACTATCCGGAATTGCGCATGGTGCTGGCCCACCTGAGCCATCCCTACGGGGAGGAATGCCTGGCCGTGATCCGCAAGCACCCCCACGTCTATGCCGACGTGGCAGCCATCTACTATCGCCCCTGGCAGTTCTACAACGTCATGATCGTGGCCCAAGAGTATGGCGTAACCGATAAACTCCTCTTTGGCACCGACTATCCCTTTACCACGGGACAGGAGTCCATTGAGGGGCTGCGGGGCGTGAACGACGTCATCGGCGACAGCGCCCTGCCCCGCGTCTCCAGCGAGGTGATAGAGGGCATACTGGCCCGGGACGCCTTTGCCCTTCTCGGCATAAATTGATAGACTTGGGTGCGAGGCACTTCCAAAGTGCCTCGCACCTAGACGGTGTTATAGTCGGGAGAAATGACACCCATGTTTGAGAACGACCGCGAGATCCACGATTTCGTGAAAGAAAACCTCTATGTGGCCGTCGTGTGCGACGTCCTGGACGAGTTGGGCTACCGCCAGCAGGCCATGCACCAGCGGCTGCGGCCCCTGCTGCCCGATAGGCGCAAGTGTGGATTCGTGGGGCGGGCGCGCACGGCTCGCTGGATGCAGACCGACTATATCGACGAGGAGGATCCCTATGGGCAGGAGATCGCCCTCATCGACTCGCTGCGGCCTGGCGACGTGGTGATCCATAGCACCGACTATGCGGGCACCAACGCCCCCTGGGGCGAACTGATGTCCACCGTGGCCCAGCGCAACGGCGCCGTGGGCTGCGTGTGCGACAGCCAGATTCGCGACTGCCTCAAGATCATTGCGCTTGGCTTCCCCGTCTATTATGCGGGCATCCGCCCCCTGGATTCCATGGGTCGCGGCAAGGTGATGGCCTACGATGTGCCCGTGCGCTGCGGCGAGGTACTGGTGCATCCCGGCGAGTTGGTCTACGCCGACTTTGACGGCATCGTGGTCATCCCCCAGGAGGTGGAGGAGGAGGTCTTGACCAGGGCTGCCGAAAAGGTGGGCAAGGAGACCCAATCCCGCCAGGATCTGTTGGCGGGCAAGTCCTTGCGCGAGGTGTATGATACCTACGGGGTGCTGTAGCGTTCAGTAGGAACGGAGCAGACGCTCCGTCCCGTTTTTTACGTGACGACGCGTTGGCGGAGCAGACGCTTCAGTTCAAGTAGCGACGAAGCGTTTGCTTCGTCGTAGGTCTTAGACGGCGACCATTGGCGAAGCGGACGCTTCGCGCTACCTACCAGGCAAGATACCGAGGCCGACATCAGAAAATTGACAGGACATAGGAGCAAAAGTATAATTAGATGCTTGCGAAAAGGGGTTCCGCCCTGCGCAAGGTTGCTAGTTTTGAACGTACTCTGAGTTTGGAGGTAAATAGGCGTGTACGCGGTCGTAAAAACGGGTGGTAAGCAATACAAAGTAAGAGTTGGCGCGACAGTCGATGTGGAGCTCTTGGACACCGACGTTGGCGATGCCGTGACGTTCGACCGTGTGCTCATGGTGGCCGATGGGGACGATGTACAGATCGGACGCCCCTTTCTCCAAGATGCCAAGGTCTCAGCCACAGTCATGGACCATGGCAAGGGATCAAAAGTCATCGCTTTCAAATACAAGCCCAAGAATCGGTACAAGCGGTACAAGGGCCATCGTCAACCTTACACCCGCTTGCACATCGACGCGATAGAAATATAGACCTTCCGACGAGAGGAGAACGATAAATGGCACATAAAAAGGGTGGCGGAAGTACGGCAAATAACCGCGACAGCCAGCCAAAATACCTGGGTGTAAAACGCTTCGACGGCCAGCTTGTCAAGCCGGGCTCGATCCTTGTACGTCAGCGCGGGACGCGTATCCATCCTGGCAGCAACGTGGGATGCGGCAGGGACTATACGCTGTTTTCCGAGATCGACGGCTATGTCAAATTTGAATGGCATTCCAAGGGGCGAAAACAGGTATCCGTGTATCCCGAGAGGGTGTGAGAAGATGAAAAAGGATATTCACCCCGAGTACTATCCGGAGGCCAAGGTCATCTGCGCTTGCGGTAACACCTGGACGACCGGCTCCACAAAGAAGGAGTTGAGAACCGAGGTTTGCAGCAAGTGTCATCCCTTCTTCACCGGCGAGATGCAGCGCATCGTGGACACGGCCGGCCAGGTGGAGCGCTTCAGCAAGCGCGTAGAGCGGGCCAAAGAGATGCAAAAAGAGGCCGAGGAACGCGCGGCAGCCAAGGCAGAGCGCGAGAAGGCGCGCCAGCTGGTCGAGATTGTGGACGAGGACGAGGTGGAACCCATTGAGGGGTTAGCCGAAGAAGCGGAGGAAGCGTCGGAAGAGGAGTAGATATTCCGACGTATTGTGCGACATGAAACAGAGGGCAGAGCTCACATGGCTCTGCCTTTTTGCTTGTTCTGAACACGCCATCGGTATGCCAGCGGAGGGTGCAGGGGGCATGAACGCGTTGAACTACGGGGGACAGGCCGTCATGGAGGGCGTGCTCATGCGCGGCGAGCGTGAGTGGGCTGTCTGTGTGCGCGATCCCTCTGGCGAGCTGGTGGTGCATCGCGAGGCTCTTCCAAAGGCTATCTATCGCAGCCGCGTGTTCAGGTGGCCCTTCTTTCGTGGTTTGGTTGTCCTGTGGGACTCGCTGGGGCTCGGCCTCAAGGCCCTCACCTGGTCCGCCGACATCGCCATGAGCGAGGAGGAGGATGTCGAGTTCTCCGGCCCCGTGGCCTGGACGACCATCGGCCTCTCCTTGGCTTTGGGGATTGGATTGTTCTTCCTCCTGCCCATGTTCCTGATCACCCTGGTGGATCGCTACATAGGTTCCCCGCTATTGAGCAATCTCTCCGAGGGCCTCGTGCGTTTAGGCATTTTCGTGGCTTACCTCTGGGGTATCGGCCTTATGCCCGATATCTGCCGTGTCTTTGCCTACCATGGGGCCGAACACAAGACGATAAATGCCTATGAACATGGCGCGCCCCTGGAGCCCCAGGCGGTGGACGAATATCCACGTATTCACACGCGCTGTGGGACGAGCTTTCTGCTCATCGTGCTGGTGGTCTTTGTCCTGATATCCACGATGATAGGGCGCCCGCCTCTGTTGATACGCCTTCTTTCCCGCATCATCCTCATCCCCGTCGTAGCAGGAATCTCTTATGAGTTGCTCAAGTTGAGCTCGCGCTACTACGAAAAGAGTGCCATCGTGCGCGCCATCTTTGCACCCGGCCTAGCCCTGCAGCATCTCACCACCCGCGAACCCGACCTGAGTATGCTGGAGGTCGGAATACGGGCCCTGAAGGAGGTGTTGCACTCCGAGGGGTTGCTTGAGGAGGAGGAACTGGGAGCGGAGTAGCCCTCTCCCCCCGTTTCCCCTCTCCCGCATGTGGGAGAGGGGAAACAGGCTTTTGTGCTTGATATTCTTTCTTCGCCCGCATATGGAAAGAAGAGTACCTTTTTATTTTTTGCGCATCCCCTTCCCTTGCCTACGAGCGGGAGAGGGAAGGGGATATAAGGGGTTAGGAGAGGGCGCATTGCACCGCCGTAAACGGACGGTCCTGTTGCGTAGAGAAACCAGCTCCGCCTCTTCAGGGCGGAGCTGGTCTTGTCATTCGATCGTGTCAATTCGTAGATTGCCTAGTCGAACAGGGCCAGGGCCGTCTCGCGCTCCTGCTCCAGTTCGGCGCTGGTGATGGCGATCTTCTCTCTGTCGAAATCGCTCAGCTCTAGCCCTTCCACGACGCTGTACACGCCGTCCTCGATGGTTACGGGATAGCTAAAGATCACGCCCTCTGGCGAGTCGTAGGCCCCCGTGCTGGGGATAGCCATGCTCACCCAGTCGTCCTCCGGGGTGCCATTATACCAGCTTTGCACGTGGTTGATGAGGGCGTTGGCGGCGCTGGCCGCACTGCTCTGTCCCCGGGCCTCGATGATGGCCGAGCCCCGCTGTTGCACGGTGGGGATAAAGGTCTTCTTGATCCATTCGTCATCATTGAGGACGGCGGGCGCCGGGCGCCCGGCTATCTCGGCATGGTAGGCATCGGGATACTGAGTGCTGCTGTGGTTGCCCCAGATGCTCACCTTTTTGATCTCGGTGACGGGGACATCCGCCCTGGCCGCCAGTTGGCTGATGGCGCGGTTGTGATCCAGCCTGGTCATGGCCGTGAAGCGCTCGGCGCGAATATCGGGGGCATGATGGGAGGCGATAAGGCAGTTGGTGTTGGCCGGGTTGCCCACCACCACCACCCGTATATCCGAGGCCACGTGCTCGTTCAGGGCGGTGCCCTGGGCGGCAAAGATGGGCGCGTTCGCCTCCAGCAAATCGGCCCGCTTCATGCCCGCCCCCCGGGGCCTGGCGCCCACGAGGAGGGCCCAGTTGGCCCCCTCAAAGGCCACGTTGGCGTCATCCGTGAGCACCATGTCGGCCAGCAGGGGGAAGGCCCCATCGCGCAACTCCATGGCCACGCCCTCCAGGGCGTCCATGGCCGGGGGGATCTCCAAAAGCTGCAGGGCGACGGGCTGCTCAGAGCCGAACAGGTCGCCGTTGGCGATGCGAAAGACGAGGGCGTAGCCGATATTGCCGGCGGCACCCGTGACGGCTACGCGCATTGGTTCTGTCATGTGTGGTTTCCTCTTTCTGGATTTTCGATTACTGATTACCTGGCCAAATAGGGTGTACTATAGGTGGGCTTCGCCCACCTATAGTCTGATGCTCTCTAGGGATAGATGCGTCCCAACGTGCGCGGGAAGGGGATCGTCTGGCGGATGTGGTGCAGGCCGCATATCCAGGCCACGGTGCGCTCGATGCCCAGCCCGAACCCCGAGTGCGGTACGGAACCGTAGCGGCGAAGATCCAGGTACCACTCAAAGGCCTCGCGGGGCAGATCATGTTCCTCGATGCGCTTCTCCAATAGCTCCAGGCTGGCCGTGCGCTGGCCCCCGCCAATGATCTCCCCATACCCCTCGGGCGCCAGAAGGTCTACCGAAAGGCAGACTTTGGGGTTCTCCGGATCGACCTCCATATAAAAGGCCTTGCTGGCCGTGGGATAGCGGTGGACGAACACGGGCTTGCCGAACATCTCGGCCAGGGCCGTCTCGTGGGGCGCCCCAAAGTCATCGCCCCATTGGATATCCTCCAGCCCCTCCTCGTGGAGCCTTTTTATGGCCTCGTCATACGTGATACGTGGGAATGGAGGCACGATTTTCGCCAGCTCCTCGGTATCCCGTTCCAATATCTCCAGTTCCTCGGCACATTCCTGCATCGTGCGCTGCACGATGTACGAGACGAATTCCTCCTCCACGCGCATGCACTCTTCCAGGTCCGCGTAAGCCATCTCGGGTTCCACCATCCAGAACTCGGTGAGGTGGCGGCGTGTCTTGCTCTTTTCGGCGCGAAAGGTGGGGCCGAAACAGTAGGTGCGTCCAAAGGCCATAATGGTGGCCTCGTTGTAGAGCTGGCCGCTCTGGCTCAGATAGGCCGATTCGCCGAAATAGTCAGTCTCGAAAAGCGTCGTCGTGCCCTCGCAGGCGGCGGGGGTGAGAATGGGCGTATCCACCAGCAGGAAGCCGTGGTCGTCGAGCCAGTCGCGGATGGCGCGGATGACCGTGGCGCGTACGCGAAGGATGGCCCATTGGTTGGTGGAGCGCAGCCAGAGATGGCGATTGCTCATGAGGAAATCGATGCCGTGATCCTTGGGGGTGATGGGGTACTCTTGCGCCAACTGCACGATCTCCAGATCGGTGATAGAGAGTTCGTGGCCGCCGGGCGCGCGCTCGTCGGCGCGTACTGTGCCCGAGACGATGATCGAGGACTCTTGGCTGAGTTGGGTGATGGCTTTGAACACGTCGGCCTCGACGTCGTCCTCAAAAGCCACGGCCTGGATGATACCCGTGCCGTCACGCACCAACAGGAACTGCAGGCGTCCCTTGTCCGTCTGATTGTAGAGCCAGCCCTTGATGGTGATCTCTTCCCCTACGTGTTCTGCCACATCCTCGATATGTATCGTCTCGGGCACCTTTTGCCTCCTACAGTTCCATTCATATTCACACTATGATTATCCCCTTTCGGGGATACGGTCAATTACAATCGGGAATATTCTACTTTTCGCTTGTCTTTACGTCAAAACGTCCGCCCACAAGACGGCCGACGGCGCTCCTGATCGCCTCTGCGGGCAGGATACCGGCAATCAGGGCTCGCTCCTGCTCGTCGAACATGCTCACGGCCTTGAGCCCTACGACGTAGCAGACCAGTCCCCCCAGCACCGACAGCCCGAGATAGCGACGAGGCAGCAGGGTCACCAGCAGTACAAGGGGCAGCGAGGAAACGCCCTGCTTCCAGGCCATCCGAAGCCAGGGCATCCTGGTCAGATGGCGCCGAATGCCCACGTAAAAGGGGATAAAGAGGGCCAACTCGGAGGCTACGGCCACGTAGGCGGCGGCCATATAGCCGAACTGGCGGATCAATACTACGTTGGCGACGACGTTAAAGGCCAGGCCGATGGCAAAAGCCTTGGTGAGGAAGCGCTGGCGATTCAGGGCAATGAGTACGTACTGGGTGAGGGAGTTCATAAAGCCGATGGGCATATACCAGATCATCACCCGCAGGATGTGCGCTGCCTGGGGTAGGTACTGGGAGCCGCCCAAGATGGCGATCAGCTCTCGCGCCAGGGCCCAGCCGAGGAGCGCCCCCACCACTGCCGCTATGAGCAGTAACTTGGCCGCCAGACGGTAGGCGCGCAGCAGGGAATCCTTGGCCTCGGCGGCATAGCGGGAGAGGATGGGAAACAGCGCCATGGTGAAAAAGGAGGGGATGATCTGCACGGCGTCGGCGTATTTGTAGGCCGTGCTGTACCAGCCCAGCACCCTCGGATCCCCCGTGAGCCACTCCAGGAGCACGATGGCCACTTTGAAGAACAGGGTGGCCAGCAGGAGGTTGATCATGAGGGGATAGGAGATCCTCAGCATGCGCCTTTGGAAGCCAAAATCAAGAGCCGCGTGGGGGCGAAACAGCGTGTTCCGCAATAGCGCATACAGGACGATGAGGGTGATCACGTTGACCACGATGGAGACGGCGGCCAGCCCCACGTACCCCGTGTTCATCATCAACGCCGCCGTGCCCAGTGCCACCTTGAGCAACGTGGTAAGGGTAGTGACGGAGGCGGGGATCTCCATGCGCTCGTATCCGTTAAAGACCGCCGAGAGGCTGGCCGAGATGTTGCTGGGCAAAAGGCCTACCTGGAATAGTCCGATGGCCAGCATGGTGCGCGGATCCAAGGGCTTGGTGAGGCCGCGGGTGAGAAAGAAGAGGGCCATGATGGGAATGGCCACCACCCAGAGCCCCACGCGCAGGGCGATGGCGTTGGACAGGTAGCGATTGGCGTGCTGCCTATCTTTGGCCACCTCGCGCGTCACCAGGGTGTTGAGACCAAAATTGATAAATATATCGAACCAACCGATGACCACCACGGCCAGATAATATTTGCCCGCATCGGCGGGGCCCAGGATGCGCAGCATGAGCATGGCAAAGGCCATGTCGATGCCCTTGTTGACCAGGGAGAGGAGGATGGGCAGCAGCGTGTTCTTGGTCACGCGGCGGGCGACGCTGTCGTCTTCCCTTGCTCCCCGTGCCCGAAGCCGCCGCCATCCCCACAGCCCCAACCCTAGCAGCATGACGATGCCGGAGAGGAAGCTGATATAGAGGCCGAACTTGATCTCGTCGGGAGAGTATTTGAACCGCACCACGTGACGGCCCGCCGGCACCCGCACGGCGCGAAAGTTACCGTTGGCGCGGTAGATGGGCAGGCTTTTTTCTTCCAGTGAGGGATCCGCGGCGTCGGCGGGCCGAATGAAGGCCAGCCAGCCGTCAAAATAAGAGTCTCCCAACACGAGGAAGGACGGCGTGGGTGTCTCGAAGGTGATGGTGATCTCGTTTTGTCCATAGTCGATGGCGTCCACCCGCCGGAAGGTCGGCGGCCCATCCCCAGTGGGATCGCCTGGCGGCGCTTCCTCCAGGATGACGGCCTGGCGCGGATCCAAGGTGCGCAGCGCCTCCTGGCGCGCCTCCGCGTCGGGCAGGACCATGGCCTTATCTATCAAAAAGGCACGGGGCAGGGCGTCTTCGTTGCGGTAGATGCGTATCTCGCCATCGTAGGCCAGGGTGTATCCCGCGCTGTCGATGGTGTGTTTTTTGTCGGTCAGCACGTACTTGACGTTGAGCATGTCCAGCAGGGGCGATTCCAGGGATGATCGCTCCGAGAGGGGGGCGATGCGATTGTATTTCAGTTCATCCTGTTCCTCGATGAGGCACATATACTCCACGTACTGGCGGGGGATGATGGAATCATAACCCCGCACGTCGGCGATGTCGTAGAACATGCCCGCGTTGGCCTGAAAGGTCTTCTCGCCACCCTCGATGTAGCTGGTGATGCGGTACAGATCGTCATCCTGCCGCAAGAACTCTATGGCCGGGGTGGTATAGCCCACCAGGGCCGGATCGACGGCGGGAAAGAAGGAATGACCGATGATAAAGAGCTCGGCCACGACGATGGCGATGGTAAGGAGGATGACGAGGATGCGGGGGAGCCTGTTGCGAAGGCTCAGGATAAGACCGCCCAGGAAAAGAGCCCCACCGAACAGGGCCAGGTTGCGAAACTGGTAGGCGTAGAACATGCGACCGTCGGCAAAAGCCCGGGGCGCCAGAGAGAGAGCGTGCATGATCCTGGCGCTGAGAGCCACGGCTTGCTCCGCGATGAGGAGGCTGAGCCCCAGACCCCCCAGAAGCAGGAGCCCGCCCCATAGGGCCGCCTGGGGCAGGAAGCGTCGGCCTAGCCACTCGCCCACAGGGAAGTTGGCGCGCTTTTCCCTCTCCATGTCGGTAACGGTGTGGTCACACAACATATCAAACCCCATGCCAGCGAGGATAGCTATGCAGAGGGTGTAGGGGTAGATCCAGCGAAAGGGAGAATGGATCTGATCGAAGCCGGGCAGCTTGTAGATCACGATGTAGAGAGGAGAGCCAAAGGCAAAGAGGAGGGAGAGCACGGCGAGCAGGGCGAAAAATCCCTTTCGCTTGCGGCCTCGGCAGAGGACGCCCACCAGGGCCAGGAGCAGGGACAGGGTGCCCACGTAGCTGGCCCCCTCAACATAGTTCTTGATGCCCCAGTACACGGTGTCGATGCGCTCACCCAGGGCGTTGACGGTGACCGGTAAGGTTTTCCAAGCCAGGGGATCAAAGTAGCTGTGGTGGGAGGGGTTCCCGAAAAAGTCGGGCAGCAGGAGGGCGATGACGCGCCGCGTCGGGTAGGCCCAGCCCAGCACTTCCCTGAAAGTCGTGGTGCCGCCCCGAAAGTTCTGGCGCACCAGGTTGAGCAGCGGCAGCCACTGAGCGGTTCCCAGTCCCAGCCCCAGCACTGCTATACAGAGCAGGGCAGCGACCCCACTACCCAGGGCGCGCCAGGAGGTGCGCGATAGTCTGGCGCTCACCAGGCGCCAGGCGCCATAGGCGCCGGCGACCAGGGCTATGTAATAGTACATCTCTGGGTGCCCGGCCAGGAACCCCATACCAAAGGACAGCGTGCCCAGGGCCACGTCGGGGATGTGGGGCACGAGGCCGACCTCGCCCCCCTCCGCACGGCGGACGATGCGCTCTATGACTGTGAGGATGAGGGGCAACCATACGGCGGCGGCCACGATCATGGGGAACACGTTGCGAATGACCATGAACCCGCTGAACATGAACGTCACGCTGGCGAGGGTGCTTCCTGCCCGTCCGATGCGCAGGGTCCGGGCAAAGAGGTAGGTGAAGGCACCGGCCAGAAAGAGGTGCAGGGCGGCAAACCAGCCATAGGCCTGGGACAGCGGCAACACGTAGAACAGGACGCTCAGGGGATAGAGGGCCGAGTGCTGGCCGGCGGCGAGAAAGGGGACGCCAGCAAAGACGTAGGGATTCCACAGGGGAAGCTCGCCGGCGCGCAGCGACTGGCGAATAAAGCGCTTCCAGGCGTAATTCTCCAGGTAGAGATCGCTCAGCAGGCCGTTGTGCGGCGTGGCGACCCCCGCCTCCTCCGCATAGCTCTTCCACGGCTCCCAGGCAAAGGCATTATCCGCCGGAAGGATCGTCTTGCCGCCCAGGGTGACGGGCCAGAAAAAGAGAATTGCCAGGGCGAGGAGGACGAGGAGGATGCCCAGGTCTTTGCGGAGATCGTCTGGCACGCTACGCCCTCGCCGTGGGCGGCACAAATCGGCCCGTGACGCCAAGTCCCCTTGCTTTTCCGAGCCCGCATAGTATAAGTGTAAGGCCGTGATACATATCGTCCCCCGTCGCAATAGACACGGGGATTATATATGTCCGCCCGCGTGGGGTCAAAGGGGAAAGTAGTTTCTATCCCAAGGTGACCACCCCGTCGATAAGAACGTTTAATGCTGTAAGCACCCCGGCGGGCCGCCTACCTAATCGAGCGCCCGGCCCTTCGGACTACTGATCCCGTGACGACAGGGGATCGCAAAGCCGCTGGATCTGGGCGAGCGAGAACGTTAAGGTCATCCTTCCACTGTGAGCATACTGGCCGCTTGCGAGCCGTCACGCTCTTCTGCTGTATCCGCTGCTTCTCCCAGGCTCATAGCGCGAAGTGCCCCTTATACACGGAGAATTTGCAGGGTTTACTGTCATTCGCTAATATCGGGGGGATATGATGCCTTGTCTGGGGTGCCGACACCTCCCATGTCTTCCCCGGGGTGGCAGCACGTGATTCCCCTCGAACAACGTCCGGCTAGAGAGGGCCAATGATAAAATCGTTGCGCAAGGCCTTTGCATTCATGCACGGCAATATGTTGGTCATGACGGTGACCGGGGCCATGGGCATGTTCGCTCGCTCCATGGTCTTCCCCTATGCCTCCCTGTACATCCTGGCTCTGGGGGGCGAACCGGCGCAGATCGGCTTTGTCAATTCACTGCGGCCTCTGGCCGGCTTGATCGCCTTTCCCATCGCTGGATACCTCGCAGACAGGGTGAGCAGGGTCAAGGTGATCGGTTTTACGGGCTATTTTTCTGGCGCCATCCTGCTATTGTACGTCCTGGCCCCCAACTGGCACTTTATCGCGTTGGCAGGCCTGTTGCAGGGAGTTGGTGTATTGCAGTTTCCAGCCAGCTCTGCCATCATCGCCGACTCACTTTCGCCAGAAACCCGTGCTATGGGCATCGCCACCATGAACAGCATCGCTGGCCTGTTGGCCGTTGTGGCCCCCTATGTGGCAGGGCTTACCATCGATATACTAGGTGTGGCCGCGGGCATACGCTTGCTCTACGCCGTCCTGATGATCGTCTACCTGGCATCGGCGGCTATCAATCTCCGTTATCTCGAGGATACGTCCCCCCATGACGCCGAACGGGTGAAACTTGCCGACCTCCCCCAAACCGTCAAGGATGCCTATAAGGACGTCCCGGACATCCTGAGGAACTTGCCCCGCTCACTGAGTGTATTGGCAGCCATTCTCATTCTGGGGTATATGGCCAACGCCATCGCCGGGCCCTTTTGGGTGGTGTACGCCTCACAGGAGATCGGTCTCTCCTCGGTGCAATGGGGGCTTGTGCTCTTTATCGAGACCGCTCTACGCAACCTCATCTATATCCCAGCAGGCATGGTGGTCGACCGCAGCGGTCGATCACGCTGCATCCGGATCTCCCTTTTCGCTTCGTTGGTGGTTATCCCCCTCTTTATCGTGTCCAAGACCTTCTTCCACGTGCTGCTGATCCGCTCGGTAGTGGGCATAACCAACGCCTTCTTCATCCCCGCCTGCTCTGCGCTGATGGCCGACTTGGTTCCCAGGGATCTGCGGGGGCGCGTCATGGCGGCGTTGGGGCGCGGCTCCCTCATGATCGGGGCCAGCAGCGGGGGCATAGGCGGCCCCGGTGTGGGTTTTCTCATAACAGTGCCCATCATGCTCGCCTCCCTCGCTGGCGGCTATCTCTATGATGGGGACCCTGCCTATCCGTGGTTCTTTGTCTTGGCAGCCACCCTCATCTCTCTTCTTCTGTCGGTATTCTTCATCCGCGACCCACGGGAAGCTGAGGCGTGAAGGCGCCCGAACGATTGGCCTTTTTGGTCGCCTGTGCTACAATCAATCCATGTGTGGTGCGAAGAGCGGCGCCTGAAGGAGACAATTTGTAATCTGCCTCGTGTGCCGTGTTTCCCTACACGGCGCGTCGATCTGCTTGAAGGAGACCTATGCGAGAGTCAAAACGCTTCGCTTTGCTCGATGACAGACCCATCAATAAGGACGCCTTTGTGCACGAGTGGCCCGAGGCTGGGCTGATCGTGTCCGACGGTCCCGACGACCCCAAACCCAGCCTGCGTGTCGAGGATGGGCGAGTGATGGAGATGGACGGCGTGCCCCGCGAGGAGATGGACATGATCGACCGTTTCATTGCCGATCACGCCCTGGATCTCTCGGTGGCCCAGCAGGCCATGAGCACCCCCTCGGAGGCCATCGCCCGTATGTTGGTGGACATCAACGTCTCCCGTGAGGAGGTGAGCCGCCTGGTGGCCGGCTGTACGGCGGCCAAGCTGGTGGAGATCGTGGGGCACATGAGCGTGTTGGAGATGATGATGGGCCTAGGCAAGATGCGCGTACGGCGAACGCCCGCCAATCAGGCTCACGTGACCAATCGCAAGGAGAACCCTGCCCTGCTGGCCGCCGACGCCGCCGAGGCCGCGCTGCGGGGGTTCGCGGAAAACGAGACCACGGTAGGCGTGGCGCGCTATGCCCCTCTGAATGCGCTGTCCATCCTGGTCGGCTCGCAGGTGGGACGCGGCGGGGTGTTGACCCAGTGCGCCGTGGAGGAGGGCGTCAACCTGCGCCTGGGGTTCAAGGGTCTAACCAGTTACGCGGAGACCCTCTCCGTCTATGGCACAGAGGGCGCCTTTGTAGATGGAGACGATACGCCGTGGTCCAAGGCCTTTCTGGCCTCCGCCTATGCCTCGCGCGGCGTCAAGATCCGCTTCACTTCCGGCACGGGCTCCGAGGCCCTGATGGGCCATTCCGAAGGGCGCTCCATGCTCTACCTGGAGGCCCGTTGCCTTTTAGTCACCCGTGGTGCGGGCAGCCAGGGCGTGCAGAACGGCTCTATCAGTTGCGTGGCCCTGCCCGAATCGCTCCCCGGCGGCGTGCGCGTCATCCTGGCAGAGAATCTGCTGGCCTCCATGCTGAACTTGGAGGTCGCCTCCGGCAACGATGCGCTGGCCAGCCATTCCGATATGCGCAAGACGGCCAAGCTGATGTGCCAGTTCATCCCGGGCACAGACTTTGTGCATTCGGGGTTCAGCGCCGTCCCCCGCTACGACAACATGTTTGGCGGCGGGTGTTTCGACGTCACCGAGTACGACGACTATAACGTGATCCAGCGCGACATGAAGATCGACGCTGGGCTGCACCCCATCTCCGAGGAGGAGGCGCTAACCATTCGGGAGCGGGCGGCTCGGGCCATCCAGGCGGTGTACAAGGGGCTCGACTTCCCTTCCATCACCGAGGAGGAAATCGAGGCGGCGGTGACGGCCATGGACAGCCGCGACATGCCGGATCGGAACGTGGCGGAGGATCTGGAGGCCGCCGATGCGTTTCTGGCCGGAGATCGCACCGTGCTGGATGCCATACGCGCCCTTGACGAGGGAGGCTTCCCCGAGGTGGCCGAGCGCTTGCTGGAGTTGACCCGCCAGCGCGTGTTGGGGGATTACCTGCAGCCCTCGGCCATATTTGATGCCAATTTCGGCGTGTTGAGTGGCATCAACGATCCCAACGATTATCGGGGGCCGGGGACGGGCTATCGTCTTGAGGGGGAACGCTGGGACAAGGTACGCGACATTCCCCAGGCCAAGTCACCGGCGGGCTATCTGGAGGGACAGGGCGAGAATCCCGTGGAGCGATTGAAGGAACTCGGACCCGCTGCCAAGGGGGATGCCCCCGAGGTCGTGATCGCTGTAGGCCCCGCCTTTGGCAAAGAGTTGACCCAGACCATCAACGGACTGCCCCATGACCAAGTGCTGGAGCAGGTGATGACCGGCATCGCGGAGGAGGGGTTGAGCGCGCGCCTGGTCAAGGTGCACCACTCCGCCGACTGCGCCTTCATCGGGTATGCCGGGGCCCAGTTGAGCGGTTCCGGCGTCTCTATCGGAATGCAATCGCGGGGGACCACGGTGATCCATCGCGCCGACCTGGCGCCCCTGAACAACCTGGAACTCTTCTCCCATTCGCCCAATCTGACCCTGGAGTCCTTTCGTGAGATCGGGCGCAACGCGGCGCGCTATGCCAAGGGGGAATCGGTGGAACCCGTTCCCGTCAAGGTGGACAACTGGGTGCGGCTGCGCCTGATCGTCAAGACCATGCTCCTGCACAGGCGCGAGTGTGAGGAGGTGGATCCCGATCGCCCCCCCACCGAGCTTTGGTTCGACTGGGAGCCCGACGTATAGGGCACATTTGAAGAAAGGCTGCTACGTGAGCGAAAAAGAACACTATCCGTTGGGAGAGCACGCACGGGAGTCCGTCCGGTCCCGAACCGGTCGCCCGCTGTCCGACCTGACCATGGAGAACCTTCGGGCTGGCAAGATCGACGCAGATGATCTGGGCATACATCCAGATACCCTGCGCGAGCAGGCAAGCATCGCCGAGGAGGCCGGCTTCCCGCAACTGGCGGCCAATTTCAGGCGCGCGGCAGAGCTCGCCACAGTGCCCAATGAGAAAGTGCTAGCCGTCTACGAAGCGCTGCGCCCCTACCGATTGACGTATGAGGAACTGCTCGCCCTGGCCGATGAGGTGGAATTGGAGTACGACGCCGTGGAAAACGCACGTTTCATCCGCGAGGCGGCTGAGGTGTACAGGAAGCAGGGACTTGTGTAGAGGCCGAACACTCTCGGGCGTTCCAGGCCAGATGGCCGTACGTCTCCTTCAAGTGATCTCGCTGGGCTTCCGAAAGCGGCCGAGATAAAAGGTCGGCCACGTTGGTTTCCAGGTGTTTTGGGTCCCCTGTGCCTATCAGTACCGTCGACACCACCTCGGGAGCCGCGGCGAATTGATAGGCAGCCTCTGTGACCGAGGGAATCTCCCCGTCGGTGACCATGCCCAGTCCCAAGGGATCCTCCTCCCGCGGCCTGGGTATGGACAACAACCTGCCCTCAATGAATCGGTTGATAGTCTCTACTGCCTCCCTGGGGAGTCCGAAGCGAAGTGCGCACAGAAGCCATCACAAAGATGCCCAAATTCCTCTCCCGCGCCAGGGGGAATATCTCCTCACCGGCCCGCTGATTCAGGATACCGTACTTCACCATAAAGGTGTCAAAGAGGTCTTCCCGAAGGGCCGTCTGCAGCATCCCGTGACGCGGATCGCCAGCCGCGGTCTCTGTGATGCCCAGGTCCAGTGCCTTGCGCACCACGCGGCGCGATTCGGCACGTGTGCGCCCCGTGTCATGCCCCAGCCTGGACGCGCCGCCGGTACCCAATCCGGCGATGGAGACCTTGAGCCCCGTGCGACCGAGGGTACGACATAACATGGCAAATGACCCCTTCCCTGTCCATCATTTATCTTCTGGACGGGCGACTCTCCTCATCAAGTACATACGTTACTCTTGGGGTAGGGCAAGTGCACAGGGGCTCGATTTCTGTCCCACAGCACAATAGCCCCGCTCTTTTTTCAGTCTCTTCAGAAGCGTACGAGTTTGCCATTTGACAGAAAGGCGCGAGGCCGTATACTCCTGTCATATTTTGGATGAGGCCATTTGGTTGTTGGCCTCGCGACGGATTTTTATTTTTTGAGGAGATGGATCTATGGGATTGTTCGGTCGCAAGGTTGTTAACCATCGCTGCCCCGAGTGTCGTTACTATGTGATGCTTGAGGGCCATGGCTACTGCGCCAAGGATATCGCCCCTGGTGTGGATGCCAAACGCCTGTCCCCTGAAGGTGTTAGAAGGCAGTGCGTGCGGTGTCCAGAGGAGATGACGTGTCCGGGCTGGGAGGCTCCCTGATCCGCACGTTGTCGCTACCATAAAGCGGGGCCGGAGAATCTTCGGCCCCGCTTTTGGCGCCTGGGGCACGTACCATCCACCCGAGGCGCTATTCCCCTTTGGCAGCATCCTCTGGGTGCCTCACGACGATCTCGTAGGGGATGGCGATGGCCCCCATGGGACATACGTCCTCACACTCGCCGCAGTATGCGCCCCTCCATCACGAGGTACACAGCCGTATAACAGTCGCCCCCCAGGCCCAGGATCTGTCCTGCGTCCATCTTCTGGAGCGATCCCATGCGTGCCAGGTCGCGCACTTGGGCCTCTTCCAGCGCGCCAAAGAAGGTATGTCCCATCACATAGTCCGTGACACCCGGCACGTTTACCGTCACCTCCCATCGCCTCTCACGCTGTCCCCTATTATGGCATGCCGTCGCGAGTTTTCGGTTTTGGCCCCCTCCCCTCAAATCCCCCCCACGCGGGGGAGGGGAAGATCAGTCGGATCTAACAATCCAACTAATGCGTTACCTCAGGAAAAGGGGCATGTGTGTAGAACTGTGAACTGCTTAACCAGCCCCGCCTCTTCAGGGCGGGGGAAAGCCTGATAGACGCCTTGACATGGTCTATCCCTTCGTGATACTGTCAGGCTATGTATCGACCATCATATCAACTGGCAAGCAAGGCATAGGAGGCTAGAATGAAACCGCGCATAGCCATACTGGGCGTGGGAGGTATCGGCGGCTCCATCGGTGCCTACCTCACCCGCGAAAACCACGACGTGATCCTCATCGACCAGTGGGCCGCCCACGTGGAGGCCATGAAAGACAACGGCCTGACCCTCAGCGACGTGAACGGCACTTTTACCATCCCCGTCACGGCTCTCCACCTGAGTGAGGTCAGTACCCTCAGGGACCCCTTTGATATAGTCTTCCTCTCCGTCAAGTCCTACGACACCGTTTGGTCCACCCATCTGATCGCACCCCATCTCAAACCCTCCGGCTTCATCTTGCCAGCGATGAACGCCCTGAACGATGAGCCGGTGGCGCAGATCGTAGGTTATCATCGCACGGTGGGCTGCATGACCCTCATCAGCGCCGGCGTCTATGACCCCGGCCACGTAGTGCGCACCGATCCCACCACCACCCACGCCTTTACGGTGGGGGAGCTGTCGGGCAGAATCACGCCCCGCGTTCAGAAGGTGGTGGAGATGCTGCAGGCCATCGGCCCAAGCGAGGCCACGACCAACGTGTGGGGCGCTCGGTGGTCCAAGCTGGTTTGGAACGCCATGGGCAACGCCCTGTCCGGACTTCTGGGCTCCGAGGCGCAGGAGATGGACGCCGCACAAGCGGATCTGGAGAACCTCGTCCGCGCCGTCATTGGCGGTGAGGCGGCCACGGTGGCCACGCGCATGGGCATCGCTCTGGAGCCTTTGAACACCCTCTCCTTCCAAGAGTTCGCCCGGGCCAGCACCCGTGAGGATTTTCTAACCCTCAGGGACAAGCTCAAGGCCGCGCGCACGGGACGGGGCCTGACGGCGGAGCAGGCCGCACGCCTGCCGGAGCCGGGGCGCCCCTCACTGCTGCAGGACGTGATCAAGCGCCGACGCACCGAGGTGGACTATCTCAACGGCGTCGTCGTGGAAAGGGGGGAGGAACTGGACGTGCCCACGCCCATGAACGAGGCCGTCGTCCATCTTATGCACCGGCTGGAAGCGGGAGAGATAGAGCCAGGGCTGGCCAACCTGGAGCGCTTGGAGGAGGAGCTTCCGTTCTAGGACATCGTCTTTACAGGTATTGCCGTGCGCTGTGGACGTTCAGATTACAGCGCGTTATCTGTGGAACGATTCACGACGCGCCGCAATACACATAGCAGGGAGGCAAGCCGTGACGGACACGATCTTTATGATCCACGGGATGTGGGCCGGACCATGGTATTGGGAGAACTATCGAGGGCTCTTTGAGAATGAGGGCTACCGCTGTATAACCCCGGCCTTGCGCTATCACGATATGGATTCCAAAGAGACGCCCGATTCGCGACTGGGAACGACGAGTTTATTGGACTATGCCCAAGACCTGGAACAGGAGGTAGAGCGGCTTGGTGTCAAGCCCATAATCGTGGGGCATTCTATGGGCGGGCTACTGGCACAGATCCTGGCAAGTCGGGGGCTTGCCAAGGCCCTCGTCCTGCTGGCCCCCGCGTGGTCTGCTGGCATCCTGGGGCTGACGCCATCGGTGATCAAGAGCTTCTGGAGCGTCATGACCACGTGGGGCTTTTGGAGAAAGCCCGTGCGCCAGACCTTCGACGAGGCGGTCTATTCAGCGCTGCACCTCTTGCCGCCCGAGGCGCAAAAGGAGACGTATAACAGGCTGGGCTACGAATCGGGGTGGACGGCCTTTGAGATTGGGCTCTGGTTTCTGGACGCGAGGGGCGCATCCAGGGTTGACGCTTCACAGGTGACGTGTCCTGTCTTGGTGATTGGGGGCGGCAAGGACAGAATCGTGCCCGCCTCGGTCGTTCGCAAGGTCGCCAGGAAGTACGAACCCCTCTCCACCTACAAGGAGTTCGAGAATCATGCCCACTGGCTTGTGGCAGAGCCGGGGTGGCAGGAGGTGGCCGAGTGTGTGGTGGGGTGGTTGGAGGAGGTTTCTTGGCGCTCCTCGTGCCCTTGAACCTCTTCCCGGCGGCGGGAATGCCGTGCCTTGTGATGTATGTATTCGACCTCAGGCGGGAGCGTGCCGTGCCGTGGACGCAAGTACTGGCGTCGTGTAATGCAAGCCCTGGGATGAACCCGCGGTGGTCTGGGAGTTGATGAACCACGTGAATCTGGTGGAGGCCCACGCCTGCCCTTCTGCCTACTGTGTAAGGCCCAGCTAGTTTCGGACTCCGGGCGTGGCGAGCTATTTCTTTTGGGAACGCGAGCGTTACGACCATACGGTATCGGGGCCGAACGATTATTACTTTTCAATCCTCAAAATGTCGAATCGGGGCTGGCCCGGCGGGCTCCGGTCCCCGTATGGGGGAGACGGCGATAAGTCAGGGCGAGAAAGGTCAGGTGCAGATTGATGACTGACGGGAAGTCCATGTCAGACGTAAGGAAAGCCATGTTCAGCGCACCGCCCCAATACAATTTCGTACTGAATCCCTATCCTGACGAGCGCCTGTCTCGTTGCCCCTTCTGCAACAACAAGACCGGTCAGCGCAAGCGTCCTCTGGTCATCCACGTCGACCCCGTGCACCTGATCACCTTGAACTACACCTGTCGCTACTGTGAGCACTGCGATCTGCTCATAGCGCACAAGCACGAAATCGAGCATATATTGTACAACGTATTCGTGCAGCGCGATCCGTCGGCGATAGGGAATCGTTACCTCATCATGGGTACGGTGGAGAGGAAGGTCTGGCGTGAGGCATCGAAGCGACCCCAGACTCCGATTGAAACATTGACCCAGGCAAGGCGGTTCAAAGTCTACTATCCAGAGCTGCGCGCAACGCGACCTGGCTGGTATCGTGACGATGAACAGCCTCCCATCATGGAACCGCCTCCGTCACAAGAGTGGGTTAAGGATAGGTCGGCTCGTGGTCGAGAAGGCGTCGAGATAGAGGACGATGAATCCGGTGGGATCTAATGAGAACATTCTTCATTGTGTTGCTCGTCCCTTTGATCTTCTCCTTGGTGGACGACATCCGTTGCTCCACCCCCATCGCCATCTGCCCCGTGGGGAAGATATAGAGGTGCCCTCTCCCCCATCCCCTCTCCCACTTGTGGGAGAGGGGGGGCAAAAAGATCTAGTTTGCTAGATTCCCAACCAGCCCCACCTCTTCAGGATTGGGCACGAGCCCTGCAGGATTGGCTTGCCAGTTCTGCCAGCCCTGCGCGCACATCACCATCCCTCCATTTGGCGCACTAGAACATTTGTGCTACTATATGGTCACGAACAAATGTTCTAGTTCGAGGAGGCGGACATGGTCATCATACTGGTCGCCATCGCGGCGTTGGTGGTGCTGAGCGCTCTTGATAGGGACCGCTGGCCCAC
>JAYENT010000033.1:0-21007 GCA_034722245.1 Chloroflexota bacterium
CCCGAAATATCAAACGTTCAATATCCATCACTGCAGCATCCTCAAGTCGTGCGTCACAGAACACTCAATCGCGATGAATATCCTGAGGTATCAAAAAGATCCCGTACGATCACGGATATTCTACTCATTCACCAGTACCGAGCAAAACCTCTAATAGTTCAGCAGGAGTTTCATGTTTCAGTAGCCTGTTTTCAACAGGCTTTTCCCTCGTAGACCCGGGATTCATCCCGGGCGCGGGGTTTTGCGTACGCCTCACAGCCAGCGGCGGACACGCCGCTTGTAGGCCGCAAATTCCTCCCCCGCCGCTTGCTCCATGCGCCGCTCCTCCAGGGGGATGAAAAGGTAATTCGCCAGCAGCAACAACATGAGAGGGAAGACAAAGGGACTCAACGATCCTAGCAGGACGGCCAGCCCGAGAAGCCATACCAGCATGCCCAGATACATGGGATTGCGACTGAAGCGAAAGGGGCCCGTGGTCACCAGGGAATATCCGCCATCCTGCAGTTGAAACCCCGTCCCCTCCTCGCGAAACAGCCTGGACGCCCAGGTGCTCAGCCCCAAGCCCAGGAGCATCGGCACGATGCCCAGGTACGAATAGGGCCTGGGAACCACCACCATCACAGGAATCAGGTAGTGGAATAGGATGGGCAGGACGATCAGCAGCGCCACCTCCATGATCCTGGCGCTCGTCCGATGCCCTCCCCGCGCTCTTCTCGCCTCGCTCTCTTGCACAGATAGCTCACTCGTTTGATGCTCCGACCACATTGCCCATGCTCCTCGCCGTTTGCATGTTGCGTCAGCCTACTATACCCATCCTACCATCTTGCTGTAGAGCAAGGCAAATAGTTCATACCAAAAGATGGTAAAGCGAGAGCGGGTCTGCAGCCACTTGTACCCGTAGGCCGGCTCCCCCTCTGAGAAGACGGAAAGCCAGTAAAAGTCGCTCCAGCCCAGTTTCCTCGCCGTCGCCACGGCGCGCCGCGTGTAGAGGTCCAGCGTGACCAGCGTCGGCTGCTGCAGCCCCTTCTCCTCGATGATCTTTAGGCAATACAGGAGGTTCTCGTGGGTATTCAGCGACCGATCTTCTTCGATGATACTCCCACGGGGGACGCCCAGTCCAACGGCATAGTCGGCCATCACCTTGGCGTTCGTGATGCCCAGCCGCTGATTGTCGCCCGAGGACATGATGAGGTAGGCATCGGGAAATCGCTTCCACCATTGATAGGCCAGCTCGATCTGCGCTCTGGTGGGCTTGGTAGGCAGAGAACGGTCCCGCAGGGCGTAGGAAGAGATGACAAAGCATTCGGGGTGCGATGGCGGGTTGTCATCGATGGTCCACCAGTTCTGAAATCCCAGGGGCATGATGAAACTTTGACTCCAGTTGGGCTATCCTATCTCATGGCGTGGTCGAGCGTGGTTTCCCCACACCGAATAAGAAGATAGAGGGCTTTGCCCCAGCATCAACTCGCTGGACCGGAGCCGTCAAGGGCCTCGCCTCGATCTCCAGAGCGGGACCCCACGACTACCAGAGACAAACAGCCGCCTGATGGGCACACGGGCACTCATCGGGCGGTTGCGGATTGATCACTCAGCTAAGCACTCTCTGGAAGCTCGATGTCAAAGGTCAAATCCTCTCCGGCCAGCGGATGGTTGGCATCCAACGTGATCTCCGATTCCGAGCCAGCCACCACTTGTACCACCACGGCGCACGAGCAGCGCTGGCCGCTCCACGCTCGCTCTATGTCACGCGCACCAGCTTGCGGAAGGAACGCGCCGTGCGCGGCGGATCCAGCCGGCTCCCATAGGCGCTCCAAGAGACCTCCCCCACATAGATATCCCCTTGGGAGTCGACGGTCAGGCCATGGGGCGCCGTGAACTGGCCGGGCTCTTCCCCAACGCATTCGCCGCCCAGCTTTGCCAGGCGACGCCCCGTCAGGTCATGGATGCTTACACACGCTCCAATGTTGGGATAGTCGGCGTTCACGCTCAAATGCGTGGGCAACTGGCCGATGTAGGCCAATCCCCCGTCGATATGCAAACCACAAGGCCGGTGCAGGTTGTTCCATTGCGCCAAGTAGTTGCCCTCGCCGTCGAACACCTGCACGCGATGGCTCTCCCGGTCGGCCACGTAAACGCGACCCCCCGCGTCGGTGCAGATGCTGTGCACCAGGTTGAACTGGCCCGGGTCCGTGCCGTACGATCCCCAGGAAAGGAGGTGCTCGCCCTCGGGCGAATACTTTTGCACGCGGGCGTTGCCATAGCCATCGGCGATGTAGAGAGCGCCCGTATTGGGGTCCAGGGCCACCTTGGTGGGCTGATTGAAGGGTTTCCCGCTGTGTCGCGGGGCTGGCTCGCCGGGCGTGCCGATGGTCATCAACAGCTCGCCGTCCAGGGTGAACTGGTAGATGCAATGGCCGCCATCGTCCGCACAGTAGAGGGTATCGTCAGGCCCCGCCGTGAGGCCATGGGGCCTGACAAAAACGCCCTCGCCCCAAGAGGTCACAAATCTGCCGTCGGGCTCAAAGACGATCATAGGATGGTCGCCCCGATTGAAGACGTAGACGCGGTCATCGGCGTCCACGGCCACGTCGGCCACCTCTTTGAACGTCCAGCCCTCGGGCAGGTTGGCCCACTCTAGATGCTCCTCGTAGACGAACTCTCCTCTTCCAAGTTTGATCGCCATACATGCCTCCTTTTGGAACGCACGCTCAACCAACGTCTGAGGGCATTCTATCATACACAGGAGGAAAAGACCAGGCGATCTTGGCTCCGGGTGCACGCAAAGTCTGTTACAATCATTGAGGTTGTTAGAAAAGGGAATCTAAGTAAGCATACGTAACGTAAGCACACCCTTTGGTGCTGTCCAGATGCGTCGACGCAGGTCGACGCCCGGCACGAAGCGCCTTTGCGCTGGGCTTCAGGCCGAGCACGTTCGGAAGGGACGTTCGTTTCCTGGCTTTCGCCGTCTGAAGCCAGCTCGTAAGGCCTATCGGCCAATCGTCCGCCTGCGCGGACGAAGAATAGCGAGCCATCTACAACATTTGCGTGCACCCTTTGCTCCACTTAAAAAGGTATTAGACGTTCAGTTGCGTGGCACTTTCGCGAGAATCTATAGTAAAAAAGCATACTCTGTATATAACGAGAGCGAATTGCTGGAGGACGGCCATCAAGTGCCACGCAACTCATGGAACTTTTTTCAGGGGAGCCAATCTTTCTTCATTTGAGCAACAGAGGCACTGCGTGCATAATATCCATGGGATAAGCGACAACAAGGAGTCAACGACGTGGTGGACGAGACGGAAAAGACGAACGCCATGCGCATTCTGGAGGCCAAGGGGATTCCCTACGAGGCCTACTACTTCTCCGAGGATATCCACTCGGCCCAGGGCGTGGCCGAGGTGGTGGGTATCCCCGCCAACCGGGTCTACAAGACCCTGGTCACCGTACCCTCTGAGGGCAGAGCGCACCCCATCCTGGCCATCGTGCCAGGAGACCGGGAGTTAGATCTCAAGGATCTGGCCACCGTGGCCGGAGAGAAAAAGGTGCGCATGGCCAGTTTGGAGGAGGCTGAGGATTTCACGGGGCTGCAGGTGGGGGGCATCTCGCCCCTGGCCCTGCTGCAAAAGACGTGGCCCGTGTTCCTTGACGTCTCGGCGGAGGAGCGCGAAGAGATCCTCGTCAGCGCCGGGAGACGGGGCATCAACTTGCAGTTGGCGGTAGACGACCTGATCTCCGTCACCAATGCGCAGGTAGCGCCCATATCTCGCGAGCCTGCGAGCGACCCCAGCTAGCCCCCGCCCGCAGTGCGTTCAAAGGTTTGACGCCGCCAAAGGGCGCCTCTATACTCTTTTAAATCATCGGCGAGGAAAGCTGAGAGACGTGCCAGAGCAGCAGACCGAAAAAGAGAAACAGAGAATCATGTCTCGGCTGCGACGCGTGGAGGGGCAGATTCGCGGCATTCAGCGCATGGTGCGGGAGGATCGAGAATGCGAGGACGTTGTAACCCAGCTCATGGCCGCGCGGGCCGCGTTGGACCGGGCCAGCCTCCTTATCATGAGCCGCCATATCAAACGCTGCCTTCAAGGTACTCCCCAGGAAGCGGAGGAACTGGAACGGATCATCTCGTTCTTCTTGGAATTGGCACATCCCCTTTCAAAGGCGGCGAAGGACGACGTCCTGTCTGCCGAAAACACGTCATCTTGATATTCCCTGAGGAGAACAATGGCAAACTTGAAGATGGTGAGTGAGGATACCTTTGAGCAGGACGTTCTGCGGGCCCAATCGCCCGTCCTGGTGGACTTTTGGGCCGAATGGTGCGCTCCCTGCCGCATGATGACCCCCACACTGGAGGCACTGGCCCAGCAGACGGGGGATCAACTGGAGGTCGTCAAGCTCGACGTGCAGGAGAACCCCGATATGGCCGTCCGCTATGGGGTAATGAACATCCCCACCCTCATCCTCTTTGTCGACGGCGAGCCCGCCGAACGCCTGATAGGCTACATGCCCCTGGAAAGTATGATGGAAGATCTGGCTCCCCATCTGGAGAGATCACCGTGAGGCCCCCATGGAGGGTCTTTCCGCCCCTCTCTTCTCCTCCCACTCCCTAGCCAAACTGGGGCAGCCACTGAGCCTCGGCTTCGAAAAGCTCCTCCACCATGCTGCGGATCTCGGGCAATTTGCACACCGCCGCCGTCAGGGGGTCCAGCATCACAGCATACACGGTCATCTCCCCGTCGCCGGCCAGGGAGCCATTTACGGCCAGCTCTTGCACGTTGATATTAGTGCGATCTATGGCCGCCCTGGAGCAGGAGAGGACGAGCACATTGGCCCCTCAATTCAATGACGGGCCGTAGCGGTGGCGTTTAATGTCCCTCTTCAGGCACCAGAGGCGAGGCAGCCGAGCAATCTACATGAATATCCGCAACCCGTTTGGAGGCCGGAAGCGGCCACATCGCTAGTGCTTGTGTATGCCACCTTTGTTCTCATTCTTGCTCTGGGCCTCTTTTTCCTGGGCCTGGAGCAATGGGAGCTCTGGGCGCTGCTGGCAATCGGCCAATACCTCTTTTGGTGCCTGCGTAGGGACTAGCGGACCAGATCAGCGTCACGCGGCGATGATCTCCGCCAGCTTCTCGACAATATAGCCGATGTCACACCAGCATACCCTCTGTCCGCCACACGAGAATCGACTCTACTTTGGCGATCCCCGCTTCTCGTTCATGGCGCTCCTTCCCCTGCATCTCTACCCGATGGGGACTGTATGACTGTACCATAACAGAGTTTTTCGGTCGCCGCATCGACGCCGTCGAAATCGCCCATGGTCGCCGCCGCCAGGAGCGCCGCCCCCATGGCAGCCGCTTCCTCATGGGCAGCAATGTACAGCGGCATGCCGAAGCGCTGCGCCAGGATCCTCGCCAAGAGTAGGTTGCGGCGGATGCCGTTGCCCGCGCCAACCAGGTACTCCCGCTTCCCCAATAAGGGCCGCATGCGGTCATAGAGGGCGTAGAAGGCCTCCCCTACGCCCTCCAACAGGGCGCGGGTCAGATGCCCAGGCGTAAAGGTATGGGGGCCGAGGCCCGTGAAGCTGGCCCGCAACTGGGGATCCTGGCGCGTGCCCGTGAAAAAGGGCGCACAGCGCACGCCCTCCGCCCCCGGCGGCACGGCGGCAGCCAAGGCGTTCATGGCCTGGTAGAGCGCCTCGTCGCCACGCCCCCGGAAAAAGGTTTGCCCCACCTGACGAAAGAAATCCCGCAATAGGGCGTAGGAGCGTCCGCCGAACAACCCGGCGCCCACGAGCAGGTAGCGCCCATGGGGAAAGGGCCTTGTGTCCACCCCGGATACGCGGTGAAAGTCGTCGATCAGGGCCGATATCTGTGCCCCCGTCCCCACGTTCAGCAGGATGGCTTCTGCAGGCTCTCGCACGCTCCCTAGAAAGCTGGCCTGATTATCTCCCAGCGCACCCATGACGGGCGTCGCAAAGGGCAGCCCCGTCGCCTCCGCTATGCTGGCCAGCAACTCGCCCGCGGGCTGTCCCGAGGGCTCCACGGGAGGTAGGATGTCCACGGGCAACCCCAAGTGCTCGACGAGCGCCTGATCCCAACACCCGTCGATCACGTCATACAGCCCTGAACTGGCTGCATCGGTGGGATCGGTGGGCGGGGGGCGACCTATCAGAAAGGCCACTGCCGCATCGGGTACAAAACAGGCCCGAGCAGGGGGCGGGGGAAGCTGGTCGTTCAGTTGTAGCCAGTAGAGAGTGGGACCCATGAACCCCGCCGCCGGCAGACATCCCATGCGTCGAAAGGCCTCGTTACCGCCAGCGAGGGCCATGAAACGCTGGAGGTAACTGACGTCACGACCGAGGACGGGCTCCTCGACGCGGCCGTCCTGCCAGGTGATGGCTGGACCCAAGGGTTCCGCGTCGGGACTGAGAAGGGCGACGCCGTGCATCTGTCCCGTCACGCCCAGGGCGCGAATCTCCTCCCGCCGCTCCCCGACCTCCCGCACCGTTTGGGCTAGCAGATCGACGATCAACGCACGCAGGGCCATGAGATCGAGTTCCGCCCGTGAAGACGCAGTGATACTGGCCGTGTTATCATGATCACAAGATACGACCAGGCGCCCCGAGGCCGCGTCGAGGATCACCGCGCTGAGCGTCGTCGTGCCCACGTCAAGCCCCACGTATAGGGACATGCTGCCTCCTCGTCTCAAGGAACGAACTTGTACACGTGCGCAGGGCCCGTGGCATAGATGCGCTCGTAATGCGGGCTGGCCTCGAGTTCGTGAGGCTTCAGCGCCCCTCCCTTTGCCCCCACATAGACGTGTGTTACCCCTGCGTCGACTAGGTGCTGAAGCAGCTGTGTATCGTCCACGTCCTCGACCCCCTCCACAGCCTGCGCCAGGGCATTCACTTCCTCACGATAGGCGGGCGTCCCTTGGGAGTAAAAGACACAGGGCATAGTGGTGTCCCGCCCCGCCAGCAGGGGCAACCAATAGCCGCCATCCGTTCCCACGTATACCTCGCCCTGCCACCGACGGGCGTTGACGAGAAAGCGCGCCTCAGGCGGCGTATGGGACGCGATCCACTCGGCAGCATGAAGATCATCCTCCGTGACCAGCACGGTAACGGGGTTCAATACGTTCACCATACGCCAGCATCCCCAGATGGTCACGAGCAGGGTGGCTGCAAACAGGGCCCAGGAAATGGCACGGCGCAGGGGCAGCCCTTCCTCCAGGTTACGTGCCTTTTGCACAAGCAACGCGGGCATATCGCCCGCTAACCATCCCACAAGAACGCCCATCGGCATCCAGAAGGAGATCACCACGGACTCGTTGTGCACCAGCCAGATATCGGGAAGCCCCAAAAGATGCAGGTTGGCCACTAGTAAGCAAAGGCCTGCCCAGCAGGGAAAGAGAACCATCTCTCCCCGGCGGCGCAGCAGCCCCCAGATGACCCCCGCACCCGCCAGGTAGAGCAGCGGGCGCGTCCAGCCCACCTTCAACAGACCACTGGGGAATGACGTATATCCCTCGTCGGCGGCTCCCCAGCCACCATAAAGGGTCTGTACATTGGGAAAGATGCGGTTCACAAAGCGCCAGGCCCAAGGAGAAATCATGACCAGTGACACACCACCCAGAATCACCAGGATCTTGCCCAGACGCTGCCAAGCCCACCGAGCCGCCCTCTGGCGTACCAGCCACAAGACGGCATAGGGAATCCAGAAAAGTACATAGAAGATGAGCACGCGATAGTGAGTCAAGACCATCCCCGCCGCTAGCACGATAGCAACGGCCCAAACGCCACGGGGCGTCTTCTTGTCCGTAAACAGCCAATGCGTCATCAGCAACAGGGACGGCAGGGCCACCAATCCCGCCAACTGTGTGTAACGTCCCCAGCTCACATAGTAGGCAGGCATGTAGGAAAGGGCGCCGACTACCACGGCCGCCACCACGCCAGCCCAACGCCGCTCCGTCCACTCCACCGCCAGTCCATAGATCGTCAGTGCAGCGAGGCCATTGAGAACCTGGCCCAACAGCAGCACCGCACGACAGGGCGACAGATTGGTGAGCCAGGTGAGCACGGCAGCGTTAGCGTGGAAGCCAAAGTGATAGAAAAAATGATCCACCGGCATGTAGGGGGCAAAGGAGGACGGTATCGCGCCGCGCTCGGCGATCATCTGGGTGACCAGGCTATGGTGCCGCGAATCGACCCAGGCCGGGACGGCCAACTCGCGCACCTGAACGAAGCGTGTGGCCAGGGCGATCACCAGGACGAGCCCAAGGGCGACGTCGGGCAGGGAGGAACCCCCCTCGTTTTCCAAACGCAAGAGCCGTTCACCGCGTTTACGCCAAAGGCGGTAAAGCACGAGAATCAGTGACGCGCCCAGGAGTGCCCACATCCCCACTTTGCTTGAAACCACGCCCGCCCCAAGGAGACTTCGCCATAGGAGGAGCAGCGGCCACGCCATCAGGCTGAGGGAGAACACCACCCCGGCAAAGGTACCGCCGTCCAGGCGTCCCCAGGGCAGGCAGTAGAGGGCCATGGCCAAGCCGGGCAGAATTAACAGCAGCAGCAAAGCGGGGAGAAAACGTATGCGGTGGACTATTTCCCGCACCCCATCGACCAGGGCGTCGCTCAGATGATAGTCGTAAAAGGTGACAAAGCGAAGATCTCCCCCCACCTTGTCCCCATTCTGAAACAGATCACCAAAGGCATACGCCTCGGTGCTGCTGGTCCAAAAACCGAGAGCATAGTCGCCATTGCAGCGCAGCGTGAGGCGATAGGGCACGCCGCCCGAGTCGGGTATGGGGGAGAAGGAGAAACGCAAGGCCTGATTGTGCTTCAAGCCGGCAGCGCTTAACTCCACCCGTGTAGGTGCATCTCCAGCCCCATCAAGTCTCTCCAGAGTGAGCGCGATCCGTGCCGAAGCGGGTATCTCCTCCTCTGGTTCGTAGCGCACCAACAGAAACTCGATGGCCCGCAGTCCATCATGGCGACAGAAAAAGGTCTGCCCCACGCTCTCCCCCGGGGCCAGTGGCGGCGAAGCGCGATCCAGTCGCTCCTGCACCACGCCTCGCATCTCGTGAGCGGAGTCCCCGACCAACTTCCAACCTGCAGCCACGAGCACCAGGGCAAGCAGGAAGAGAAAGAGGCGCGATTGCGACTTCATCAGACCTGTTTCTTTAGTTCGTCAAGCTTCTCTATGGCCTCAAGGGGCGACATGCTCATGACGTCAATAGCGCGAAGTTCCTGCACCACGGGGTTGGGCTCAGCGAACATGGGAAGCTGCCGCACTTCCATGACCTTCTTGGTCCCATCCGCCGGCACGCGCTGGCCCGCCTCCTGAAGATCCTTCAAGATCTTCTTCGCGCGCTGGATGACCACCGCGGGCAAGCCCGCCATCTGGGCCACATGTATGCCATAGCTGCGGTCAGCGGCTCCGGGCACAATGTGATGGGTGAACACCACCTGATCCCCCTGCCGCTCGACGGCCACGTTGTAGTTGTGCACCCTCGGCAAAGCGCTCTCCAGCTCGGTCAGCTCGTGATAGTGGGTGGCAAAGAGCGTCTTGCAGCGCAGATGCTCATGATTATGGATATACTCCACCGTGGACCAAGCGATAGAGATGCCATCGTAGGTGCTGGTGCCCCGACCGACCTCATCCAGGATGAGCAAACTTTTACTCGTGGCGTGATTGAGGATATTGGCCAATTCCACCATCTCCACCATAAAGGTGCTCTGACCGGCGGTGATCTCGTCCTGCGCCCCCACTCGCGTAAAGATACGGTCCACCAGCCCGATCTGGGCCGACTCTGCGGGCACAAAGGAGCCGATCTGGGCCAGGAGGGTGATCAGAGCCACTTGGCGCAGATAGGTCGATTTGCCGCTCATGTTCGGCCCCGTGATAATGTGAATACCCTCTTGGGGAGAGAGGTCGGTATCGTTGGGCACAAAGAGCCCATCGACCAATGTGCGCTCGACGACGGGGTGGCGCCCGCCGACGATGTGAATCTCGTCCCCATCGGAAAGTTCGGGGCGCACGTAATCGTACTTGGCCGCTACCTCGGCCAGGGACGCGTACACGTCCAGATGGGCCAAAGCGCGCGCCGTCTCCAGGAATTGGTCGGCCATGCGCGCCAACTGCTCCAGGATGTCATCGAACAGCTCGGCCTCCAGTTCCTGCGTCCGTTCGACGGCATTAAGAATGATGGTCTCATGCTCTTTCAGTTCGGGGACGATGAAGCGCTCCGAGTTCACCAGCGTCTGCTTCCGCACATACTCGGCGGGGACCTTTTCCAAATTCGGGTTGGTGACCTCGATATAGTAGCCAAAGACCTGATTCGAATCGACCTTGAGGCTCTTGATGCCCGTACGCTCCTGTTCGCGTGCCTCCAGTTCCTCAAGCCAGGCCTTGGAATCGGCGACCGAGGCCTCGATGGCGTCCAGTTCCTCCGAGTAGCCCTCGCGTATCACACCGCCATGGGATAGGGTGGCCGGGGGCTCATCGACAATGGCACGGGAGATCAGATCGATGGCCTCCTGGCAGGGCGTCAATCCCTTCCCGTTCAGGGGGTAGATCGCGTCGGCCCCCTCGATGGTGATACCGTCCACCAACTTGTCCACTGCGGCCCCCACCTCGGAGACCTGTTGGAGAGCCGACTTGAGACCCGCGACCTCCCGGGGACCGGCGATGCCCTGGATCACGCGGTTAGCCAGCCGTTCCAGGTCGCCATAGTTATGCAGGAGGTCTCGCAGTGCAGCGCGCTGAAACGTATTGCCAAAGAGAACTTCCACGGCGGTCAGCCGTCTCTCCAGAGCCTCGCGTTCCAGCAGCGGCTGGCCGAGCCAACGGCGCAGAAGGCGCCCGCCCATGGGCGTGAGGGTCTCGTCGAGCACCCACAACAGGGAGCCTTTGAAGCGCCCCTCGCGGATCGTGGATTGCAGCTCCAGATTCCGGCGCGTGTTCACGTCGAGGGTCATGAACGAATCGATAGAATAGGTGGCCAGGCGCGACACCTGCTTGAGGGCCGAGGGCTGGTTCTCGCGCAGATACTGTACGATTACCCCCGCCGCCCGCACGGCCAAGGGAAGGTCGCCGCAGCCGTATCCCGCCAACGTGGCCACATCAAAGTGCTCCAGCAGGGCCCGCCGGCAGTTGCCCTGCTCGAAACGCCAGCCATCGTACAGTGTCAAGGGCGCTCGGAGGCCGGCAAAGGCAGGATAGCGCCGGGCCGACTCAGCCTTCCGCGCCTCCCCCTCGCCCACAAAGCTGTCCCCCTCATCGCTCACTAGGATCTCTGCGGGCGCCAGGCGGTCCAGTTCCCGCACTACCTCTTCCTCCACAGGGGATCCGCCGAACTGGGTGGTGGCGAACTCGCCTGTGGTAATATCGGCGTAGGCGACCCCCGCCTGATCATCCTCCAACACGACGGCGGCCAAAAAGTTGTTGTGCTTTTCCGAGAGGAGCGCGGGCTCCACCACCGTCCCCGGCGTAACCACGCGCACCACCTCGCGGGGCATGAGGCCGTCGACGCGCTCGCGGGAGACCTGGTCACAGATGGCGACCTTGTAGCCCTTTTCGATCAGCTTGGCGATATATCCCTCGGCGGCATGATGGGGCACGCCCGCCATGGGTATGCGTTGCCCTTTGGCTACATTGCGCGAGGTGAGGACGACGTCGAGTTCATTGGCAACCGTCTGGGCGTCCTCATCAAAGGTCTCATAGAAATCGCCCAGCCGGAAAAAGAGAATGGCATCCTTATACTGGCGCTTTATGTCAATATACTGTCTTCGGATCGGCGTGATTGAGGATGCCTTGGACACGGTGAGGATATCTCCCAAGACTGCAAACGCTTACTGAGAGTATAGGAAGATGAGGGGATCTGTCAATGCAGAAAGCCTGCCGGATCATTGTAGCGTAACGTGTTTCCTTCGCCAACCCGGATTCAGATGTGGGCGGGCGACGGCCTCACCCCCACCCCGTACCCTCCCCCTCTCCATCCCATGGTAGAGGAAGACGGGGATCTAATTGACGGATCCGTAGGTCAGAAAGCCGTTCCGACCCGCAGGGCGAAGCGTCTGCTTCGCCTACGCGTATTCAGATGCGGGGCGGCACAAACACACCGTCTCTACTACGCGCTACGAACCAGCTTGACGCATACTGAGACTGAGCCTGTGGCGCGCACAGTCGATATCCAGTATACGCACGTAAATGCGATCCCCCACATCCACTATCTCGCTGGGATGTTCCACCTTGAACGCGGCCATCTCGGAAATGTGGACCAACCCCTCCACCCCCTGCTTGATCCTGGCAAAAGCGCCAAACTCTACGATGTTGGTCACCGTAGCCTGCACCGTCTGGCCCACGGTGAATTCTTTCTGCACCGTTTCCCAAGGGTTCTGCTTTAGCCGCTTGATGCTCAGGGCGATGCGTTCGTTCTCTCGGTCCACATCCAGCACATATACCTCAACCTCCTGCTTCATGGAGAGCACCTCGGAGGGATGATTGACGCGGCCCCAGGACAGTTCCGATATATGCACCAGCCCATCTATGCCGCCCAGATCGACAAAGGCGCCAAAGTCACAGATGTTGCTCACATAACCCGTGCAGGTATCCCCTGGGGAGAGCTCAGCGAGGACTCGCTCACCATCGTTGGGATTCCAAAGGGTGGCCCGCTGGGAAAAGATGAGCCGATTGCGGCTTCTGTCCAACTCGATGATCCGGAGATCCAACACCTCCCCGACCCAACGCGCCAACTCCTCGTCGCGGGAGGCTTCATCCTCAAAAGTGGGAATCTCGGTCAGCTGCGATATGGGGATAAAACCCTGCAATTTGTTGTCCCACAGCGCCAACAAGCCTCCACGGTTCCAACCCGTGACGATAGCCTCTATCTCTTCCCCCTCGTCGAAGCGACGGGCCACCTCGTCCCATGCCACGTCGATTTCAGAATCGGGGGCCATGTGTGGCGGATAGCGTCCCGACGAGCGTTTCCCCCCTGCCCCCCGAGAAGAAATGCCCGATGAAGGCTCCCGTTGCCCTTGTTCATAGCGCCGGCATGCCTCCTGCAAAAAGGCCCGCAAGGATTCCAAACAATATCCGTTCTTTGACATACCACAATCCCTTTTGTCACATACACATAACGATAAACCGAACGGCCAGATAGCCTCTTAGAACCGCACTGGTATAATCTACACGTCTCGCCGGGCGCCAAGGCTGCTTGACTCGAAGCAGTAAAACATCAACACCATCATTATATCAGCCTCGGCCCCCTTTTGCAACGGCTTCCGGGTCCTCGTACCGCTGGAGTCCGCACCTCTGGACACCTGCAGGCCCACTGTCGTATACTGTCAGCGTGCGAAGACAAAGCGTTTCGATGGCAAATCGGGCAAGTCAGGCGTCGGGATAAGTCGTCAGAAGGGAAAAGCGCATGGATCTGTCAAACCGACCACGGTACCATTTCCTACCCTTGGCCAACTGGATGAACGATCCTAACGGACTGATCCAGTGGGAGGGACGCACGCATCTATTCTATCAGCATAACCCCCACGGGACCGCCTCAGCACAGAAGCATTGGGGGCACGCCGTGAGCGACGATCTCGCTCACTGGACACACCTGCCCATCGCCCTGGCCCCCACGCCTGGCGGTCCGGATGAGGACGGCTGCTACACGGGCTGCGCCGTGGACGATGAAGGAACTCCCACGCTCATCTACACGGGCGTTCATCCCCAAGTCCAGTGCATCGCCACCAGCACCGATGGTCTCATCACCTGGGATAAATACGAGGGAAACCCTGTCATCGCCTCACCTCCGGTGGGAGTGAAAGCGACAGGGTTTCGCGATCCCTATGTGTGGAAGGAGGACGACGGCTGGTACATGATTATCGGCTCGGGCATAGAGGATGTGGGAGGAGCCGCCCTCCTTTACAGAGCGCAGGATCTGCGCCACTGGGAATACCTCCACCCCCTCTGCGTGGGGGAGGTAGAAGAGGATGGCGAGATGTGGGAATGCCCCAACTTTTTCTCGGTGGACGGGGGATATGTCCTTCTCGTATCCGCCCTGCCCCGAGGTCAGGTTCTCTATTATACCGGGCGATATGAGGAACACACTTTTGAGCGAATTAAGAAGGGCCTCGTGGATTACGGGGGCTATTTCTATGCCCCGCAGGTCCTCCGTGAGCGAGGTGGACGGCGCCTCATGTGGGGATGGATTCGCGACGGACGAGACGAGGAGGGGCAACGGGAGGCCGGCTGGTCGGGCGCCATGACGTTGCCCAGGGTGGTATCTCTGAGAGGTGACGGCGCGCCGCGCTACCGCGCGGCCCCGGAACTGCGCCTTCTGCGAGGAAAGTTCACGCATTATGAGAACGTGTCCATCACGCCCTCCTCTCAGATGATACCGGATGTAAGGGGCGATGGCTTGGAGATCCTGGCCGTCCTCCGGCCGGCAGACGCCCAGCGATGCGGCGTCAAAGTGCGCTGCTCGCCAGACGAGGAGGAGGCTACCCTCGTCACCTACGACGCGATAGAGGAGCGTTTGGTCCTGGATCGCAGAAAGGCCAGCCGAAGGGCCATAGTGGCCAACGACGAGCGCGGCGGCCCCCTGCTGCTGGGCGACGAGGAGCCCCTTACCCTGCACATTTACCTGGATCGCTCGGTGATAGAGGTCCTTGGAAACTATCGTACCTGCCTCACGGGATGGGTCTATCCCTCGCGCGAAGACAGCCTCGGCCTGCGCTTCTTTGCTGAGGGGGGAGAAGCCGAACTCATCTCACTGGACGTGTGGGAGATGCGCTCCATGTGGGCGGACGTATAAAGCGACACCCATCGAAAAAATCAAAGTATCACTACAGACATGAAAGGACGCACGATGAGCAACTATGGAATCTCTACTGCTCTCCTCAAGGAATATCCCCTGGATGAGGTGATCGACAGGATCGCAGAGGCGGGCTTCAAAGAGATCGAGATCTCGGGGAACGACGCACACTATAACGCCTGGTTTCAGGATACGGCCGCCGCACGGAAAGCGCTGCAAAGGGCGGGCATCACCCCCACCAGCGTACATTCTCCCCACGCCGGATGGCACAACGCGGCATCAGACCCTTTGGTACGCCAGACAGCCCTGGAAACCAACACCGCGTGTTTCTCCCAGGCCGCCGAGATCGGTGCCCGGATGGTGGTGATACACCCCAACAGCTCCTCCGATCCCTTTACCCCCGACACGTACGCGGCGAGCTGGGCGCGCACACGCGAGACGTTGGTGGTGCTGGCGGAACGGGCCAAGGAAAGAGGCGTAAAGATGCTCGTGGAGAACATGCCTGCCAGAGGGCTCCCGCGCCCCGGCTCCACGGTCATGGACGTGCTCAAGTTTATCGATGGCCTGGGAGACCACGTGGGAGTCTGCCTGGACGTGGGCCACAGTTATGCCAACGGCATCAACCCCATGGAAGAGATGCGGCAAGCGGGAGAAAAACTGCTAGAAGTGCACCTACAGGACAACGACGGCAGCGGAGAGGATCAACACTGGATCATGGGCGCCGGGGGTATCGACTGGGGCACCTACCACGAGACCGTGGCTGAGATGGCCTTTGAGGGGTTTGAACTCTTTGAGGTGCTGCGCGGCGACACACCAGAAGCCCTCATGACCCAGATGGCGCGCCTGCGCAAGACGTGGGAGGAGAAATAGGAGATCCCTGACCACAGAAGGATATCTGGATAGCGGAACCCATGCCCTCATCTTCCAGTCTCTAGGACCCCACGACCTAATCAACCGGGCGCCAGCGGCCTAACAGAAACTTACCCGCTGGCGCCCAGGCAACGTCGACGCTACACACCAGCCACGATGCTCTCCAGATCTTCCTCCACTGTGGAGATGGGACGCAGGTCAAACTTATCCACAAGCACATCGACCATGTTCGGTGACAGGAAGGCCGGCAACGTGGGCCCCAACTGAATGCGCTTGACACCCAGAAATAGCAAGACCAGTAGCACGATGACGGCTTTCTGCTCGTACCAGGCGATGTCGTACTCTATGGGTAACTCGTTGATGTCTTCCGTTCCCAGGGCCTCGGCCAGCTTCTGGGCGATGACCACCAGTGAATAGGAGTCGTTGCACTGGCCGGCGTCCAGCACGCGCGGAATGCCCGTAAGTTGCCGTGTTGGCCTCGTCGAGCAGGGCCATGGCTTGCACGCCCACCTCGCCAGCCTTGACGACCATGCCGAACAGGTCGTCGACCGTCGCTGTATCGTCCGTCGTCGCGGCCAACGCCTCCTGTAAAAAGTCACGCACCTCCTCGCTCTCATAGCCCAGAATCTGCGCATGATCGTAATAGGCCGCCATCCCTTTGAGACCGTAGATGAGCAATTCGCGGAGGGAGCGAACATCCTCATCGAGATCGGGGTTCGCCATAACGCCGACATCCTGGCCCTTTTCCACAAGTCTTCTAGATCGCCGTCCTCGGGCACCCAGGTGGCCATCTCAGGCAATGATTCGCCGAATGGTCGGCCATGTTCCTCCTCATAAGCGGAGAGGAAACGTTCCCTCAATTCCTGGCGCAGATCCAACGCCTCGTGGATCCATTCGGCAAACCGCTCCGGGTCAAAGTCCACGTTGGTAATGGTGCTGAAAAGCGCCTCCGCGATAAAGGTACCAATCGCCGGATCCTCTATCCCCAACGCTTTCGCCCGGACGCCATATACGGCAATCCCTTTGAGCACATAGATGAGCAGATCCTGCAAATTGGCCACTTCCGGGGATTTGCCACACACACCGTGTACGATGCATCCTTCCCCTTTGAGCGTCTCCTGGCACTGATAGCAGAACATCCTTTTCACTCCTTCCTTCACCTTTCATCCCCTCGTGGGTGTCATTAGTGCACAAAAAGTCCTATCTGTATGTGACAAAAGTCGCACGTCAGGGCGTATGCCCTATGTCCCTCCCTCCAAAATCGGCCAGAGGCGCGTGCCGGGTGCGCAGGGCCACGTTATTGGCCAGCTGATCGGGCAGCCCCGAGGTATGGGTCATGAGGTGGCGCACTAGCACCATCTCCTTCAGACGTTCCTGGGCGGTGTCCAGCCGCTCTGACGAGAGGCCACCCGTTTTGGGATCCGTGTGCTCCAGGGATGTCATGGGAAACCTCCTCTTCGTGCCCCTACGTTCGATAGTGGGCGTTGATGGTCACGTATTCGTGGGTGAGGTCGCTGGTCCACACGGTGGTCTGGGCGTCTCCCAGCCCCAGGTCCACGCTGATACAGACGTCCCTGCGTTCCAGCAGGGCACTGGCCCTCTCCTCGTCTATATGGTACGGGGCGCCATCGCGCACGAGTTGCAGGTCATCCAACCACACGCTGACCCGGTCGGGATCGATGTCCACCCCGCTGTAGCCCACGGCGCAGATGATGCGGCCCCAGTTGGCATCCTCGCCATAGATGGCGGCCTTGACGAGCGAGGAAGTGGCCACGGACATGGCCGCGCGCTTGGCGTCGCCAAACGTGCGCGCGCCCCGCACCGTGATCTCGATAAAGTGGGTGGCACCCTCGGCGTCGCGGATCACATCCTTGGCCAGATCGAGGGCCACGGCGGAGAGCCCCTCCACGAAACCGCGGTATGCTGCCGAATCCTGTTCGACGATGATGGGCATGTTCGCCTGCCCGTTGGCCATGAGCAGCACCGTGTCGTTGGTGCTGGTGTCGCCATCCACGGTAATGCGGTGAAAGCTGCGATCCACGGCCTCGTCCAGGGCGGCCTGAGCCAGATCCGGGGTAATAGGCGCGTCGGTGGTCAGCAGGGAAAGCAGGGTGGCCATGTTGGGATGGATCATCCCCGAGCCCTTGGCCATGCCCGCGATGGTGCAACTCCCTTTTTGCATATTCACCCGCGCGGCCCGCTCCTTGGGGCGGGTATCGGTGGTCATGATGGCCCGTGCCACGGCGTGCCCCGCCGCCACCTTGGAGGAGAGCGCTCTCGCCGCCTGCTCCACCCCGGGCAGGATCTTTTCCATGGGCAGAAACTCGCCGATCACGCCCGTGGACATGACCATGACGTCGTCGGGCGCGATGCCCAGCGCCTCTGCCGCCCTGCCGGCGGTCTCTTCCGCGTCTCGCATGCCTCGTTCACCGGTGCAGGCGTTGGCACAGCCGCTGTTGATGACCACGGCGCGCAGGCCGCCCGGGTTCTTGGTCAGGATACGCTGGTCGTACAGGACGGGCGCGGCCTTGAAGGCATTGGTGGTAAAGACGGCGGCGTCTGCACACGGCTGTCCCGCGTGTACCAGGGCCAGGTCCAGTTCACCCTGCATCTTGAGGCCGCAGGAGACGCCCGCCGCCTCGAACCCTGGCGTGCTGGTGACGCTGCCCCCCTCAATGGGCTCTATACTTTTATTCGACATGCTACCTCCTCGGCGGGTGTAAGGTTCTCTGCGCAGACGTGGAATAAGATTGGGGCGAGTATAGAATGCTCCTCGTGCACTGTCAATCGAGGGGGCATTACGTCGACGCAACATCGACGATGCCGCTACCTGTAGTGGTTATCGCCAAATGAGTGCCCACATTTAGGGTTTTCTCAACTAACCGATATGTTTTTCAACACCCTCAGTTTCCATGCTCTTGTCAAACCAAGAGCGGGGTCGTACAATAGGAGCACGTATTCACGCTGGATATGGCCGTCGCCTCGTACTATATCAGGCGGCGAACTGGGGAGGCAAACACAATATGCTGGATATTCTGTCCGCCCTTGATAGCGGAGAGCTGATTGTCGGCGACGGCGCTATCGGAACGATGCTGCAAGCAAAAGGGCTTCCTGCAGGGGCCCCGCCTGAGCGCTGGAACACGGAGCACCCGGAGGTGCTCTTGGAGATTCACGGCGCCTATCTGAAGGTGGGGGCTCAGATCGCCACCACGAATACCTTTGGCGGCAACCGCCTCCGTTTGCGAGACGGTGGCTTGGAGGACGAACTCGTGACGCTCAATCGCCTGGGCGTGGAACTGGCCCGCGAGGCCGTGGGCGATGAGGCCTGGGTGGCGGCCTCCGTGGGGCCCACCGGAAAGCTGATGGAACCCTTTGGCCCTCTCTCCGTCGCCGAGGCGGAGGAGGTGTATGCTGAGCAGATCGCTATATTGGCGCAGGCGGGCGCGGATGTTATCCTCGTGGAAACGGTCCACGACATTGACGAGGCCTGCTGCGCGATACGCGCGGCCAAGGCCGAGACCGATTTGCCGGTCTTTGCCACCTTTGCCTTCAATCCCAAGGGGCGCACCATGATGGGGCTCAAAGCCGAGGACGCAGCCCGGCAGGCTGAGCAGGCGGGCGCTGATGTGGTGGGTGCGAACTGCGGGGATGGGCCTGAGGCCATCAAGACAGGGCTAGAAGGCATGAAAGACGCTACCACATTGCCTCTTATGGCCCAGTCTAACGCCGGCGTGCCCCGTGAGGAAGGCGGCGAGGCGGTGTGGGACGTGACGCCGGAGGAGATGGCGGGATACGCTCGCCTCTTTGTCTCCCTTGGCGCGCGGATCGTGGGAGGATGCTGTGGTACGGGCCCCGAACATATCGCACAGATCATCTCTGCGGTGCGAGGATAGGCGATGTGTGCACGAGAGGCTGATCCAAAAGAGCTTTAGGGGGATGTGAGCCATGGGCGAGAAGCTGGCTATTGAGGGAGGAACCCCGGTAAGGGAGGAGCCGCTGCGCGGCGGCTTCCACGGTTCCGCCGAGATCGGTGAGCAGGAGATGGAGGCCATCCAGGGCGTTCTCAGAAAGAAGCGCCTGTTTCGCTTCTTGAAGGAGGGCGTGGAGGCGTCGGAAACGGCCAAGATAGAGGCCTGGTACCGAGAACGTCTGAGGCGCAGATACGCCCTGGCCGTCAATGCGGGAACGGCATCTCTAATCTGCGCCCTCTATGGTATCGACGCCGGTCCCGGGGACGAGGTTATCATCCCCGCCTATACGTACATAGCCACGGCGGCCGCCGTCATCGCCGCGGGGGCCGTGCCCGTCATCGCTGAGGTGGACGATTCCCTGAACATGGATCCGGACGATCTCCCCGGTAAGATCACGCCCTATACCAAAGCCATCATCCCCGTCCATATGCGCGGGGTGAACGCCCGCATGGACGAGATCATGGCCGTGGCTGAGGAACACGACATTGACGTGATAGAAGACGTGGCCCAGTCCAATGGCGGCAGCTACAAAGGCCGCCCCTTGGGAACCTTTGGTCGCGTGGGCTGTTTCAGCTTTCAGCAATACAAGGTCATCACCGCTGGCGAGGGCGGCCTGATGGTCACGGATGAGGAAGAAGTTTACGACCGGGGGCGCATGCAGCACGACTGCGCGGCGCGGTTCTGGGAGGACCGCACAAACCGCAGCTACGATTACGTGATTTCCGGTGAGAATTACCGCCTCTCCGAGATCGCGGGTGCCCTGATCTGGGCCCAGCGCGAGCGCCTGGACTCCATCGTCTTCCACTGCCGTGCCGTCAAGGGCCACCTCATGGAGAATCTGGACGACGTCGAGGGTATCACTTTCCAGGACGTGCCTGACCCCGCCGGGGACTGTGGCATCACCTTCAGCTTCTTCCTGCCCACGCCCGATCTGGCCAAACGCTTTGCCGAGGCGTTGAACGCCGAGAACATACGCTGTGGCACGGTATATGACAACAGCATTCCCGATCGTCACATCTATAGCAATTGGCCCTTTATGATGAGTGGCCAGGCGGAGGATCGGCGGGCGCCGTGGAAGAGCCCCTTCTACGAGGGCGACGTCGACGGCTACTCCCCCGACGAATGTCCCCAGTCCCTGGACTATTTGGGGCGCGCCATCATGATCTTTATCGATCAAACCTTCACCCTTGAGGACGCGGACACCATCGCCGAAGGGATTCGCAAGGTCTCCAGGGTTTTGTTGTAGGGGATTGTATTGCCTCACCCCCACCCCGCCTGTCTCTGACAGGCCCCCCCTCCCTCTCCATACTATGGTAGAGGGGGAGAGGAAGACGCAAAGCATCTTCCCCAGTCGT
>JAYENT010000034.1:0-4818 GCA_034722245.1 Chloroflexota bacterium
CAAGAATATCCGCATCAGACGAAAACTAGATCTTTGGGGGTTGGACAATAACGACTATTCGGATAAGCCCTATGACACTTTTCAGGAACGACGCGTGGAGGCGCTCCTGCGTGCTGCTCGATGTGAAGACAACCTCTACGCCGAGATTGCAAAGATGGCTCTGGGATGGTGGGACAGGGTGGATAATGATGTGATTTTCGAAACTATTGAAAGTATCAACGAGCAGCAAGCCCGCAGTGTAGTGGATCTAGCTGGTCTGTTGGGAATGATGTATCGTTTCAGCGATGAGCCAGAGTTCCCGGATGTCTTGAGGCAGCCAATCGAAGACAGCATTCTTGGTTTCAGGTATTGGGAGGACGAGCCGGGCAGCGATGTGATGTGCTATACAAGAGAAAGCCTCAGCATCCTTTTCCACACCTGTGAAATCTTGGCTGCACAGCTTTATCCAGATAGCGTCTTCGTTAATGTGGAAGAAACCGGCGAATGGCACCGGAGGAAAGGCGAACGGTTGGCGTTGGACTGGTTGTATGCCAGAGGTAGACGCGGTTTCGAGGAATGGGATTCAGATTGCTCCTTTGAGGAGGATCTGGTGGCACTGTCGCATCTAGAGGAATTCGCACAGGATGAGGAGATAAGAGAACTGGCAGCGATCATGATGGACAAGATCTTCTTTCAGATCGCTGTGAACTCATATAAGGGCACATTTGGCTCAACCCATGGTTATACGCTTACGCCATCCGTCAAAAGCGGCCTGTTAGCAGTTACGTCGGGCATCAGTCGGTTAATGTGGGGGATGGGGATATTCAACCAGCATATCCGAGGTACGGTCAGCTTGGCCTGCATGGAGAACTATGGTTTCCCTCGTCTTATTCAGGCCATTGCCACGGATCTGCCCGAGGAGATCTGGGACCGTGAGCACCATGCCCCGCATAATCCTAATAAGGGCGTCAACAAAGTAACATATAAGACGCCCGATTATATGCTTTGTTCGGCACAGGATTATCGTCCCGGCGAAAGAGGTGAGGGGCAACATATCTGGCAGGCGACGATGGGCCCATCCGCCGTTGTCTTTGTCACACATCCTCCTTGTATGAGCGAAAAGAACGCGCATCGGACGAACTTTTGGTGTGGCAATCGGGTGTTGCCCCGCGTCGCGCAATGGAAGGACGTGTTAATCGCAATACATGATTTACCAGATGATGATTGGATGGGATTTACACATGCCTATTTCCCCATCCATGCCTTCGATCAGCATGTGCTCCGAGAAGGCTGGGCATTTGCACAAAAGGGGGAAGGATACCTGGCTTTAACGGCTTCCCAGGGGTTAGATTTGACCACCACAGGGAACCATGCGTATCAGGAACTCCGTTCCTATGGCGAACAGAACATCTGGATATGTCATATGGGGCGCGCAGCGTTGGATGGTGATTTTCATGCTTTTCAAGATAAAGTCCTTGCCTTGGACATCAAGTTCGAGCATTTGTCGGTGCGGTGTGATACGCTGCGGGGCGAGACGTTGGCATTTGGATGGCAAGGACCGTTCGTGCGAGACGGGAAAGAACAGCCCATCTCCGGATTCAAGCATTATGAGAATCCGTACTGTGTTGCTGACCTGCCTACCAAAGCTATGGATGTTCGGTTTGGGGAATGGATAATGAGGCTGCATTTCGATAAATAGAATGGATGACACTATCTAATCTTACTCGTTGATTAATAGCACACCTATGGAGAAAGTCAGTCTGAAATTCTTGGCTTATATTGCAATTGCGTTCAAGCGGCTCAAAGCAAAAAAGCGTCTAACAATTCTGCTCATCATTGCCTTTGCTCTGACGATCGCTGTAACGATTTGCATACCTGTCTTTGCGGGTGCAGTGGGACGTAGCGTTGTGCAGGAGAAGTTGGAGAGCAAAAATAGATCTGTAGATACCCCCCTATTTTCGGCACGCTTTTATGCTATGCCTACGGCTTCTCATCCTATGACGCTGGATGATGTGTCTTATGCGCATGAGTGGCTGGCCGATTTGCTTGACCGTCAGGTGGGGATTCCGATAAAAAGTAGTTTCGTGCAAAGCGAAAGCTCCACGATGCGTCTGCTTCCCACGAGTGAGGATGCTCGCTACGATGAAGCAATTGAGATCAACGTGGTGTGTGTTCAGAACATTGGACAGCGTATTCGAGTTGTCGAAGGGACTCCATTTGACACTGTTGACAACGAGAACCGGATGAGCGTCTGGGTGCTGTCTTCCTTTGCTGACAGATTAGGGGTTCACGTTGGAGAGACCTTTGATTTAGCTTATTCATTTCGCACTCAGGATGAACCGATTCAACTCAAGGTGAAAGGGTTTTGGGAACCGATCGATCATAGCTCTTCTTTTTGGTATGATGATCCGGAGACCCTTTACAGGGACAGCCTCCTAACGAGCAGGAAGCAGTATGAAACGTATATTGAACGCGTTGCCCCCGAGGGCACAGGATTCAACTTCTGGTACTACATTCTCGATGATTCGAAGATGAACTTGAACTATGCTACAAGGTACATTCACGGCCTGCAGCAGGTAAGACGGGAAGTCGAGCGGCGGCTTCCTCGAGAGGGGATGGATCGCGCACCAGTCAAAGAGCTAAAGCAGGGGAGGGAGCGAAAGGATCATCTCTCTATACTGCTACTGGCCCTGAGCATACCCCTGGTCGGCATGTTGGTACTTTTTATGGCGCTGATATCAAGCATAGTCGCTCACTCGCAGAGGCAAGAGATTGCTATACTCATAAGTCGGGGGGCAAGCCAAGGTCAGATCTTTATACTGGCACTAGTCGAGACACTGCTGCTATTGGTTATCGCATGCCCGGTAGGGATACTTGGAGGGCTGGGCCTGGCCCGACTCATTGGCTTTTCGAGGGGGTTCCTGAGTTTTGCGCGTGCTCCTTCATTCATGGTTCACTTTGCCTCCATTGACTGGCGGTTCTTTGTGGTAGCCTCTTTAGTGTGTCTCGTGGCACGGCTTGTTTCCTCGAATTCGGTCCCTGGGTTTAGTATCGTTAGTTACGAACGCCATCACATGACTGGAAGACAGAAATTGCGCACCGCAGCTCGTCTGCTTCTTTTGGTGTCCATGGCTGCAGTTACTGCCTATGCCTACTCCCGGCTAGAACAAAGGGGCACACTGGGCCATATAGCTACAGAGATCTGGAGTGATCCGGCGCAGGACCCTTTAGTTCTCCTCTCTCCTTCTTTATTCCTTTTTGCTGCATCCTTTTTGGCAGCCGAAACCTTTACCATCATCCTGCTTCCTTTAGGTTTTTTGGGACGTTTTTCCTCTTCTACAGCAGGTCATCTGGCATGCACCAATCTTGCGAGGGGGGCGAACCGCTATCGAATGGCTGTATATATGCTGGCATTATGCTTGAGCATGGGTGTGTTCTACGCCGCCATTGCAAAGAGCGCCGATACGTGGTTTCTGGATCGCTTGCGTTACAAAGTGGGAGCGGATCTGACTTTCGAACAAGCCGTCGCGCAGGGTGAAGGGAACGAAGTTTCACCCTTGCACACGTGGATCCCGTTGAGCGAGTTCGAAGAGCTTCCAGGTGTGGACGGGGCGACCCGCGTTGGCCAATTTATCGCAGAAACATCTGCCCGCGACAATGTTCCAAAGTTTCGCCTATTAGCAATAGAGCGCTCCAAATTTCCGCAGATAGCTTATTTCCGTTCCGACTTTTCCGAGTCCTCGTTAGGTGGCTTGATGAATAGCCTTGCCCGAAGAGAGTTGGGAATATTGTTACCGGAAAGTCTTGCTGTAGAACTGCATGTGACAAAGGGAGACGAATTGCCCCTTGACGTGTTGATCGGCGAAAAGTGGTATCCTATGCGCTTTAGCGTTGCGGGAACTTTTCGCTACTTTCCTACCATGGTCAATCCGGAAAAGGAGCCGGTTGTGGTTGCCTCCCTCGGACAACTGCAGAGAGAAATTGGTAGCTTCCCTCACGAAATATGGATGAGCTTGGAACCGGGAGCGGAGGGAAAGCAAGTCACCAGGGAAGTAAAGAAACTGGGCATCTCAGCCATACGTGTCGGTGACTTGAAACAGTACGTGGCTAGAGATCGGCAGAGACTTGAGCGGGTGGGAATATTCGGAACCCTGTCGGTTTCTTTCCTGACGGCATTGTTGCTGGCAAGTTCAGCGGCTATCATAAACAATGTTGCTTCGATATCTCGCAGATCCTATTTCCTTTCGGTTCTCAGAGCGATAGGAATGGAAAAAGCTGAGGTGTTAGAGTTGGTCTCGGTTGAGTATCTGGTTGTGATAGCTTACGGTATAGCCGCAGGAGTGATTATTGGATCAGTCGGGGCTAAACTCTATGTACCTTTCTTCCCTTTCACTCTCAGTGCAGAACTTCCGGTACCACCGTATATCCCATATATGGACTTGGAGAGAGCGGGATGGATGACCGCTAGTATGGGCGTTCTGTTTGTCGCTTTGGGAGGCATGACCCTTTTGCGTATAGCAGATACAAGATTGTTTGAGGTTCTTCGTTTGGGTGTGAAAGCCTGAGCGGCGCGGGAGATATTTTGTTGATGCAGCCGACGGGAGATGCTATAATGATTCGTAGAATATATATATCCTCCATATAGAAGCGGGAGGAATCTTTAGTTCATGGAATGTCCAAATTGTGGGACTTACAATCCCGACGACCGCGAGACCTGCTGGCGGTGCGATGCCCCCTTGCCCAACCCTGAACCTAAGAAAGAGCGGGATCCCCAGAAAAGAGCGCAGAGGTGGCTCTATGTCGCTATTGCCGTTTTCTTTCTGATAACCCTCTTGCAGA
>JAYENT010000034.1:4918-20805 GCA_034722245.1 Chloroflexota bacterium
ACCTGCTGGCGGTGCGATGCCCCCTTGCCCAACCCTGAACCTAAGAAAGAGCGGGATCCCCAGAAAAGAGCGCAGAGGTGGCTCTATGTCGCTATTGCCGTTTTCTTTCTGATAACCCTCTTGCAGATGTGCGGTGTTCGGCTGCCCTTTGGCCCCCAGATACCCACCCAAGAACCAAGTGGTCATCTCTTGGCGCCCCATCTTATCGCCTGCTGGGGTTGCATGCCTTGGGCAGTTTGACGTCAATCTGACGGCATCTCGAAGCCCAGATCCCAGGCGCGCAGTTCGGCCAGCCTAGAATAGTCGGTAAGATCGAGCAACAGAGGGGTAATAGAGATGTATCCCTTTGCAAGCGCCCCGATATCCGTTCCGTCTTTCGGGATCCCCGTCGGAGGGTCACCCCCAATCCAATAATAGTCTCTTCCTCTAGGGTCGGTGCGCCTGACCAGCGTATCGCGGTAGAGACGGTGCCCTAACGCGGTGATCTGTACCCCCTTGATCTCCTCCGCGGCCAGGGCTGGCACGTTGACGTTGAGAAGCAGGGGTTCGCCTTCCTCGGCCTGCAGCACGCGGAAGGCGAGGGACGCGGCGAATCGGGCCGCTGGACCATAGTCCGGCGCCTCTAAGGTATCTAGCGATACCGCAATAGCCGAGATGTCCCCTATGACGCTCTCCATGGCGGCAGCCACCGTCCCCGAGTAGGTCAGATCGTGACCCACGTTAGCCCCCAGGTTGATCCCCGCGATAACGAGGTCTGGTGTCTCCTGCAGCAGACCGAGCAGTGCCAGCGCCACACAGTCCGATGGGGAACCGCTGGTGCAAACTGCCTCCGTGCCATCGGCCAGGGCCGTGGACCACGCGCGCAGTGGCTTGTGCATGGTCTTGGAATGGCCGGCGGCGGACCAATTGTGCTCAGGAGCAATGATGGAGAGCGCCGCGTCATCCCTTAGTGCCTGCACCAGGGCTAGCAATCCCCCAGCATGGATACCATCGTCGTTGGTGAGGAGAATGTGGGGACGCTCCTGAGCGCCTTGAGCCTTCATGCGCTTTCTCCCTCGTCATCTCTCGGAGGTTCTTTTGTTTGAGATGCGAGGCGTTCCCTCAGACGCTGGGTAAGCGTCTCGAGGTGCTCTTGGTATTTCTGCACCGAGTAGGATTGGGTGCTCATGATATAGGCGTCCTCGCCATTATCCGAATAGTAGCCCTCGTGTCTCTTGATGATCCCAAAGCCATACTTTTCGTACAGATGCTGGGCCACGATATTGCTAGTGCGCACCTCCAGATTGATGACCCGGGCGCCGCGCTGCAGAGCCCTCTCGCAGAGGGAGGCCAACAACAACTCCCCCAGCCCCCGTCCTCGCCACTCCGGCCTCAAAGCCAAGGTGCTGATGTGCGCTCGCGCGGCCATCATCCAAAAACCTCCGTATCCCAGCAGGGAGGGGTCTTTGTCTGCCCTGCCCAAGAGACGCGCTACGGGTTGTGGAAGTATGCCCTCTCTTCGCTCTCCAGCCCAGGGTGTATAGCGGAGCACCAGGTACGTAGAGTTCCCGTTGTAGGTGACCTCGTAACGGAAGGCATACGCCGACCACGGCAGGGGGAATACCTGCGTCTCAATCCTGTGGACAGTGGGCACATCCTCGCGCCTCATGGGTTCGATCATATAGGGGAGCCCGTCCAGGTTCACTCGGTTTTCCCCATCTTTTTTACGAGGAGGGATCGTGAGCGTAGATGGGGCCAAGGCTGTCCAGGTCGTCGATTTCGCCTTCTTGTAACTTTCCCCAGGCAAGTTCTGCCAGGTATCCGGCGCGCCGCAGTGAGCTGGACAGCGACGTGACGTAAATCTCTCGGCCGTCGGCGCGGTTCAGCAGCCGTTCCGCCAGGGCATCGTCGACCTCTCCGGCGACGAGGGCCGGGCCTTCCTCCTCGATATCCCACTGCGAGGTTTCGACGATCTGCACGGCGTCCGTTTGCACGGGGAGGCCCTCCTCGAAGCGATAGGGGGCCACACAAATGCGTCCACGACCCGCTTGGAGTACGGCATACACCGTATAGCCCGGATCTCCCGTGGCATAGGCGACGATATCAAGGGTGGGGATGGCGATGATGGGAATGTCCAGGGTCAGGCAGAGTCCCTTGCCGATGCTCATCCCGATGCGCAGTCCGGTAAAGGAACCGGGCCCCTTGGCCACGGCCACGGCGGCTAGGTCGCTGGGGGACATTTCCTGCTGCGACAACGAGCGAGCAATGGCCGGCAGCACCTCTACCGAATGGTTGTTCTCCGAACGCCAGCTCTTTTCCACCACGACACCCGATGCATCATAGAGCGCTATGCTGGCGTAGCGGGTTGCTGTGTCGATAGCCAGTAACATTAGTCTTTAGCCTTCTCCGTCGTCTCTCCCCCTTTACCCCACAACATTCCTTTGAGAGAAAGGAGGATCTGCATATAGTCCTCTCCAGAGGCCTCGAACAGTATTCTGCGTTTGCTATCATAGTCCAGATAGGACAGGGTAACCCAAAGGCGCTCCGTCGGCATGATGTCACGGGCACGCTCTGCCCATTCAATGACGGTAATGCCGTTGCCATATATATAATCCTCTATTCCCAGAGCCAGGGCATCCATATAGTCTTGAATGCGATAAAGATCCACATGATACAGATAGGGCCCCGAGCCTTGGGGAGCGTGCTCGTTGATGAACACAAAGGTGGGACTATGTATGACACCGCTGACGTCCATCCCCGTCCCAATGCCCTGTGTGAGACAGGTCTTGCCCGTTCCCAGCGCCCCCTGAAGACAGACAACTTGGCCGGGTCCGAGCAGCCGCCCCAGCCTTTCGCCAAGGAGACGCGTCTGCTTGGCGCTGTGGGTGATAACGTCAAATGAGCGATCGGTCAGAATTGGGCTCACACTCGGTCTCCATGTTCGTTGTTGCTGGCAAAAGCGAGCGGTGTTATGTTACTCAAAACTACGGGCTGAGTATGCTGCAGGCCAAAGAGGACAGGGCTAGGGTAAGGTGATGCGCTCGCCCATCAAAGCGAACGTTTTGCCCCCCAGGTGCTGCAGCGGCAGCAGTTCCTCATTGTCCGGGACGAGCCAGACTTCCTTAAAGGCTTCCTCTTCCACCCACACTTCAACCACCTGAGCGATAAAAAGGGAATGATCCCCCGGCGTTAAGATATCCACAATGGCACATTCTATATGGGCCAGACATTCGTCAATCCAGGGGGCATCGACTCCCTGTGCCGATTCCGTCGTCAAACCCGTGAGCTCCAGCTTGTCCACGTCCTCTCCCGACATGGTGCCACACGTCCATACCTGCTCCGCCAGAGGCCGTCCCGGGATATTGAGCACGCACTCTTCGCTGCGCTGGAGCATCCCATGTGTGTAGCGCGAGGGATGTATGGCCATCATGATCAGGGGTGGTTCCTCACTCACGGCAGACGACCAGCCGAAGGACATGACATTGACCTGCCCTTTATAGCTTGTCGTCAGCAGACAGACGGGGCGCGGGGCGAGCAAGCGAAAGGCGCCGGCGGCTGCAATCTCTTTTTTCATGGGCTATTCTCGTCTCTTCTATTTGCCAAAAGTATGGCATAAGGCACCCGCATTGTCAAGCAATTGCCACCCCAGTAGCGCGATCATCCTGGACAAACAACGTATCAGTGTATATAATGATTTCCACGTTGAGACGTTCATGGGTTACGGATCGAGTTCTCCGTTGCTGAGGAGGTGAGGCAATGCTGGTCAAGGAGCGCATGTCCAGACATCCTATTACTATTAGGCCCGATGTATCTCTGCATGATGCGCTGAAGCTGATGCGTGAGGAGGGGATTCGCCGGCTGCCCGTCCTGGACAAGAATGGCAAGCTGGTGGGCATCGTGCTGGAAAAGGACTTGCTCTATGCATCCCCGTCTCCGGCCACCACTCTCAGTGTGTACGAGATGAACTACTTGATCTCCAAGATAAAGGTAGAGGAGCTGATGACGCGCAACGTGATCGTGGTGGAGGAGGATTGCCCCCTGGAGGAAGCGGCGCGTATCATGATGGACAACGACGTTGGCGGAGTTCCCGTGATGCGCGGCGATACCTTGGTGGGGATGATCACGGAGAGCGATCTGTTCAAAACCTTTACCGAGCTGCTGGGATCCCGGGTGTGGGGGCTGCGAGTTACTATCAAAGTCCAGGAAGGGCGTGGTGTTCTGGCCCGCCTGACGGAAGCGCTGGCTTCTCATGGTGGGAATATCGTGACTCTGGGAACCTTTTGGGGAGACGATCCCACGAATCGGGAGATCGCCTTCAAGGTGCAAGGGATCGATAGGGACAAGATGGAAGAGATTCTGCGTGATCTTGATGCCGAACTGGTGGATCTGCGGGAGACGTAGCATCTTTCCATCGCTGCAGATGCAACAAGGGGCTGCGGGCACTTCTGTCATCCCAAGGCAGCTTTGAGTAGTTTTTTCGCCTTCATGGCCGCGTGGCCCCGGTGGCTTATGCGATTTTTGATCTCCATAGGCAACTGGGCCATCGTTTTCCCCTCAGAGGGTACATAAAAGACGGGGTCGTAGCCAAAACCTCGCGTTCCGTGGGGTTCTCGCAGGATGCGCCCCTCGCATACACCTTCCACTGTCTCCTCCCGACCCTCGGGCCACACCAGGGCGATGGCACAGCGAAAGCGGGCCGATCTCTCAGCGTCGGGCACGCCGCGCAGGTTGTGCAGGAGGAGCGTGTACAGTTCTTCGTCGCTGGCCTCGGGGCCGGCATAGCGCGCCGAGTGGATCCCTGGCGTGCCATCTAGCGCATCGACCTCTAGGCCCGAGTCGTCGGCCAACGTGAGTAGCCCTGTGATGGCCGCATACCCCCGCGCCTTGAGCAGGGCGTTCTCCTCGAACGTCGTTCCCACCTCCTCGATCTCCATGTCAATGCCCAGATCCGTTAGGGTCACGATTTCCAGGGGCAGGTCTTTCAGTATAGCGGCGTACTCTGCTTTCTTGCCCTGATTATGGGTGGCGATGAGCAGTCTTATGGTCTCCAGGAGAAACCTACCCCTTCACGGTGAAGGCATTCAGGCCGGGGAAGTTAGCCGTCTCGCCCAATGCCTCTTCGATGCGCAACAGCTGATTGTATTTGGCAACGCGGTCGCTGCGGCAGGGGGCTCCCGTCTTGATCTGGCCCGTGTTGAGCCCCACGACGATGTCGGCGATGGTGCTGTCCTCCGTCTCGCCAGAGCGATGGGACACGATGCTCGTCCAGCCAGCGCGATGGGCCATTTCCACGGCCTCGATGGCTTCCGTCAGCGTGCCGATCTGGTTGACCTTGCAGAGGAGCGCGTTAGCGGCGTCGAGGGATATGGCTTTACGGATGCGCTCCACGTTGGTGACCAGCAGGTCGTCCCCCACGATCTGTACCCTGTCGCCTATATTCGAGACGAGCTTGATCCAGCCTTCCCAGTCGTCCTCGTCCATGCCGTCCTCCAGCGAGATGATGGGATACTCGTCGATCCATTCAGCCCAGAACTGGGCCATCTCTTTGCTGGAGAGCGCCTCACCCTCCCGTGCGAGAACGTATTTTCCGTTTTCATAGATCTCGCTGGTGGCGGGATCGAGGGCGATCCAGATGTCCTCTCCTGGTCGGTAGCCGGCTCTTTCGATGGCCTCGAGGATCAGTTCCACGGCCATGGTGTTAGAACCGAGGGAAGGGGCGAACCCGCCCTCATCGCCCACGTTGGTGTTGAGCCCCTTGTCGGCAAGCACGTCTTTTAGAGTGTGATATACCTCAGTGCCCCAGCGCAGACACTCGTGAAAGGAGGGAGCACCAGCGGGTACGATCATGAACTCTTGAAAGTCGGTGCTATCCGCAGCATGTTTGCCACCGTTCAGGATGTTCATCATGGGCACGGGCAGGGTACGCGCATTCACGCCCCCCAGGTATTGATAAAGGGGCAACCCCACCGCCTGAGCTGCCGCCTTGGCTGTGGCCAGAGAGACGCCTAGGATGGCATTTGCCCCCAGGTTCTCTTTGTTGGGCGTGCCGTCAATCTCACACATAAAGGTATCGATCGCTGCCTGGTTGGATGCGTCCTTGCCGATCAACTGGGGAGCGATGAGGTCGTTGATATTCTTGACCGCCTGTAGGACGCCCTTTCCCCCATAGCGGTCGGGATCGCCGTCGCGCAGCTCTATGGCCTCGTGTTCGCCGGTCGACGCCCCTGAGGGGACAGCGGCCCTGCCCATAGCCCCACAAGAGAGGGTCACGTCCACCTCCACTGTGGGATTGCCTCGCGAGTCCAGTATTTCTCGTCCTCTGATGGTCTCAATGATGGTCATTTGGCAGATGCTCCTTTTAGGATAAAAGATATATCGGAATTCGTATGCTCTTCTATTCCTGGCTACAAAAAGCCCCTCGATCTCCGAGGGGCTTTTCCTTGCGTCTCGCCCCGCGCATCGGTAGCTACCAACAATGGCGGACTCGCGACGTCACGATGTATTCAATTGACGGCCGTCAACATATTACTCAAGAATCAGGCGCATGTCAACCGCAACGGCTCCCTTGCCTTCTTCCCTTACAAAGAGGGGGTTGATGTCCAACTCGGCAATTTCGGGAAAGTCGCTGGCCAGTTGCGCTATGCGCAGGATGGTGTCCACGATGGCCTCGCGGTCGGAGGGGGCCTGTCCCCTTATGCCCGTAAGCAGAGGATAGGAGCGTATCTCCTGGATCATCTGTTTCGCCTGACCCCTGGACATGGGAGCCACGCGGAAGGTGACGTCCTCTAACACCTCAACGTAGATACCTCCCAGCCCGAACATGATCAGGGGGCCGAATTGGGGATCGCGGTTCATGCCTACGATGACCTCTTGCGCGTCGGTGATCATCTCCTGTATCTGGATGCCCCAAATCTCGGCCTGGGGATCATAGTCCTTGGCCCGCTCGACGAGGGTGTCGAATCCCTCTCGCACCTCCGCCTCGTTCTGCACGCCCACCAGGATGCCGCCCGCATCGGATTTGTGCAGGATGTCGGGAGAGGCGATCTTGAGGACGACGGGATAACCGATCTCTTCGCAGTAAGCGACGGCCTCGTCCTTTGTACCAGCGACGGTGGATTTTGGTGTGGTGATCCCATAGGCATGGAGGATGGCCTGAGCCTCGGCATCCCCGATGCCCCGGCGCTCGTCCTGGCGCACCTCGTCAAAGAGTTCTCTGACGGCCTCCTTATCCACTTCAAAGGTCTCTATCTCGGTCTTGCTCTGCTGCTTCCAGACGTTGTACCTGTACATGGCCCCCAGGGCAGCGATGGCGCGCTCGGGAAAAGGGTAGTTGGGCACGTGATTCTGGGACAGATCATAGATTCCGGCGGCGGCCTCTTGCTTGCCCATCCAGCAGCCCATGATGGGCTTGTCTGAGTCGGTGCTGACCCTGACCACGGCTCTGGCTGTCTCCACGATCTCGGTGGACGTTTGGGGTGTAAGGATGATGAGTATGCCATCTACCCCCTCGTCCTGCAGGACGGCGCGCAGGGCGGCGCCGTAACGCTCGGCTCGGGCGTCTCCCAATACGTCCACGGGGTTGTGGGTGTTGGCCGCCGGCGGCAGGGCCTCCTTGAGCCTTTGTTCCGTCTCTGGTTGCAATTGGGCAAGTTGCAGTCCCTCTTGTTCCAAAGCGTCGGTGGCCATCACCCCGGGTCCTCCCGCATTGGTCACGATGGCGATGCGGTTGCCTTTGAGAGGGGGCTGGTAGGCAAAGGCCGTGGACAGATCGAACAGATCCTGCACCGTCGCTGCGCGTATCACGCCCGCCTGCTTAAAGGCGGCGTCATAAGCCTCGTCGGAGCCGGCCAGGCTTCCTGTGTGCGAGGCTACGGCCTGCGATCCCGAGGCCGTCCTTCCCGATTTGACAGCGATGATGGGTTTTACGCGTGCCGTTTTCTTTGCTTCCTCAATGAAAGCGGACCCATTCTTGACGCCCTCAATGTAGGCGATGATGGCATTGGTGCACTTGTCATCCCGCCAGGCCTCAAAGAGAGCGACCTCATCCACGTCGGCTTTGTTTCCCGTGCTTACAAAATGCGAGAAACCGATGTGCTCGGCTAGGGCATAATCCAGGATCGCCGTGCAGAGGGCTCCCGACTGCGACATGAAGGCGATGGTTCCCTGTTCCGGCATGCCGGCGGCAAAGGAGGCGTTCATGGGAACGAAAGTATCAATGACCCCCAGGCAGTTAGGGCCGATCAAGCGCATACCATATCGTTCGGCGATATCCAGCAGTTGCTCTTCCCGCTTTTGGCCGTCGGGCCCCGCCTCGCCAAAGCCGGCGCTTATGATGATGGCCCCTTTGACGCCCTTTTGGCCCGATTCCTCCAGCACGTCGGCCACGAACTGGCTGGGCACCACGATGACAACCAGGTCGATGGAACCAGAAACGTCCAACACCGAGGGGTACGCCTTTAGTCCCAGGATTTCGTTCTCTTTAAGGTTTATGGGATACAGTTCCCCTTCAAAGCCGCTCTCAATCAGATTGACAAGCACAGCGTTCCCCAGTTTCTGGGGGTCCGCCGAGGCGCCGATGACGGCTATAGACCGAGGATTTGAGAACATGTCCAGCATCTAGCTGTCTCCTTTGATAGCAGTTTACCCACGTAATGCTATATCAATTTGCTGAAAGTTGGAAATCTGAAGGGGTACCGAAAAGGCGCCCGTGTAGCAACCACACCTCCATGGCGCGCGCAAAAAGTCCCTCGATGATATCAGAGGGGCTTACGGATGCTGTGGCTCTGCTCGCGCGGATTATTCATTTTCGCCCTCCTCTGGGCGGAGCAGCAACGGAAAAGATGCCTGCCAGGGCTTTTGGGGTAGAATCTCTATTCCGCCTTCTCATCGAATCGGAACCACACCGAGACCTCGCTATGCTCCACGTCGGTATGCACCACGCACCCGCTCTTTTGAAATACCCGCATCATAGCGGTGTTGCCCAGCATGACGGTGGCCTTGAAGCCCCTAATGCCTCTTTCCCTGGAGAGGCGCATGAGAAAGTGAAGTAGATGCGTTCCGATGCCCTTGCGCTGGTACTCGTCCGCCACGGAAAAGGCCACCTCGGCCATGTTATCGTCATAGTCCATCATCCAGTGCCCCGCGGCGACGATGGGCGACGTGTCTGACGTGCCCCTCGTGCACACCATGCCCAGATTCTGCTCGTAATCCACGGCCACCAATCGCTGGGCCAGCTCGTGGGGGAAGGCCTTGCGCACCTGAAGAAACCTGAGGTAGACGGAGCGCTCCGACAGATCATAAAGGTACTCTTGGAAGAGCCTTTCGTCGGCGGCTTTGACGGGGCGGCAGAACAGTTCTAGGCCATCCGTCTCTACCGTGTGCTCCAGTTCGACCGGATAGATGCCACCCTCAGGGATGATTTGGTCCTCAAAGAGATATTTGTTCTCCTTGGCCGCGGCGAGGAGTTCCTCGCGGAAACGGGGGTGCGCGATCTGGATCAGGGCCGTGGCTCGCTCACGCAGGCTCTTGCCGTGCAGATAAGCTACCCCGTACTCTGTGACCACATAGTGCACGTCCCCTCGCGTCGTCACGACTCCTGCCCCCTCGCTCAGGTGGGGAACAATGCGTGACACGGTACCGTCTCTCGCCGTGGAAGGGAGGGCGATGATGGGTTTCCCCTCTGGTGCCAGTGCGGCTCCACGGATGAAATCGGCCTGCCCACCAATGCCGCTATAGATCCTGTAGCCCAGCGAATCGGCACAGACCTGGCCCGTGATATCCACCTGCAATGCCGTATTGATGGCCACCATCTTGCGATTCTTGGCGATGTTGATGGGAGACGAGTTATAGTCCACCGTGCGGAACTCGAACATGGGATTATTGTCGATGTAATCGTACAGTTTGCGCGTTCCCACGCAAAAGGTCGCCAGCACTTTGCCGGGGTGAAACGTCTTCTGAGAGTTGTTCACCACACCTGCCTCGATCAGGTCAATGAGGCCATCGGAGAACATCTCGGTGTGCACGCCGAGATCCTTTTTGTCAGACAGCCCATACAGAATGGCATTGGGAATCGTTCCGATACCTACCTGGATGGTGGAGCCGTTTTCGATGAGGCATGTGGCGTGCCGAGCGATGGCCAGGGCCACGTCGTCCGGCTCAGAGGATTCCACTTCTAGGATCGGCTCCTCATAGTCCACAAGGATGTCTATGTCATCGACATGTATGAAACTGTCCCCCAGGGTGCGGGGCATCTGAGGGTTCACCTGGGCGATGAAAGTCCGCGGCTTCCGCGGCGGCCTTCACAGCCTCCACAGAAACGCCCAGGGAGCAGAAACCGAAATCATCCGGCGGCGTGACCTGGGTGAGCGCCGCGTCCAGCGACATGCGGCCGCTCTTGAAGAGTCCAGGTATCTCTGAGAGAAAAATGGGCGTATAGTCCGCTAGGTCCTCGGCGACAGCCGAACGAACGCCTGGGCCGACGAAAAGCGAATTGTGGCGAAAGCGACGATCATAGCGCTTGCGCGTGTGGGGAGCGGAGCCAATGGTGAGCATGTGCACGATCTCCACGTCGTTCAGGCGCCCCGCCGTACCCCCCAGGCCCACAAGCTCGTTGAGCAGGTGCTGTGGCTCGCCGCAGCCAGGGCTTAAAAAGACCCTACTGCCACTGCGAATCTGAAGCAGGGCGTCTCTCGCGCTCATGGTCTGATCGGCATATTTCTCTGTCCACTCCTTTACGGCCAGCATCCTCACTCTCCTTATATTTAATGCGGTTTATCCGCTTGTGTTTTGAACCTATTTCGATGATAGCTCAGCTCAAAGGGAGGGTCAAATAAATACGCCCATCTAGCGGCGTGGCTATTTGGCGCAGCGGAAGCCTATGGTGCTGAATGTGAACCCCGGTTTCGCGCTGTTGCGGGTCGTCGTGCGCACGGCGTTGGCGCCGTCGTACCAGGAGCCCCCGCGCAGGACCTTGTAGGTCGTGCCATAGCGCTCAATCTCATAGACGCTGCCTCGATATGCGTCATACCAGTCGGCCGTCCATTCCCACACGTTGCCCGCCATGTCCAGCACGCCGTAGGGGCTGGCGCCTTCGGGGAAGCGATCCACTGCCGTGGTACCCTTGATATCGCTCTCTCGCGCATTGCAGAGGCTGGCGTCAAAGGTGTTTCCCCAAGGATAGATGTTGCCCTCTGTCCCTCGGGCCGCCTTCTCCCATTCCATCTCCGTGGGCAGGCGCTTGTCGGCCCATTCGCAATAGGCCGTGGCATCCTCCCAGGAAACCCAGATCACAGGGTGATCCTCCCGTCCCTCGGGAATCTCGCCATTCTCCCAATCGCGCGGCGTGGGGTGCCCGGTAGCCTCCACGAATTCCTTGTATTCCGCACAGGTAATCGGATGTTTGTCGATGTTGAAGCCGTCTATTACAATCGTTTGTTGCGGCGATTCATCCTCCTTACCCTCGTCGCTGCCAAAGATGAACTCGCCGCCGGGCACATAGACCATGCTCGGATCATCCACTGGAGCCGAGGTGGGAGCCTGCGTGGGCCACGGAGTCTTGGTGGGACGCGGTGTATTGGTGGGTGCCGGCGTATCCGTGGGGAGGGGCGTGCCCGCGGCGTCCATTTTCTGCGTTGGGGTTTTGGTGGTGGGCAATTCTACGCGAAAGGCGGCAGTCGGTTCCTCCTCCGTGGGCACTTGCGTGGATACTGAGGACTCTGCTTGCTGCGGCGTGCGGCTGCAGGCCACCAAGCCGGAGAAGGCACACAGTAGAGCGAGAAGGATCAGCGAACGATGAACGAATCGGTGCATGAGATTATTCCCTCTATTTTATCTATCAAGAGTTTCCCTCTACGTATTATATCCTGCCGTCGCCGTTGCGCAAACGGCCTTGACACGGGTGGCTCTATTTGCTAAACTGGCATTGATATCTTGCTTGTACTTGGACGAGCTTGGGTGTGAGTTCTGTGATAGGGGCAGGATGGCAGTTTGGGGGCTCTTTCTCAAGGCAGGCATTCGTCCGTTCCAGGGACAGGGTGAGAATGAAAGGAGGGTAACAGAATCAGAGGTGCACAGTAGCTGAGGATCGAGTTTTCTGAGGAAAGGAGAGAGATCGTGAAGATTTATCGCATTGCAATGGCTTGCGTTCTGCTGGCGACCTCCTTGCTCGTCGTGGCCCCCGTGGCCGCTCAGGAGCAGGGCACCTATACGGTCGTAGCAGGGGACACATTGTACGAAATCGCGGCCAAGCTGTTGGGAGATGGCGACCGCTACCTCGAGATCGTGCAGCTCACGAACGAGATGAATGCCGAGGATTCGAGTTACGCTTTCATCGAGAATCCCGACCTGATCGAGGTAGGATGGAAATTGGCCATCCCCGAGGGGGGCGCCGAAGCGCCAGCCAAGGCCGTCGCGCAAGAGGTCATCGCCGACACGGTGCCGCCTGGCAAGGAGCCAGCGGGTCCCCTGAAGTCAATCGCCAAGATCGACGAGTATACGGTCAAGTTCACCTTCTATGACTATCCGGCCCCCTTCCTGGCGCAGTTAGCCACGCCCATGCTTTCCATAAGCAGCCCGACGGCCATCAAAAAGTGGGGCGAGGACTATATGTACCATCCTGTGGGCACCGGCCCCTATGTCTTCAAGGAATGGATCCCCGACGACAAGATCGTCCTGGAGGCCAACCCGGACTATTGGGGGGAGAAGCCCAAGATCCAGGAACTGGTCTATCGCGTGGTGGTGGAGCCAACGGCGCGTCTGCTGGAACTGCAGGCTGGTACCGTCGATTTCGCCTACAACCTCAATATCGACGATATCCCCACGGCCGAGGCCGATCCCAACATCGCCACCTATAGGGTACCGCCTCTGACCATCGGGTATGTGTCCATGAATCAGGATTGGGTCAACGAGGACGGCGAAAAGCCCTTTAGCGATGTAAAGGTGCGTCAGGCCGTCAATCATGCCATCAACAAACAGGCCATCATAGACGCGCTCTATCCTGGGACGGGCATGGTGGCCAAGAACTATATGCCGCCCGCCCTGTGGGGCTACAACGACAGCTTCCCCGACTATAACTACAACCCCGATCGGGCCAGGGAATTGCTGGCCGAGGCCGGCTATCCCGATGGCTTCAAGACCAACCTATGGGTGATGCCCGTGTCTCGTGGCTACTTCCCCGATCCGCCCAAAGTGGGGGAGGCTGTTCAGGCTGACCTCAAGGCGGTGGGCATCGATGCCGAGATCGTCACCTACGACTGGGGAACCTATCTGGATAAGGTCATCAACATCGGCGAGCACGCCATGGCCATGTTGGGCTGGCACCCCGATTTCCCCGACCCCGATAACTATCTCTACACCTTCTTTGGCGGGGCCTCGAATGAGTGGGCGAAGGATCGTCCACCCAGCCAGCAGGCTTACGAGATACTGAAAAGGGCGCGCAAAGAGGTTGATCCCACAATGCGGGCGCAGCTGTACAGAGAGGCCAATGCTGTGCTCCACGGTGCAGCACCAGGCGTGCCCCTTGTGCACAATGGGGCCGTCTTTGCCAGCCGGCAGGGCTTGGAAGGCTTCAAGCCAACGCCTCTGTCGGATTACTGGAACTACCCGAACTATCCCCAGGACACGTTCATCATCGCACGCAGTGGTGACTCGGTGGGGCTCGATGTCGTCGACGAGACGGACGGTGAGTCCTTCTACATCGGCGCGCAGGTCTACAACAGCCTGCTCATGTTCGAGCCGGGAACGACCACAGTTGCGCCTTGTCTGGCCACGGACTGGGAGATCTCGGAGGATGGCCTAGAGTGGACATTCCACCTTCGCGAGGGGGTCACTTTCCACGACGGAACGCCCTTTAACGCGGACGCCGTCCTGTTCAACTTTGACCGCATCTGGGATGAGGATCATCCACACAGGGCCGGGCACACTGGTGCCTTTAGCTACTGGGAGTGGTTCGGCTTCTCCTTTAAGGGAGCAGTAGCCGAGGAATAGTTGGACGGAGAGAAAAAGTCAAGTAACATATCGTGTCGTTCTTTGACTTGCCTTCTCTAGTGCTGATGAGACATGGACGCTACAAACGTCCATGTCTCATCTTCAATTGCTATTTGTCTGGAGCGTTGATTTGACCCGCTACATATTGCGTCGTTTACTTTTGTTAGTACCTGTCCTTCTTGGCATCTCCATCATCACCTTTGGCATGCTGCGGTTGATCCCTGGGGATCCGGCCATGGTCATGATGGGGGAACACGCCTCCCCGGACCAGGTCGAAGCGTTCCGAGAGCGAATGGGCCTTAACGAACCTATCTATGTGCAGTATTTACGTTATATGCGCGATCTTGTGCAGATGGATTTGGGGCGCTCGATCTTGACCAATCGTCCCGTCATCGAGGAGATTGGGCGGCGCTTCCCGGCCACGTTCGAGCTTACCCTGGGGGCCATGGCTTTCGCCACTTTCTTTGGCGTGACGGCGGGCATCATTGCCGCCTACAATCACAACTCCTTTGTCGACGTGTTCATCATGTTTATTTCCTTAGTTGGTGTCTCCATGCCCATATTCTGGTTAGGTCTCATGTTGGCTTATCTCTTTGGATTTAAGCTGAGGTGGCTGCCGCCATCCGGCCGATTGACCGTGGGCGTCGAACTATTGCCTCTGATAGAAGCCTGGAGGTTGGAAGGCGCACTGCGGGGGCGTGAAACTCTCCGAGGGTTGTTGGACTTTTTGTCTGGGTTCTATGTCCTTGATGCCCTGCTCACCGGGAACTGGGCAGCGCTTTGGGACGTGATAAAGCATCTGATACTGCCCTCGGTGGCTTTGGGATCGATTCCCATGGCCATCATCGCGCGCATGACGCGTTCCAGCCTGCTGGAGACCCTTGGCGAGGACTATATCCGAACGGCTCGATCCAAGGGATTGTTCGAATGGGCCGTTCTCTTTTCCCATGCCTTGCGCAATGCCCTCTTGCCCATCGTCACCGTCGTGGGGCTGCAACTGGGTCTATTGCTTGGTGGGGCCATTCTGACAGAGACGATCTTTTCCTGGCCTGGCTTGGGGCGCCTGGTGGTGAATCGCATTCTGGCCAGGGACTATCCTGCTGTACAGGGCAGCGTCATCGTCATCGCTTCCACGTTCGTGCTCATTAACCTTATCGTGGATATATCCTATGCGTATCTGGATCCACGCATTCATTATAACTAGCTGATAGTTGTGGTGTACGTATGTTGAATCAAAGAATAAGAGCCAAAAAGGTAGAAGGTAGATTCTATCGCAGCAGCCTGCTATTGGACGCCATTCAGCGCTTGTTGCGCGATAAACTGGCCATCATGGGGCTGGTCATCATGGCCCTTTTCCTCTTGACCGCCCTTTTCGCTCCTCTATTGGCTCCTTACGATCCTATCGATCAGACGTTACGGGACCGGCGTCAGCGTCCGTCGGGAAAACACCTCTTGGGAACGGACGATTTGGGGCGTGACATCCTCAGCCGCATAATCTTTGGGACGCGCAAGTCATTGCAGGTGGGCGTGTTGTCCGTGGGCCTTGCCATTTTGGTGGGAGCTCTTTTCGGGGCCCTGTCGGGATATCTGGGGGGATGGTTCGATACGCTCTTGATGCGGCTCATGGACATCCTCATGGCCTTCCCCTCGCTGCTCCTGGCCATCGCCATCGTGACCATCCTGGGGCCCGGCCTGTTGAACATGCTGTACGCTATCGGTATCGTGTCCATTCCCGTCTATGCGCGTGTCGTTCGCGCCTCGGTGCTCTCGGTGAAAGCCGAGGATTATATTCTGGCCGCCCGCGCTCTGGGCACTCGTCACAGGCGCATACTCTTTCGGCACGTCCTCCCCAACTGCCTGACGCCTCTCATCGTGCAGGGCACGTTGGGGATCGGCACAGCGATTCTCGACGCGGCAGGACTCAG
>JAYENT010000035.1:0-9901 GCA_034722245.1 Chloroflexota bacterium
TGCCCCAGCCCGTGCCCGTGGACCAGAAACTGCGCCAATCGTCGGCCCGCCAACGCGGTGCAAAGCCCAACGTCCCATGGGGCACGTCGAAATGGTATCCCGAGAGGGCAGTGAGCAGCGACCAGGAGGCCAAGGAGCGCGCATAGTGGCTGCCGCACTCGAACTCGTTCCAGGGATTGCGGCGCAGCCCGTCGTGGCGGGCGCGCAGGCCCTTGACGATGGCCAGTCCCTCCTTGACGAATCCCTCATAGATGAGGTGCGAGGCCACCTGGTACTCGATGCCGCACCACACCTCGTCCGAGTAAACAAAGGGGAACTCGGGACGTCCGCCATTGGGCCAGGTGCACAGCAGCAGTCCCTGTTCATCATTTAGGGCATAGATGCGCTGGGGGTTGGCGTGCTTCCAAAAGTCCGTCTGCCAGTTATGCTCAAAGACGGCCTTGATGGCGCTGCGCACCTGTTCGGTATCGAAAAGGTGCCCTAGCCCCACGAGGTGGGCGAACCATTGTCCGATGAGTTGGTCGGAAAGGCATCCCCGCCCGTACTGATATTTCACGCCTTCGTCGTTCACCTTCTGCACATAGTACTCGCCGTTGTAGAGCTCCCGATCCATCCATCGGCGACCGTTTTCGTATATCTGGTGATAGGTGTCGGCGGTCTCCTCATCGCCCAGGTATCGGGCTATGGTCTCGCCGGCACGGAGCGCGCCCAGGTAAAAGCTGCCCATCATAGTGTTGGGACCGTGGAACTCGATGTCGTAAGTATTGTGCTGGATGCCCTCCATGACGCCGTCCTTGTCGGCGTCCCACTGCTCCCAGGCATATTCCAAGGCCTTTTTTGCTTTGGGCCACAGCTCGCGCAGCCAGTCGTCGTCCCCACAGAGGCGCCAATCGCGGTAAAGTTTGAGGATGCCTCCCATCTGCCCGTCGGCGGCGGGGTGGAAATCCCACAGGGGGCTGCCTGGGGGAAGCTGCAGACGGAAGCACATCTCGCCGTTCTCTCGCATGTTGTATTCATAGTCCGCCTCGCGCATGGAGCGCTCTAGCGAGGGGAAAAGGAAGGCCAGGGTCTGGGCATAGTTCCACACGTGGGTGCACGATCCCTCGCAGCTGCCACTGTGGCTGTGGCAGCCCTCCCATCCATAGAAGGTGCCATCCTCCAGGCGGAGCACCGTGGGGCTGTGCAGGATGGACGTCTGGCTGGAGAGGGCGTCGAGGACGTGAGAGGGAAGGGTGGAATCAAAGAGCGCGTCGTGGAAATGCCGCGTGTCCCGATAGAGGCGTTCCTTCTCTGTGGCATAGTAGCGAGCGACGTCGAGGGCGTCGTCCCACTGGGAGGCATAGTAGTTCTTCCAGGTTGGTGGAGGGGTATCGTGGGGGGCCGTGCCCCCTCGCCCAGGCCAGTACTTGACAAAGTTGGGAAAGTACCAGGTGATGTAGAAGGGGAGGATGGCCGCCTCTCCTGGTTCCAGGGTAACCCGCAGCCCCAGGGAGCCCACGTCGCTCTCGCCCTCTTCCGATAGGCCGTAGTCGCGTTCGGGGAGGGTGCCTGTGATCGAAAAGTGGTTCCAAAAGTCGTGCATGGCGTCGAACCAGCCGGAGCGCAGCCAGCAATCCTGGTGGAATACGTCCTCCCAGGTCGTGGTCAAGGCCATGGAGCCATAGGCTGGATCGTCGCGTGCGTACTTGTCAGATGTCAGGTATAGGCCGCGCACGTCCCCCTCGTCCACGTAGGTGTTGAGGTTCTGTCCCAGATGCTCTCCCACAAAGAGTCCGTGCCCTCCGTAGCCGATGGGATTGAAGAGGTTGCCGACCAGGCTCACCTTCACAGGCTTTTGGCTGTCGTTATGCACATGATAGCGCAGCACGGCGATGGGCACGCCCGAGTCGTCGGGGTTCAGAGGGATAAAGGGACTGTATGCCTCCAGGCTAATTCCGACGGGTAGGTCCGGAGCGTCAAACGCGACCTCCGCAAAGGGGAACTCCCCACGAAAGGTGGCAGTGCGCATGTGGGGCAGGCCGGAGCCGTCCTCGCGCGTCACCCCGAAGCCGAATCCGCGGTAGTCGCCGTTGCCCTGCCCGGAAAAGGGCGGCGTGGGCGGCGCCTGCACCACCCGCGTCACAGGCGCTTGGCCCTCCATTTTGGCCCACAGCGTGAAAAAGGTGTAGGGAAGGATGGAGGCCTTGTTAGGGCGATTAAAGATCTCCCAATCCCTGAGGCCGCCTCGACCGGATAAGGACACGCAGCCCGTGCCCAAACCGCCCAGAGGGAAGGCGATCTCGCGCAATTGCTCGTCCTTGTAGATGAGGGGCCTATCGGTGGTGAATAACTCCTCCTCCGTGAAAAACGTCGCCTTGGACATGGTGTTTGCTCCTTGCTGTTGTGCGAGTCTTGGGAAGATTTAACGCCACCGTGGAGGGCTTGTCAAGTGGCGCGCGCCGTTTGACGCTCCCTTTCTCTTGGCATAGAATGGCAGAACGTGATCGCACTGGCATGTGAGGAGATATGCGCGCGAGACGTATTTCCTGCCTTTTTTTTGCTGTCTTGGGCACTTTTTGCCTGGGGTTCGGCCCCGCAATCCTGACCGATGCCGATACGCCCCGGTGCGGTCTGACGCCCCATCAGATGATGATCATGGAGCAGATAGCTCCCCCCGAGATTTCGGCCGCGTCATACATCTTGGTGAACCCCTCCACGGGGCAGATCCTGCAGGCCCGCAACGAGGATGTGCGACGATCTCCCGCCAGCCTGGTCAAGATCGTCACCGCCCTGGTGGCTTTGGAGAGGGGGCGGCAGGAGCAGGAGATTGAGATCCAGAGCAGCGATGTGCGCGTGTTCAGTACGGTTCACTTGCAGAACGGCGAGGAGCTGAGTTTACGACAGCTACTCTTCATGCTGTTGATTTCCTCGGATAATGCGGCGGCCATGGCGATCGCCAGGAGCCTCGGTGGCGACGTAGAGACGTACGTGGGCTGGATGAACGATCTGGTCACCAGTTGGGGGCTTACGGATACGCATTTCGCCAATCCCCATGGCTTGGATCATGAGGACAGCTATTCCACGGCCCGCGATTTAGCCCTCATCGCCTGGCAGGCCATGAGGAACCCCGTCTTTGCCGACATTGTGGGGCGCGCCGAGGCTATCGCCGCCTATAGAAACCTGGAATCCACCAACGAGCTTCTGAACACCTACCCTGGGGCTATAGGGGTCAAGACGGGCACCACGGATCTAGCCGGAGAGTGTTTGATAAGCATGGTGGATCGGCCGCAGGGGCGGGCCCTCTTGGTGGTGCTGGGCTCGGAGGACCGCTTTCGGGATTCGCGCCTCATGCTGGACTATTTCTATGCCAATTTCGCTGAGCTTGATGTGACACTGCGCGATACGCCGCAGAATCGTTACCTCGACGGCGAGGGCCACTGGCATGCCTTTGGCCTGCAGGAGCCCCAGGTTTTTTTGGTCAGCCCCTGGCAGGTGGATGAGGCCTCCCTCTATCGCCGTCTCGACAATCCCAGTACCACCCCCGATCCACAGGAGCCTGTGGGGGTTCTTGACGTTCGCCTCATGGGCCGGCCCTTCTCCGAGATTCCGCTTTATGTTCGCTGAACGCGCAGAGCGGCGCGGTGAGCGCTTGCAAAAGGTGCTTGCCCACGCCGGGGTGGGCTCGCGCCGCACGTGCGAGGAATACATACTCCAGGGGCGGGTGAAGGTCAATGGGGAGGTGGTCGTTGAGCTGGGGACTCGGGTGCATCCGAGGGTGGATCGCGTCAGCTTCGATGGCAGCCCCGTGGCGGTGGACCAGGAGCGCCTGTACTACGCCCTGTACAAGCCGGTGGGATATATTTCCACGGTCAACGATCCCCACGGACGCCCCGTGGTGGTGGACCTGGTCCCGACGGAGGAGCGCGTCTATCCCGTGGGACGGCTGGATATGGACAGCGAGGGGCTGTTGCTGCTGACCAACGACGGCCAACTGACCCATCGGCTGACCCACCCGCGCTATGAGCACGAAAAGGAGTATCTCGTCCTGATACGAGGACGGCTCACCGCCGGTGATCTGGCGCGGCTGGAGGGAGGCATTCGGCTGAAGAAGGAGCGGCCGGCCCGCGCGCGGGTCTCGCAGCCCGATGCAAGATGGCGTTGGCAGGGACAGAACGTTCCTCATGGGTGTAACTGGATTCGTGTGATCCTACACGAGGGTCGCAACCGGCAGATCCGGCGCATGCTGGATGAGGTGGAGCATCCGGTTGAGCGCTTGGTGCGCGTGCGCATGGCTACCCTGCACCTGGGCGACCTGCAGTCGGGGGAGGGGCGCTGGCTCGATGACAAAGAGATCCGCGATCTGCGTCGGTTTGTGGGCTTGGAAGAAGAAGCATAGGAGGGGAGTGCGCCTTGGGCAAGATCACCATCGCTATCGACGGCCCCGCGGCGGCGGGTAAGAGCACGATAGGCAGCCTTTTGGCCCAGAGGTTGGGCTACCTCTATTTCGACACGGGCGTGATGTACCGCGCCGTGACCTGGGCGGCGCTGGATCGGGGCATTCCCATAGAGGACGAGATGGCCGTGACGCGCCTGGCGTGGACGCTGCGCATCGAGGTGGTGCCGCCCACAGAGGATGATGGACGCCAGTACACGGTGCTGGCCGATGGCCGCGATATCACCTGGGCCATTCGCACGCCGGAGGTGAACCGCTACGTGTCCCCGGTGTCAGCCTACCCGGGTGTGCGCATGGCCCTGACCCAGCAACAGCGCCGCATCGGGGCCTCTGGCGGTGTAGTGATGGTGGGGCGGGACATTGGCACCGTGGTGCTGCCCCAGGCCCAGGTAAAAATATACTTGGACGCCACCGTGGAGGAGCGCGCCCGACGCCGCCATCTGGAGGTCTTGGAGCGGGGCGAAGCCTCCGACTATGAGGAGGTGCTGGAGGATCTCAGGCGTCGCGACCGCATCGACAGCACGCGGGAACAGGCTCCCCTCCGGGTCGCAGAGGACGCCGTGGTGGTGGATAGCACCGACAAGTGCATAGAGGAGGTTGTGGCGCGGGTGGAGGCGGTCGTTCGCCAGACGACGGATTGTCTGTGAGGCTGTGGAGAAGCCGTAGGGACGGAGTGTCCCTTCGTCCCACGATAATCCCTAAAGGTTTCGGAAACCTTTAGGGATTTTTACAGAACGGAACGAATGTATGCGACGCGATACTGAGACGTCGGGTGGCGTCATCTCTCTGGTGCGGCCGGATAGCCTCGGGGAGGCGCATGGCATTGAGCCTGGCGACCGGCTGCTTTCCATCAACGGGCATCCCCTGCGCGACGTGATCGACTACCGCTACCATGCCGCGGACGAGCATCTGCTGTTGGAGGTGGTGCGTGAGGGTGAGCGCTTCCGCCTGGAGGTGATGCGCGGCTATGGCGAGGATTTGGGGCTTGAATTCGCCGATCCCGTTTTCGATGGTATCCGCCGTTGTAACAACCGCTGTCCCTTTTGCTTCTTGCAACAGATGCCCCCTGGCCTGCGCCCCTCCCTGTACGTGCGAGATGATGACTATCGCTATTCCTTCCTCTTTGGCAATTTCATCACCCTCACCAATCTCACCGAGGCGGACTGGGAGCGCATCGGGGCCCAGCATCTGACGCCCCTGTACGTCTCCATACACGCCACCGCCCCTTCCCTGCGCCGCGAGCTTTTGGGGAACCCTCAGGCGCCGGATGTCGTGCCCCAACTCCAGCGTCTGGGGGAGATGGGCATCCGCGTGCACGGTCAGATCGTCATCGTCCCGGGCATGAACGATGGACAGGCGCTGCGTGCCTCCATCGAGGAACTCCTATCCCTCCATCCTACGGTGCAGACTCTGGCCCTGGTGCCCGTGGGGCTGACCCGCTTCCAGACCGCGCCCCTGCGGACGCTGTATCCCCGAGAGGCCGCCGCCGTGCTGGATATGGCCGGGGAGTACATCGCCCTGGCGCGGAAGCGCCTGGGATGCACGTGGCTCTATCCCTCGGATGAGCTGTATCTGCTGGCCGAGCGCCCTCTGCCGCCCACCGCTCTTTACGATGACGATGCCCAGTTGGAAAACGGCGCGGGCTTGGTGCGGGCCCTGCTGGACGATTGGCAGGCAGTGCGCTGCGACGTGCCGGGCGGGGGAAATGGGTCATCCGTCACCCTCGTGTGCGGCACGTTGATCGCTCCCCTCCTGCGTCGGCTGGCGAGGGAATTGGCGTCGCGCTGGGGCGGACACGTGCGCGTGGTTTCCGTGCCCAACGACTTTTTTGGGCGCAGCGTCACCGTCTCTGGCCTGCTCATGGCGCAGGACATCCTCGCGGCTCTGGAAGAGGTGGAGCTGGGGGAGCGCGTCTTTTTGCCGCGCGCCATGTTTGGCAGCGAGGGACGCCGCACCCTGGATGACCTCACGCGCGAGGACATAGAGGAGGCGCTGGGCGTCCCCGTGACCCTGGCCTCGCGCATGGGCGAGGTGGTGGAGGCGCTTATGTAGCGTCGGAGTGTCACTCCGACCTGCGCGTGATCCGCTCGCGCAGGGCTAAAGGCGCACCGCGTGAACAGACGGTGCTGGTTGTAAAATTGTTCTGTCCATATGATATGCTTGACAGAAAATGTTCGAGGATGATAAGGGAGGTACTGGAGGTTTATGCGCGTTATCGGCAAAGGGGGATTCAGGGAGAAACCGAGGCGCTGCATTTTGCAGGGGGCCTTGGCCACGATGACGAGCCTGGGTATCTTTTTTCTCCTCGACGTTCTGCTGCGTACGACATTGGTATCCTCGCTCGGAGCCTCCACTTTTATCGTCTTTGCCATGCCCCATTCGCGCCCGGCCCGTTCCCGTTCTCTGGTGGGGGGCTATATGGTGGGCACTCTTTGTGGCACTCTCTGTTCCCTGGCCGCTGACTGCGCCCTGGCCGCCTCCACGGGACTGCCCCCCGGACGCGCCTTATCATCTTTGGGGCCCTGGCCATAGGGCTGGCCATCCTGATTATGCTCGCCACCGATACTGGCCATCCCCCGGCGGCGGGCCTGGCCCTGGGTTTCGTCGCCGATCCCTGGACTGAGGCGACCGTCCTCTTTGTCCTCAGCGCCATAAGTCTACTGGCCCTGGCACGGTACGTCCTGCGGGATATCCTCATCGATCTGGTGTAGGGGGTGGGGAATGTGCGAAGCACATTTCTTGCAGAATGGGACTTCTCTCGCCGCTGGCTGGCGGATGAGTCCGTTCACGTCGTGGAGCGCGCCCCGACGTGAAATTTCTGGCCGATATGGGCATATCGCCGCAGAGCCACTTGCCTGGGGCTATTTGGTAGAGACGTTCCGCCGGAACGTCTCTACGGCCAACCGGCTTCCCCTCCCCCTTTCCATCCTATGGCAGAGGGGGAGGGGATGTCTGCCGCAGGCAGGCTGGGGTGGGAGTGAGGCTTTTGGTCGGGACGGCTTTCCGACTTGCGTGATTATGCCGCACCGCCGTAAAGGGGCGGTGCTGGTGGAAAGGATGCTGCTCCGCGCAGGGCTAAAGCCGCAGCGCTACCTAGTTACGCCCGCTGAAGCGGGCTTTCGTACGACACATGCTGATTAGGCAAACCCCGTTTGCAGGACACAGCTAGGTGGTGCGGGCGTGGACACCTATGTGGCTGACGCGGAAGAAGAAAGGCACATAAGCTGGATGGGGTAATTCGATCGAGGGCAAAGTTTTAGGCGACGACTTGAGAGCTTTGCGTTCTTGCTAGCACTCGTTATAATGGCATCTGGATAATGACATGTGAAGGGGCTGGATGTCCCCAATAATCCGAGCCGAAGTGAATCCTGAGATTCTCGTTTGGGCGCGCGAAAGCATCGGCCTAATGCCTAGTGAGGCTGCAAAGAAAGCCCGAGTTCCGACAGAGAGGCTTCTTGCCTGGGAAACGGGCAAGGCCCAGCCAACGCTTCGTCAGGCCCGTCTGCTTGCTAAAGCCTATCGGCGCCCTAGCGCGTTCTTCTACCTAAAGGTTCCTCCGGTGGAGCCTCCTGAGATTCCCGATTTGCGGCGACTGCCACATCCCGTCGGCTATATGCCTCCCCAGTTGGTATACGAAATCCGGAAGGCTCGTTTTAGGCGAGAGATCGCTTTGGAGATGTACAGGGCGTTGGGTGAACCAGTTCCCGATTTCTCATTGCAGGCAAGCTTTGAGGAGTCTTCGGAAGTAGTCGGCGCTCGGATGAGAGAATTCCTAGGCTTCTCTCTTGAGGAACAAACATCCTGCTCTAGTCCGTATGATGCCTTGAATGCCTGGATGAGTGCCGTCGAGGCCGCTGGGATATTGGTATTTCAGTTCAGCTACATTGATGTTTCTCTTGTGCGAGGTTTCTCCATTGCGGACGTTCCCATGCCCACGATTTCCCTTAATGGGGCCGACTCTCCTCGAGCCAGAGCATTCACCTTATTGCACGAACTCTGTCATCTGGCACTAGGCACTGGTGGGATTTGCGATCTGCATGAAAGTGGTGACGGCGTTGATGTGGAAGTATTCTCTAATGCAGCTGCGGCAGCTGCTCTTGTCCCCGCGGAAGCCATCCTTGGGATTCCCACTGTTGCCAATAATCGGGACGGACCTCGCTGGAGTGATCTCCAGCTTGGCGATCTGTCAACTCGTTTCCAAGTAAGTAAGGAAGTTATTCTCAGACGTTTACTCACTCTCGGCAAGACTACTCGAGCTTTCTATCGCAACAAGCGAGAGGAGTTCAAGGAAGAATACAAACAGCTTCGCACACAAGGTGGGGGTTTCCTTCCTTATCACAGGATGATTCTCCGCAACAATGGGCCCGCATTCACGTCCTTGGTTCTTGATGCTTATCAACAACAAGCCATAACTGCCATTGATGTCTCCAGATATCTGGGCGATATCAAAGTCAACTACATCCCGGCGATCCAAGGTGAACTTGCTAATGCTTGAGCAGGATGATGAACTCTTCTGTATCGACACAAGTGCACTGATTCATGCCTGGAACCGCGATTATCCTCCTGACGTTTTTGGTACAATCTGGGAGAACCTCGAGATTCTGATTGCTGCGGGCTCTCTGATATCCCCTGAAGAGGTATTGCTCGAGTTGGAGCGTGGTGGCGACGAGATCTACGATTGGGCCAAGTCCCAAGCGTCTATGTTCGTAAAACCTGGCTCATCCGTTCAAGCAAAGGTCAGGCATATCGTAAATGCCTATCGATCATTCCTTCCCGACCATAGCAGAGATGGGATTTGGGCTGATCCCTATATTATTGCTTTGGCTATCGAAGAACACGCTATAGTCGTAACGGGGGAGAAGCCTGTGGGTCTTAATGCCAGAGCCCCAAAGATCCCCAACATCTGCAACGACTTGGGGGTTGACTGCACTGATATGCTGGGCTTGATAAGAATCTGTGGATGGCAATTCTAGTTACAGATCCGAACATAAAGAACTAAACCTCTCTGGATAGAAGCCTGACGCCCAGGGTTGAACCCCTGGGCTAATCGTACAAAGCCCCTGTGGTCTTTAGGCCCAGGCGACTGGCCTGCCGCACCGCCGCAAACAGGCGGTGCTGGAACAACAGGCGGGACGGAGTGGAGGTGAGACTTCGAATACCGGCGCGATGGGGGACAAAAATTCGGTGGGCTCGCCTGACCTTGCGGCCAAACGAGCCCACTATAAGGAGGAGAAGAACGGCTGTCGCACTCGTCGCAAGAGCTTCAGCCGAGCGTCGAAAAAGAAAATGAAGACCGGTCGTCGAGATCCGCACTCCCTTTCTAACGCGAGTATAATTATAAGACATGGAAGGCGTTTTGTCTTCAGCCAATTCCCCCAACTGCCCTTGGGCTTTTTCGCCTATTTGCGTCCGGATTCCTGCGACCAAAAACCGCGTCGGGGGTCATGATCCGGCGGCCGTGCTGTATAC
>JAYENT010000035.1:10001-20189 GCA_034722245.1 Chloroflexota bacterium
ACATGGAAGGCGTTTTGTCTTCAGCCAATTCCCCCAACTGCCCTTGGGCTTTTTCGCCTATTTGCGTCCGGATTCCTGCGACCAAAAACCGCGTCGGGGGTCATGATCCGGCGGCCGTGCTGTATACGAGTCATTCGTACTACAGTCGGGTGAAGGAATGAGATCGAAAAGAGCCTAAAGGTTTCCGAAACCTTTAGGCTCTCTCAGGCGCTTTTTGACAGGCTCTTTCTTCTGCTGTAGAATCTTTTTGCTTTCAGTTGGAAGGTGTATCATGGCGATGGATATTCTTAGCCTCGTACAATTGAGGAGGAGCCGCAGGCCTTAGCCGGACGGGCCGTCTGGATGTTTTTGCCTGGGTGCTAATCGTCAGCGATTACAACCGCCAGTTCTCCAGATGGGGGACTGGCGATTTTGTGTTTTGATGTGTGTTTGTCAAGGGGGCGAGTCGATGATCAAGGTGGGTATATACGGCGCGACAGGATATACGGGTTATGAGCTGCTCAAGATATTTGCTCGGCACCCCCAGGTGGATCTCACGTTTGTCTCTTCCAGAACCTATGCCGGGGCTATGTACTCGGACGTTTATCCCTGTCCCTATACGTATACGTTGGTGGCGCCCGATGAGGTGCCACTGGAGGACGCCGACGTGGTCTTTTTGTGCACGCCCCACGGGGCCTCGGCGCCCTATGCGCAGCGGGTGTTGGAGGCGGGGGCGCGCTGTGTGGATCTCTCGGCCGATTTCCGCCTGCGCGACCTGGATGTGTATGAGACTTGGTACACGAGGCATCCTGCCCCGGAGCTCATCGACGAGGCCGTGTATGGCCTGACGGAGGTCTATCGGGATGAGGTGGCCGGAGCGCGCCTGGTGGCGAACCCCGGTTGCTATCCCACGGGGCCCCTGTTGGCCCTCTATCCACTCCTGCAAGGGGGTGTGGTGGCGGGAGACAGGGTCATCATCGACGCCAAGTCTGGCGTGTCGGGGGCGGGGGCCAAGCCCTCCCTCACCACCCATTTCGTGAACGTGCATGACAACCTTTCCGCCTACAAACTGGGCCGCGCCCACCGGCATGTGCCCGAGATCGATCAGGAGATGGCCCGCTACGGTCAGGGGGCGCCGCGCGCGATCTTTGCGCCGCATCTGCTGCCTGTGTCGCGGGGTATCCTCTCTACCATCTACGTACAACTGGATGTTGACGTCGAGAAGGCAAGGGAGGTGTGGCACACCGCGTATGACGGTGAGCCCTTTGTGCAGATATTGGATGGGGACAATACGGCCACCTTGGCCCACGTGGTGCATACCAACCGCTGTGCCCTCTCCATCACTCCTGCGGGGATGGAGGGTCAGTTTATCATCATCACGGCCCTAGATAACCTACTCAAGGGGGCCTCGGGGCAGGCGGTGCAGAATATGAATGTCATGTTCGACCTACCCGAGACGCTGGGGTTGGAGAGTTAGATACGCTGTGGAGGACAGGATGAGCGATCTCGCGTTGCTCAAGGTCGGTGGAGCACACGTTCAGGTGGGAGATAATCTGACGCGCCTCATTGAGGCCCTTACACACCTTATCCGCGAGCGGCAATTGGTCATCGTACACGGCGGCGGCGCAGATATCGCCAGGCTCCAGGAGCGCCTGGGGCTCGAGTCCCGCTTTGTGGATGGCCTGCGGGTAACGGATGCAGATTCCCTCTGGGCGGCAGAGATGGCCCTGTCGGGGGCCGTCAATAAGCGCCTGGCGGCTCGATTGGTGGCAGAGGGGGTGCGGGCCATCGGCATCAGCGGCGTGGATGCCGGCCTGCTACGCGCCAGGCGCATGGTGCATCCCAAGGGGGATCTGGGGCGGGTGGGAGAGATCACGCAGGTGGAGGCATCCAGCCTGACGGAGCTTCTTGGGCTGGGATTCACGCCCATCGTGTCGCCCATCTCCCTGGGGGAGGACGGTCGGCCCTACAACGTGAACGCGGATCACGCCGCACTGGCCATCGCCAGCGCATTGGGCGTGAGGGAGATGATCTTTCTCACCGACGTGCCAGGCGTGATGCTTGACGGAGAGGTGCTGTCCACCCTGAGTGCCGACAGGGCCCTTGCGCTCATCGAGAGCGGAGATATCACGGGGGGCATGATTCCCAAGACCCGTTCGGCGCTGCAGGCTCTGGAGGACGGTGTGGGCTCGGTGCGCATTACAGATATTGAGGGACTCGGTGCGGGCACGGGCACATGGGTGCGGGGGTAGGAGATTCCTGAGACCCTAATGGTTTCCGAAACCTTAGAGTCTAGCGAACTTAACAGAACACTAGACAACAGGAGAGAGATAGATGAACGCGGAGCAGATCAAGGCACTCGATGAGCAGTACGTCCTTCATACCTATGGACGCGCCCCTTTTGTCCTGGAGAGGGGCGAGGGGATGTACGTCTATGACACGGAGGGAAAGGCCTATCTTGACTTTGTCGCTGGTATCGCCGTGAATGCCCTGGGGCACGCCGATCCGGAGGTGGCCGAGGCCATCGGCGAACAGGCGTCGCGGCTGATCCACGTGTCCAATCTGTATCATACCCTACCCCAGGCCGAGTTGGCAGAGATGCTGGTCGAGTCCTGCTTTGCGGATAAGGTCTTCTTTTGCAACTCGGGCACCGAATCAGTAGAGGCAGCGATAAAGTTCTCCCGCAAGTGGGCCAAGGTGACGGGGGATGCGGGGCGTACCGAGTTCGTGGCCTTTACGGAGGCCTTTCACGGGCGTACTATGGGCTCGCTGGCCCTTACGCCGCGCGCCCACTATCAGGATCCCTTCCGCCCGCTGATGCCTGGCGCCAAGATCGCCGCGTTCAATGACCTGGATGCCGCCGAAAAGGCTATAGATACCAATACGTGCGCCTGCATTGTGGAGCCCCTGCAGGGCGAGGGGGGAATCAATCCGGCCAAGGGCGATTTTTTGCGGGGCCTGCGCGATCTCTGTGATGAACGGGGCGCCCTGCTCATCTTTGACGAGATACAGTGTGGCCTGGGGCGTACGGGGACGCTATGGGCTCACGAGCCCTTTGATGTGACCCCCGACATCATGACCGTGGCTAAGCCTTTGGGGGGCGGGCTGCCCATCGGTGCCACGCTCATGACGCAGGAGGTGGCCGATGCTATGACGCCCGGCGACCACGCCAGCACCTTTGCGGCCAATCCCGTGGTGTGTGCGGCAGCCAAGGTGGTGTTCAAAAGAATATCCAACCCCGCCTTTCTGGAGCACGTGCGTTCGGTTGGCGACTATCTTCTGGATAAGCTCTTGGTGCTCCAAGAGAAGTATGACTGCATCCGGGAAGCGCGAGGTCGGGGGTTGATTCTGGGGATGCAGACGGACATCGACGTGGGGCCTGTCGTGGATGCCTGCTATGACGAGGGGCTCCTGACTGTCAAGGCCGGGGACAACGTCCTACGCCTGGTGCCACCCTTGATCGTGGAAAAGGAACACGTGGATGAGGCGGTGGAGATCATAGACAGCGCATTTGCGAGTGTTTAAGATAACTTGTCGATATATTTGGGATGGTTGTAAGTGGAGAGCAAGACCGAGATGCAGGAAGCGAGGGACGGTATGGACGAGCGATTGGATATAGTGGCCAAAAAGGCGGCCATCGAGGACGTGCCGGGCATGGCCGATCTCATCAACTATTTTGCGGCTCAAGAATTGATGCTGCCCAGGTCCAAGTATCAGATCTATCAGTTCCTGCGCGATTTTGTGGTAGTGAAGGATAGCGATGCGCTCATCGGATGCGGCGCGCTGCATGTGGTGTGGGCTGACCTGGCCGAGGTGCGCTCTTTGGCCGTTGTGGAAGGTTGGCATGGCAAGGGCGTGGGACGCTGCATCGTGGAGGCGCTTCTGGAGGAGGTGCGGAGGTTGGGCTTGCCTCGCGTCTTTACTTTGACGTACCAGCAGCAGTTTTTCGAAGACCTTGGCTTCCACGTCGTGCCCAAGGAAACGCTGCCCCACAAGGTCTGGGGCGATTGCCTCAACTGCCCCAAGTTTCCGAATTGTGATGAGATTGCCATGGTCTTGGATTTTGAGCAGGAGGAAGCGCGATGAGGAAAGTGGAAAAGTGCGTTCTGGCCTATTCTGGCGGTTTGGATACGTCGTGCATCGTCCCTTGGCTGAAGGAGAGCTATGGCTGTGAGGTGATCTGCATGACGGCGGATCTGGGCCAGGAGGAGGAGCTGAGCGGCTTGGAGGAAAAGGCCCTGGCCAGCGGCGCCAGCAAGATCTATATCGAGGACCTCCGGGAGGAGTTCGTCAAGGACTATATCTTTCCCACGCTCAAGGCTGGCGCCGTGTACGAGCGCGAGTACCTGTTGGGCACCTCCTTTGCGCGCCCCTTGATCGCCAAGCGTATGGTCGAGATCGCCGAGGCCGAGGGCGCCGATGCCGTCTCTCACGGCTGCACGGGCAAGGGGAACGACCAGGTGCGGTTTGAGCTCACCTTCAAGGCCCTCAATCCGCACCTGCGGGTCATAGCGCCCTGGCGCGAATGGGACATTCGCTCTCGTGAGGACGCGCTGGCCTACGCCAAAGCTCGTGGCATTCCCATTCGCCAAAGCAAGGGGTCCATCTACAGTCGGGACCGCAACCTGTGGCACCTCAGCCACGAGGGCGGAGACCTGGAGGATCCGTGGAACGAGCCCAGGGAGGAGATGTTCGTGCTCACCACCTCGCCCCAGGAAGCGCCAGACGAGCCCGAGTACGTGGAACTGGGGTTTGAGCGGGGAATTCCCGTGGCGCTGAACGGTGAGAAGATGGAGCCCGTGGCTTTGGTCGCGGCGCTGAACGAGATCGGCGGCAGGCACGGGGTGGGACGTGTGGATATGGTGGAGAATCGGCTGGTGGGCATCAAATCGCGCGGCGTGTACGAGACCCCCGGCGGCACCATACTCTACGCGGGGCACAAGGCCCTGGAGACGCTGGTTCTGGATCGTGAGGCTATGCACTATAAGGATCTCATCGCCCAGCGCTATGCGGAACTGGTGTACAATGGACGCTGGTTCACTCCGTTGCGAGAGGGGCTGGACGCTCTGGTGAACGTCCTGCAAAAGAACGTGACGGGCACCGCGCGCCTCAAGCTCTACAAGGGGCACTGCTCCGTGGTGGGCCGCAAGTCGGACTATGGTCTCTATCGGGAGGACTATGCCACGTTCGGCGAGGACGAGGTGTACAATCAGGCCGATGCGGAGGGTTTCATTAACCTCTTTGGCCTCTCCATGAAGGTGCGCGCGCTGTTGGACGTCGAAAACGAGACGCAGGACTGATTATCATGAGCAAACTTTGGGGCGGTCGCTACACGGGCACCACGGACGATCTGATGTGGCGCTTCAATGCCTCCATCGACTTTGACCAGCGCCTGGCCCAGGTGGATATCGAGGGCAGCATGGCCTACGCCCGGGCGCTGGGCCGTGTGGGGGTGCTTATGCAGAAAGAGGTGGACATCCTCGTCGCGGGCCTGGAGCAGGTGGCTGCCGAGTTTCGCGAGGGTACGTTCGTCTTTGCCCCCACCGATGAGGATATTCACACCGCCGTCGAGCGCCGCCTGACCGAGATCGTGGGACCGGTCGGCGGAAAGCTGCACACGGGGCGCAGCCGCAACGACCAGGTGGCAACGGACGTGCGTCTCTATCTCATGGGCGAACTGCCTCAGATCGGCGGCCTGCTGCGAACCGTGCAGCGGCGCATCGTGTCCGTGGCTGATGAATACCTGGACGTGCTCATGCCCGGCTACACTCACTTGCAGCCGGCGCAGCCCATACGCTTCAGCCACTGGCTTCTCTCCTTTTTCTGGATGCTGGAGCGCGACCATCAGCGCCTGATGGAACTGTCGGAGCGCGTGGCCGTGTGCCCGCTGGGGGCCGGCGCGCTGGCGGGGAGTGCTTACGGCATCGACCGCCAGGAACTGGCGCGGGATCTGGGCTTTTCAGGCGTCACCGAGAACAGCGTGGACGCCGTCAGCGACCGGGATATGGTCCTGGAGACGCTGAGTTGGGGCGCGCTGCTGGGTACCCACCTGAGCCGCCTGGCAGAGGACCTCGTCCTGTGGTCCAGCGCCGCCTATGGCTTTGTGCGCCTGGACGAGCGCTACACTACGGGCTCGAGCATCATGCCCCAGAAGCGAAACCCCGACAGCATGGAGCTGGTGCGCGGGAAGACGGGGCGGCTGGTGGGCAATCTGACGCAGATGCTGGTGGTGAGCAAGGGCATACCCTCCACCTATGACAAGGACCTGCAGGAGGACAAGGAGCCTCTGTTCGATACCCTCGATACCCTGGCGTTGGTGCTGCCCGTGGTGGCCGGCGTCATCGACACGTTACAGATCGACGAGCGGGCCATGCACGAGGCGCTGGATGAGGCCATGTTGGCCACGGACCTGGCCGACTATTTGGTCAAAAAGGGCGTTCCCTTTCGCCAGGCCCACGAATTGGTGGGGCAGGCCGTCGTGGCCAGTGAGGAGAAAGGTGTTTCCCTCGGAGCGTTGGATTACGCCGAGTTTCAGGGCATCTCTGAAGCCTTTGAGCGCGATGTGTACGATGTATTTGACTTTGAGGCCTCGGTAGAAGCCCGCGACGTGATTGGGGGCACGTCACGGGCCGCTGTGGTTGAGCAGATTGAAAAGGCTCGGCGGATAGTTGAGACCTAGAAACTATTCCTCTTCCCAGGCCCTCGCCGGTCCCATACCCGAGCCTTCGGAGACGAGGGCGTTCTCCTCAATATAGTCCCACTTCAGCTTGTAGCCCATGCCGGGCTCCTGGGGCACGTGTACGTATCCGTCCTCATCCAGGGGGTCGCATATCTCCTCCAGGTAGGGCGGGGGCGTCTCATAGTCCACGCCTGGTGCCACCAAGCCCCGTTCATAGTACTCGCAGGTGTCCTCACTGGTGGCGGCCAGCACCTGGAGGTTGCCAAAGCCGCTCATGTGGATCTCGCACTTGACACCGTAGGCCTCACAGACAGCAGCCATTTTCTTGCAGCCCGTGATTCCGCCGCGCAGCACGTCGATGCGGCTCATGTCCGACGCCTCTCGCAGGATCCAGTCGGCGCGGGTGTAAAGGCTACCTGCAGCGATCTCGGGGGAGAGGATGGGAATGTCCAGGTCGCGCGCCAGGCGCACGTAGGATTGCACGCGATACTCGGGCATGGGGTGCTCGTACCAGTAGAAGCCGAGATCCTCGAGCACGCGCCCCACGCGCAGCGCTTCCTCATAGGTGCGGTAGGTACCCCACGGGTCGTACATGAGCACCATGTCCGGTCCCACCTCGTCGCGGACGGCGACGCAGGCCTCAATATCCTCCTCGATGTGCGAGGGGCGCCCGGGAACGGGTTCCTCCGTCTGCGGATCCCAAAAGTAGTAGGGATGGATCTTGTAGGCCGTATATCCCTGCTCTTTACAGGCTGCGGCGTGCTGCGCATAGACGTCTGGGCTGCCCATGTTGGGGAAGGTACTGGCGTACGCCTTTATCTTCTCGCGACAAGCGCCAAGGAGCTTGTGCACGGGGACGCCCATGGTGCGCGCCTGCAGATCCCAGAGGGTCATATCCACGACGCTGATGATATTCTCCGGGAGGTTGGCCACCCACATCCAGTGCCAGAACTTTTCTCGGTCGTAGGGATCCTCTCCCACCAGCAACGATTTGATGCGGTTCTCTATGGTGGCGGCGTCGGCCGGGCTCAGGCCATCCCGGTCGCCATGGCCGCTGCCCCCGAGGTAATAGCCCTCGGCGCCCTCGTCGGTTGTGATCTTGGTGATGGTCTGAATGACGTTCCTCTCGGGCAGCAGTTGCCCATTGCGGAACGGCTTTCTGGAAACGCGGAAGGGGATGACTTCTATGTCAGTGATCTTCATCGTCTTTCTCCTGATAGTTAACGAGCGAGAAGGGACACTTTTGCTGTGCGACCTCTACTGACGCCTGAGCGCAGCATAGCGCTACTCTTCAGGCGGGTACGGTATGACGCAGATGAACCGCAGCAACTCCTCGCCCTCGTTCATGAAGCAGTGCATCTCGTCCGGTGCCACGTACACGCACGTGCCGGGGCCGGCCGGGGTCTCCTTGCCCTGGGCGTCACGCAGGGTAGCCTGTCCTTGGAGTATGAACGCCTCGTGTTCCCAGGGATGGTGGTGATAGGGCGTCGTCGCTCCGGGGGCGACCTCGATAACGCGCAGAACAAAGTTCGGGGCTCCCACGTTCTTGCCGATGGCCCAGCGTGTGGATACGCCCGGGAGCCCTTCTGTGGTCTCCGCGGGCACCGTCTCATAGTGATAGGTCTTCATCGTATATGTCCTCCTGAGTCAACAAGCCACGTACCGTGACATCGAAGAAAAGGTGGCTGCTCCACAGATCTTTGCCAAAGGGGCTCTTTCGGGGATGCCAGATTGATGAGATAGGAACTGTGGGCGATGATGGGATGGATGTCCGTCTTCTGCCGCGCCCTCTCGAATTCACGGATCTGCTGGCCGGTCAGGGCTTTGGATCGCCAGCGGTTGCTGGGTCGCGTAAACATCTGGATGGTGTCGCAGCCTATGGAATGCCCACGTAGCAGGGCGTTGGCAGGTCCGCCCGCTATGGACATGTGCGCTCCGAGTCGAGGTTCAGACATGGGCCTCCCTCTCTCATCTACACCTTTGTATGCTATGGCTATTCGTTTTGAGTGTCAAGCCGAGAGGGCGATTTGTCAGGAGCACAGGTTTTAAGTGCTAGAGTCAACACTTGGTGAAATTCAATTGCTACAACTGACGCACATTGCTAATTGGGGCTTCAAATGGATCATTCAGGGGGCCAACAAAAGTAGTTTCAGGGCTCTAGCACAACTGCGAACTCCATTTTCAGCCTGTTTCCACTGCCAAACGGCTCTGGAGTGAGTGTTCTGAGAGAATAGAGATTGGCAAGGTGTTGAATGTCCGCATAGGGTATACTTTCTTCTCACGCTACAGGATACCTCATCCCCCTCATTTCCTAAAATCTGTGCTCCTGGGGGGCGGACAGGGTAACCAATATCTGCGAGCGTGTGATTTTTTCCATCACGGGTCAGTTGGTGGAGATGGACGTGGACGACTGGGCGCAGAATCCAGCGCCGACTTTTTTTGACAAAGGGGCGGAGGATAAGCTGTAGCTGGTATATTGTAATCGGGGCTCGAAATCAGGGTGTTGAAAAAGTCGACGCGAAATTGACGGCACCACTACCTGTAGTGGTTATCGCCAAGCAAGCACCCGTATTTAGGGCATTTCCCCCTAATTGATACGTTTTTCAACACCCTCGCCTTGTCAAGTCAAAAAGTGAGGAATTTACGGTGAGTTTTTGCCATAGTGCGATAGTTTACCCAGTGTTCGGGAGGAAAAGAAAACTGTAAATTTGATTGCCTCTGCATACGATGCGCGTTCAGGGGCTTGCGTAAGGGCGGGTACGGCACTATGATACACGGTATCTGTGCTACTTTGTGGTAGGAGGGGCGATGACGTCGTGCGTGGCCGTAGAGATGCTTCCCGCCGATTATGGAGACGCCTTGCACATCTCGTATGGCTGTGGTATGGAGCGCCATCACCTGTGGATGGACGGCGGCCTCGTCAAATCCTATAGGGAGAACTGGAGGCAGCGCGTGCGTCAGCTTGCCACGGAAGGGGCGGAAATCGCCCTGCTCGTCGTCAGTCACATTGATGCGGATCACATCAATGGCGTGCGCGCCTTTGTGGAAGAGAACCAGCGGCAGGTGGAGGACGAGGATTTTGTACCCATAGGTGAAGTGTGGTTCAACCAATATCGTCACATTCGTCCCTATGGAAAGAAAGAAGAGGAAGTCGGCGACGCTTTGCGTGCCTATCTAAAGTGGCCCAGCCAAGAGGATTTTGTCGATTATGTATCACACCGTGCTTCGCGCTTCGCCCCTTTGGCCTCGCGCTTGGCCAGGACATCCCTTGAGGAGATGGTTCCCAAGGGCGTGAGCGAGGGAAGGACGCTTGCACGGCTACTGGACGGCGACTATCCTTCTAACGAGAGTTTTGCCGGAAAGGCTGTGGTTCGTGAGGGCGAACCCCCCGTAGTGGAGCTTCCAGGGGGAGCCAGGGTTCGGGTGCTCTCTCCGAGCAAAGAAGGGCTTACCCGGCTTTTTGCGGTTTGGGAGTCGTACCTGAAGGAGCATCATCTGGAGGAGGTCCTAGCCGTGCGGGGGATGGGTCC
>JAYENT010000036.1:0-4462 GCA_034722245.1 Chloroflexota bacterium
ATCGCTGTGCCCCCCAATGACGTCGAGGCCCTGACCGAGGCGTTGATCCGTGTGGCGGGGGATGCCGATCTGCGTCAAACCCTCACACAAAAGGGACTGGAATACGCACGCCGCTTCTCCTGGCAGATCACCGCCGAAAGGACGGCAGCAGCCTACCGAGACGCGCTGGCTATGGACAATCCTCGGCAACGATGATGAGAAACGAGAGCACGCCAGCGGCCACCACAGGGCAAAAGTTCGCCTCCTGGATGCCCGCCCTGGCGGGAACGAGTCTGGGACTCTATATCAGCCGCGTCGTCGCCGAGAGTTTTACCGGCTCACGGTCGACGATCGTTCTGTTGCCTCTCATCCTAGTATGCGTGGCCCTCGGACTTTTCATGGCACGCCTTATGTGCAGGTGGCGAATCCGTCTCTGGCCCCTGATCCTGCTTCTAGGCTATGTGCTCTATCCCATCCCCTCTGCCGTTCTGGCTAGGGGCGCTCTCCTGTTCATGATGACGATCTATGCTGTCCTCTATCTTCCTCACAGCATCAAAACGCCCTGGATCGAAGTCGGCGTCCTCCTCGCCGCCCTGGGTCTCTATGTGCACACCCTGGCGCCCACAGTGCTCCCAGCCGACAGCGGTGAGTTTCAACTCGTGGCCTCCGTGTTGGGCATCGCCCACCCGCCGGGCTACGCCCTTTACACCATGCTGGGCAAGCTCTTCACTTTCATCCCCCTCGGCGATGTGGCCTACCGCATCAACCTCTTTGGAGCCCTCTGTGGCACCCTGACCCTGTCCATCCTCGTACATCTGGTGCGCCAGGCCAGCGGCTCCACGGGGGCGGCCCTGATTGCAGCCGCGATGCTGGGCCTCAGCCCTACCTTTTGGGCCCAGAGCACGACGGCCAACATCCGCAGCCTGACGGCCGCCTTCACCGTCCTGTCGGCGGATCTGCTGCTGCACTGGGGGGAAAAGGAGGAGCCCCGTTACCTGACCGCCTTTGCGGCTTGCTTCGGCCTGGGCGTAGGTCATCACACCTCCCTGGGGCTGCTGGGGCTTCCCTTCCTCATCTATATCATCGCCCGTGCGCCCCGTATCTTCGTCGAACCACACCGCTGGATACGTCCCCTGCTCGCCTTTTTCGCCTCTTTCTTGGTCCTCCTCTACCTTCCCCTGCGCAGCGGCATGGGCGCTCCCTTCGATCCCACGCCCATCCGCTCCTGGGGCGGCTTTGTAAACCACGCCCTGGCCCTGGGCTTTCGTGGGGACATGTTCTACTATCATACCTTGCCCGACCTCGCCGCACGGCTGCGCGTGTGGGCCGTGATCATGCGGCTACAGTTTGGTCGCCTGCTTCCCTGGGCCACGCTCCTGGCAGGGATGGGGGGGGTAGTCCCGCGTAAGAGCAGAGGTACTGTAGGCCTCCTGGCGGGCATGTGGGCCGTCAACACCCTGTCGGCCATGACTTACAAGGCGCCCCAGACTGTCGAATACCTGCTGCCCTCCTACGTGGCCATGGCCGCCCTGCTGGGATGTGGCCTTGGCGTGGCAAAGTTGAAGATGCCGCGCTGGACCAGCGCCCTCCTCATGGCTCCCCTCGTCGTCGCCACCGCCCACTATGGGGCAGCGAATTACGGCAGCTTCCAGCAACTGCACGAGGACAGATCAGCGCGTACCTATGCCGAATCGATCCTGAAAGACGCGCTCCCCGACACGCTGGTGCTCTCCAACTGGCACCACGCCACTGTTTTTTGGTACCTGCAAACGGTGGAGGACGTTCGCCCCGATGTGGAGGTGCGCTACGTCTACCCCGAGGGAGACACGCCCAACCAGGAAGTATGGCTAAAACGCATTGAGGAGAATGTGGACGAGCGTCCCGTGGTGATCACCAACCGCTTTCACGCTTTCCAGCACACTGACTATCATTGGATTCCCATTCACGACGCGTGGCTGGTGCGCCGCGAGCCGCTGGCCCAAGCGCCTAAGGACATGGTGGAAAAGGAAGCCGCCTTTGGCACAAAGGTGCACATGCTGGGCTACACTGTAGAAAAAGAGGAACTGGCGCCAGGGCAGGAGATCTATGTGCGCATCTACTGGCAGGCCACGGGCGCGCTGGACCGCCCTTACTCCTCCTTTGTGCAGCTGCTGGGCCCCCAGGGCGTGGTGGGGCAGGACGACGTCGCCCATGAGACGGACCATGCGCCTCACGAACTCCAAGTGGACACCTATCGTTTTCCCCTGTTGCTGCACACGCCGCCTGGAGAATACCAACTCATCACCGGCTTCTACTATGCACAGAATGAGAGTCTGAAACGCCTGCCGGTGGAAGGAAAAGATCATCTGGTTCTGCAGGCCATAGACGCGCATGCCGTGGAGGAGACTTCAGCCACCCTGCATCAGATGAGCCAACCTTTTGCCAACGGCCTGCGCATCACGGGCGTGGACTATGATCGGAGCGTGGCGGGTCAGACGCGAATATATCTCCACCTCCGCCAGAGTGCGCCTTCCACCAAGCGGGTGCAGGTGTGCCTGCTCCAGGGCGAAAAGCCCATCGCTCAACAGATGGTCCCTGAACTCTCCCCCGGGACGGCGGCGACGCTGGCCCTGGACGTTCCCGATGACCTGAGCACTGTGTCCCTCACCCTGGCGACCGGGGAAGGACAGCCCATCCCTCGCTTGGGCCCCTGGCATCACCCCCTGGGAGAAAACCTACAACTGTCTCTACCCCAGCACGCCGTGCACTATGTCCCTCTGGGCGGAGAGATGGCCTTTCTGGGCCTGGACCCTCTACCCCGGAGCGCGGAGCCAGGTGAGGACGTGGAACTCGCCTCCCACTTTCTCAGCCTGCGGCCCCTGAAGAGAGATTACTCCGTCTCTGTAGGGCTGAAAGGCCAGGGGGCGAAATGGGAGCGCAAGGCCGACGGCACCCCGGCCATGGGCGCCATCCCCACCCTCAAGTGGATTCGCGACTGGCGCGTGCGGGATCCGAGGAAGGTCATCATTCCAGACGACGCGCCCGCAGGCACAGCGGAGGCGACGGTGAGCGTGTACGACGCCTTTACGCTGCATCCTCTACACGTGCTGGACGAGAGATTAGTGAAAGAGGGTTACGGGACGCATCTGTCCGTGGACACGGTGCAGATCGAGGAATGACGGAAAAGGGCGCCATCCCGTAGGTCGGAAAGCCGTTCCGCCCCTAGGAAACAAGAACATCCGTTTTGGGCTCCGCCCTAAAGAGGCGGAGCTGGTTTCCCCGTTTCTCAAGGTCCTTTTGCGACAGTGCGCATGAGCAGCTTGCACGCCACACCCTGAAGCACTTGAATTGGCGATCCGTCCTATGCGCGTCGATATGCTGAAAGATGAAGACCCGCTCAGTGAGGCATGGGTACCATCACTGTGCCTGCTCCTTTGAGGGTCAGACGGTCGTAGAGCACCACCTCCATGCTATCCAATGCCTTCTCATCCACGTCGGGAGGGAGATGGAGAAGCGCCCGATTGGTGATGAGATGACCGGGCGTCCACAGGCTGGTGGGGTAGCCTGGCGAGAGGGTCATATCGCGGGAGGCGATCCTCTCCCCCCACCCGTCTTGCACTCGCAGGGAAAGGGCGTAATTCAAGGGCGCCTGGCGCTCGGCGCGCCACGTCAGGCGCACGCCCAGGATATCCTCCTCGAGATGATATGGGACAGCCTCCAGCAGAGCGATGACGGGCGGCTCCCGCTCCGGCCCAAAGGTGCCCAGCACCTCCTCCTGGCCGCTGGCCCGCCTGCTGCCCACCACCTGCACCGGGGCGAGGGCCGGTTGCTCCATCTCCCTCCCCGCCGCCGTGAGGATGGGCTGTTCCTCGCCATCCTTGGCAGCCTTTACGCGGAGCACGTACAGCCCTAGAGGCATCTCCCTCGGCAGGGCCAACCGCAGCGACGACGTGTCATCGGCGATGGGAGCGGAAACCTTTGCCCACACGGGACTGGGCTCCATCAGATGCGCTATGGCGCTCACGAGCTCCACCTGCAGTCGGACGTCGGGAAGGGGTCGCTCCCAGACAAAGCCGATTGTCAAATCATCGCCAGGATGCAGTTGCCTCGCATCCAACGCGTAATCCAGCAGGTGAGCCTCTCCGAACCAGACCCCCTCCGGTTCGGGGTGCAGATAGGGGGCACGAGCAAAGTCCATGACCAGGGGGCCAGCGAGTTCTTCTCGGTGAAGTATAGAGGGCCCCAGGGCGATCCATGCCATCAGAACAGCGACGACGCAAACTGCGATCAACAGCCCGCGACGGTACCCGGGATAGCGGGAAGACGGATAGATCACGAGGAATAGCAAAAAGCACAGCCCCACGAGGGAGAGCCAGGTGGCATAACGCCGCACGGGCGTGGGCTCAAAGTGCAGCACTACCCGGTGACTTCCCGGAGGCAGGCGCAAGCCCACCAAGCCCAGCCCGGCCAAAGGCTTCACTCCCTGGGACGTGCCGTCCACTGT
>JAYENT010000036.1:4562-19372 GCA_034722245.1 Chloroflexota bacterium
ACGCGCAAAACGAGTGCGATCAACCCGAGACATGCCACGACGGTCTGTATCAGGCCCATGTCAAAGGGATCGCGCCGCCCGGTGATGGCATAGTCGTGGATCACGTTGCCCTGCACCAGGTCGGCGCCCCGGAAATGACCGGCGTAATGAAAGTATCCGCTTGTTTGCTCCTCCAGTTGCACCAGTGCGGTCTCCCGCAGGGCGGGCGCCCAGAACCAGGAGCTGAGAACCAATCCCAGCATCAAAGCGCCCGCACCCGTCGCCAGGACGCGCCATCGCTCTCGTCCATCCCGCGTAAAGGATTCGGTCAGCAGCCACAATCCCAGGAGCGGACTGAACAACAGGGCCGAGATATTGTGCGTCAACACGAGGGAGGCATAGGCTACGGCCAAAAGGGCCACAGAGCGAAAGGAGGGCCTGTGGCACAGGCCCAGCAAGGCCCAGATGAGAAGGGGAAAAAGGGCAAAGGCATAGAACTCGGAGAGGGCGTCGCCCCGCACATAGACGTTGACCAGGTGAAAGGGAGCGAACGTGTAGACGGCGCTTCCCAACAACGCGCCGGGGCCCCGCATACCAAGTCGTCGTGCTAACAGGTACATCATCAGCCCCGCCACAAGGAAGCCCAGCGTCTGCGTGATCTTGATTCCCCACAGGATGCCGAATCCGCTCAGGTCGAGCAGGGAAGCGAGATAGTAAGGGAGGGCGGCATAGAAGTTAAAAGCCGGATAACCGAGGCCGTAGGCTCCCTGAGGCATCCAGCGGGCGGGCAATACGCCGTAGCGCAGGTTCGTGCTGATCTCATGGACACGCTGTAAGAGGAAAGGCGAGTCACCCCCGGCCCGGGTATTGACTATGCCAGACCCCATGAGAAGGGGCACGGCGGCCAGCAGCGAAAAAAAGACCGCCAGCAGGAGATAGCGATCTATCCTGCTGGCGGTCTCCTTTGCCATCGCGTCTGAATCGCTGCCATACATGGTTGACGCCGGAACGATCTCTAGCGGTGATTACGCAGGAGATAGAGCCCCACGGGAAGCATCAGAGCCAACACTGACACCAGGATGCCACTAACGCTGTATAACGACTGCCACAGACCGCCGCCCGCCTCGGGGAACGGCATCGGCGGCACGTTGGTGGGCCTGGGAGTTGCCTCTTCTGGCCCCTCCGTCATAGTGGGGGAGACGACAGTCGCGGAGGGCTCAATCGTCTCCGTGGGAGTGGCCGTCGGCTGGAGATGATCAGCAAAGGAGACGTCGACCTGGCTTCCTGCGACCACCGTGACCGCCTGCTGATTCGGCGAACTGGAGACATAACCATCCGGATCCATCTCTATCACTGTATAATTCCCCGGCTCGACGGCAAAGGTATGGGGCTGCCCGCTGTCATCGGTGGTGTAGCTCTCGATTATAGTGTCTTCCTCATCCCGCAACACGAGGCCCGCGCCCGACAGCGGTGGCTCTTGCGGATCTCGCCGTCCATCGCCATTCAGATCTTCAAAAACCGACACAGAAAGGGTGCCCAGCACGGGCGTCGGGGAGGATGTGGCTGTGGGCTCAATCGTCGGCGAAGGGGTGAGCGTGGGCGTATTCGTGGGAATTGGCGTATCCGTCGGTATGGGGGTGGGCCGTGGCGTCGGCGGCACATAGGTCACACACACATCGTCGAAATAGGCATCGTTGTGCTTGACCGGCCACTCCACATCCCCACGCAGGAATACGGTAACTGTGCCCGCCTGCGCCCGAGCCTGCACCTTTAGCTGTACCCACTGATCCAACGTAGTGTTCCGCTCCGACCACACGACATTCCCCGAGGTAAAATCGGTTCCCCCGGTGGGATCGATGCCCACGGACAAATAGTATTTGCCCCCCTTTGACCTGTCTGGGTTATCCTCAGTGGAACTCCACGCCTGGGCCCAGGCACTCAAGGAAACAACGCTCCCCTGAGGGACACCAATCTGCTGCAAGATGCCCGCATGGTGGGTGGCGTAGGTGGTGAACATCTTTTGGCCCCAATTACCCTCGCGCACGCGTTCGTAACCGAATCGCGCGGCATCCTCAGGCTTGAACTCTGGACGATGGTTGTAGCCTTCTTCCTGGCGTGGGCCCTCCTTCCAAAAGGGATGCCAGCCGTTGGCCACGCTGACCTCCGGTGCGCCGCCCCTCATTGAGAACCCATGCTCAAAGCCCGGATTGACGGCCACGTTGCCTGGGCAATCGGCCAGGACAGGCATAGCTATCAGATGTGTCCAAAGGAGGAGAAAACCCGCCAGCACGAGCATCCTCTCCCAACGGCAAGTGTACATATCCACCTTCTCCTTCATCGAAATAACGGGATTAGGGCAATCGAAATTCGGTCTCACCGGTAACCTGTCCCACCTCATTCAAGAGGGCCAGATGCTCCATCGTCCGCCAATCGTAAAGCCCGACGACGATCTCGTCCGTCTCCTCCGCATAGAGCGCGGAGAGAGGAATCACGCGGCGATCCTCCACTATATCACCAGGGCGCCACATGTCGGTGCTGTAATAGCCCTCCGCCGCCGGCCCGTCGTGCTGACCCAGCAGGACGCCGTCGCGCAGCACGTGGCAAAAGACGCTATAGTTCGTATCCACGGACGCATCCGCTCGCCAGTAAAGCGTAAGTCGCAGCCGCGCATCGTCAAGCTCCTGCGTACGGTAGCCCAAGAGCCGTACCCCTTGCTCCCAGGCTGCCCCGGCGTTCCGCGGCACTCCCTGCGCCGGATGACTGCGAATCGTGACGTAGAGCAGACGGCTATCCGATTCCAGATCGCCCCGCTCCCACGCCCCCTCCTCGACGGTGAGGAGACATTCCCGTGGCAACGCCGCGAGAATATCTTCATTGTCCTCATAGGGCCAAAGAAATAGCTTGACGTCCGGCGATGAAAAGACTTTATCTCCCGCGTCTTGATTATCGATCAGGTCAAACCCCTCTCCCTGAGGACACAAGTAGCGCAGCGAGGGCCAATCGCGCCACAGCCGCGCAGCCATGCCCACCTGTCGCCCTGGGATCGCGGCCGCTCCTCGGACAGCCAGCCCTTTCCCCTGCCACCCCTTACCCAGGAAGCGATTGGCCTCCACCGCTAGTTCGGTGGCCCCGGCTTCAAAGTTATAGTATACCGCCTCGCTGTGCAAGTGCCTCCAGTAAGCCTTCACGTCGCGGACGCCCCCGAGGATCAAGCCCAGACCCAATAAGATACAGGTAAGGGACGTCCAGTGCCCCTTTAAGAGACGTAGAACCTCGGCAAATGCCAGGGCGGGAAACAGAAATAGCACGGGCAACACCCCAGCGCCACGCAGCATATGGGGCGCGTCCTCGGCCAGAATGGTGGGCAGCGACATGGTGATCAGCCAGATGAGAATCAGTCCGCAGGCCGGCTCACGCCGCGCACGAGCGACGGCCAGGCCAACGCCCGCTACAAATGCTAGCCCCACAAAGGGATTGAACACGGCCCGCAGGGGTACGTTGTGCCGGGGGATAAAATCCCCACGATACACAAAGCCCAGCGCCGTGCGCCCCACATGGCGCAGTAGGGTGCCCCATGGATCCCCCCCGCTGATGTCAGGATCGAAAATGGACACCTGACCAGCGCGCAACAGGGTGTCGCGCCAATGGGACAAAAAGTATATCCCCAGCGGGGCGGCAACGACTATAGCCAGGGCGCCGAACAGCAGCCAGCCCTGTGTCCAGAGGAGATCCCGGTGCCACAGGGCACTATAGATAACGAAAAAGAGCAGGAAGATGACGCTAAAGCGCGCCGCCAAATAGGTGTAAAAAGTCAGACCATAACAGACGCCCGCCAGGGTCATGGCTTTCCGGCGTCTATGGCGCAATCCGCGCCATAAGAAAGTGAGGGCCAAGGCCATCAGCGGCAGCATGGTCCCTACCCTGAAGGCGACGCGGCTGAGATTTAAGGTCCAAATGGTAACCGCGGCGAGAAATCCGGACACCGTAGCCACGGTACGGTCGAACAACACGCGCCCCAGCCAGTAAAAGGCGGGCACACTCACAATGCCCACGAGAGCGGAGACCAATCGAAGCGCCCCCGGCGACCTCCCCCACGCGGCCACACTCGCCGCCAGCATATAGATGTACAGGGGCTCACGCCCGTTGTTGGCCTCGAAAAAAAGCGGCCTGTGCCCTTGCAACACGCGCAGGGCGTCCAATCCATTATATGCCTCGTCGCGATAGAGGCCAGGGGGCAGCGTACCGATGGCCCACGAGCGCAAAAGGGCCGCCACAGCCGTGACGACCAACAGCGAAAAAAGCTCCCCCGCGAGGGACTGAAAGAGACGTCGGTACCTGGTCCTTCCCACGATTGCGGCCATTATATCATAGGCAAAGGGGGTGTCAATTGGGCGTTACCGCGTCGAAAAGGCACACATTAGTATAGCCCTTGAAATCAAATTGCCCCCACTCTACACGTTGACGGCGGTACGCATGCCCCAGCGCCTTGTCCGCGCCACAACAAAAACCCCGCCTTTGGGGCGGGGCAACAAAAATGCAAGGCCCCAAGTGATCTCCACTCTCCGCTCGCATCATCCGTCTCGTTTTTATGGAGTGCCTCCTCCGCAAGTTCGACTTGGCGCTTTTCATCGCTTTCTACAGCGACTACTTTGCTCCGACTTCCCTGCGGCAATCTTTCAACCACCGCACTCACATCGGATGACGGGCCACCGCACTTGCGCACGGCTTTCCGCTCGCCTTGCCTCGCTTCTTAACGAATGACCGAGAGCCAAAGCTTCAACCTCTCGGAACCTTGCACTATTATAATAGCACATTTGGGAGTGTTTGTCAAGGAATTTTCACGAAAATTTACGGATAGAAAGCACAAAAGCGCCCGAAGGAGAGGCGCCCCCCTCCACCATGCGTCCACGGCGATGTGCACTGTTATCTGCCCCTGCCGCCTTGGGGCCAAGCGTGGATCGTTCCAACCTCCCACTGTACGTATTGATACCTGCCGATACTACGATGATGCCGTGTTTTGCTAAAAACCCATGGTTGTATGCGTCGTCATTGTCCGGTGTGCCTATACTGCCGTGACTGACGCACAGGAGGCGACAATGCACACAGCAAAGACGTCAAGCAAAGGATAGGCACTCATCCTCAAGGAACTCAAGAGAAACCCCGCGTGGAGGAACGTACATACGTGCAGAGGATGCACTGCAGCGACACTCTGGTAACGATACTCGTGTGCTCGACAGCTACACAGCCCTAGCCGTGGAAAAACAAAATCGGCAAAAGCTTTGGCTCCCTGCGAGGCGGGCTATAGGCCCGCCTCGCAGGCACAAGTGCTTTAGCCCTCAGCGATGATGCGATCCACCACCAACTTCCGAAGCTCGGGCGACAGGCTGGCAAAATAGGCGCTAAACCCTGTGACCCGCACGATAAGATCGGGGTATTTACTGGGGTCCTCGTTTGCCTCCAGAATCTTCTCAGAGTCCGTAACGTTCAGATTCAGCAACGTCCCCCCCAGATCAAAATGGCCCTTGATGAGAGCCATGACCTTCTCGAGGCCGCCTTCATCCTCGGCTAGACCAGGATCCAAATCCAATTGTATGGGAGCCGTATTGCCATAGCCCGGCTGGATTTCTGCGATGGCGACGGCCATGGCTGTGGGAGCGCCATCCGGGCGAAATCCTGGATCGGGATTGGCCCCTTGAGAGATCGGGTCCCCCGCGTAGCGACCATTCGGTGTAGCCCCCAGATTTGCTCCCATGTCGGCCATGCTGGCCCAAGAGAACAGACCAGGAATCATGTTGCGCCCTTTGGGGGTGGGCCTCTCCTTCACCAACCTGGTAAACATCCTGGAGAGGCGTTTGGCATGTTCATCCCCAACAGAGCCGCCGTAGCCAAATCGACGGGTGCTCTTCATCAGCACCCGAGCACGTTCGCCATCGGCACCGGCCCAATTGGAATCCAAGTAACCCATCAGCTCTTCCCAAGACATCTCCTTGCCTTCCCCAACGTGCTCGTCCAGGGCGGCAAAGGAATCGGCCACCGTGGCTAGGGCGGCGCCGTCAACACACATATTGTAATACTCTACGCCGCCATTAGTGGCGTCCAAGCCCTTCTCAATCGTCCCATGGCAACAAAGGTCCAAGACCAGTTCGGGGAACACCTCGTGCATATGCTCCAGATGAAAATCCATGCCCTTGGCAATGGTCAAGACCGCCTGTCTCAGATGGCGCTCAAAGAACTCCCACAGCGTATCCACACTGGGCGTCACGTTTTCGTCATCCATCATGTCCCGCAAGGCCACGTCGAACACGGGACCAAAGTTGATCTTGACGCAGTCCATAAGTGTGTATTCACGCCCAGGAATGCCCGACCAATGGCATCCAGAATAGGCACGCTCTCGCCCCAGGGCCAGGGGATAGCCGTTGCGGGCGAATCCTTCTGCTGTGTTGTCGATGCCCAAGAACTTGGGTACGCCCATCTTGTCCTCAAACTGTATCTCGACTGACCGCCGCAGGAGCCCCTCGTCTACGTTGTCCCCTACACACACCGCTATATTGGCAGGAACCTTGAGGCGATGCGCGGCCTCCAAAACGAGATAGGAGACCTCATTGGTAATGTCGTTGCCCTCCGCGTCTGGCCCGCCCAACTCGATATAGGAGGTGTCGCGCAGCAAAAGGCAGGCGATGTGGAACATGGCCTCCTCATCTGTGAGGATTCCCGCTGCCTTGTCCCGCTCGTAGAACGGCGTCAGCAGCACGTCCAGGCGTCCCAAGGAACCACTACCATTAAACATACGAGCCGCCATCTGGTACCACACCATCCACTGGCAGGCCTCGCGGAAGGTCTCGGGAGGCTCTGTAACCAACTTCTCGTTCATCTCGGCCATCTCTTCCAGATTCTGCTTCAGCCGAGGGTCATCCTCCTCCGCTGCCATCTCCCACGCCGTCTCCGCCGTGCGCTCGATCCAGTCCTGCATCCCCAGCACCACGTGCTCCAATCCGTCGTAGAAAGCCTCCGAATCTGGGTTCACCTGGCGATAATGGCGGATCTTGTCCAGGAGGCCGCCAAAGCCGAGATCCAAGCCAATGGCGTTATCCTGACAGAAGTGCTGTTTAGCCCCAATGCCAGTGATTAGCTGATACCGCTCCTGATCCTCCTTCAAATCGGAGTAATCAAACTCCGGATTCCATCCAAGTTTACTATAAGCGTAAAAGTTGACCATATAGGCCCCGGCAAGAGAACTCATGGGGTTTATGTAGGTGGGATGTGCTTCCAAGAGGTTGCGAAAGTTCTTGCCCACCAGACGGGGACCGAAAAAGGCTCCCGAAGGATGGTTGCTTTCGATCTCTACGCCTTTGAGGCGGATCTCCACGACTTCTTCCCCAGAGCCGCTGATGGACTCGACCTTCTCACGGTACTCCTCGGGTGGCAGAATCTGGGCCCAATCATCATAGTCCATGTAACCGATGATCTCTTGCTTCTCCTGCGTGAATTGCTCCTTTTCCTCTCGAAGCGCCTTTAGGCGCTCTTCATAGGTGAATTCCTTGACGGCTGTCGATATATCCATCGCGTTTTCTCCCTAAACTATCAACCCGCTTGAGACAACTTGCTTACTGCTCGTAAAGAGAAGCCCGCTTGGTAACCGGGTCTCTCCTCTTCACATAACTGTCCGCTATCCATGCCGCGCCTCCACCCCAAAACCTGCGGCAACCTCCGTCAACGCCTCCATCTTTTCTTTAGGGGGTATCTCCATCCCCTCGGTGGGGAACTCGCGTCCCAGACTCTCATACTTGTCCCTGCCCATGGGATGGTATGGCAGAAGCTCATAGTACAAGAGCGCTGGCAACCCGCTCACAAACTCAGCGATGGCCGCAACCTGGTCTGGTGTATCATTGACGCCCGGTATGATGGGCGTGCGCACGATGAGGGGCTTCGATCCCTCGCCGAGGCGCTTAGCATTGGCCAGAATACGCTCATTCCCCACCCCCGTGCACTCCCGATGCTGGTCGGAATCCATCAGCTTGATATCCATCATGACCAGATCCGTAACTGGCAGAATCGCAGCAACGCGCTCCCAGGGGAAATGGGCAGCGGTCTCAATGCCTGTGTGCACGCCTTCCTGCTGGCAACGTTCCAGTATCTCATAGCTGAAATCCAGCTGTAACAGGGGCTCCCCCCCGGATAAGGTTACCCCGCCCCCCGATGATTCATAAAAGGCTCGATCACGCAACACCTCTTCAACGACCTCATCCACGGTCTTGCGTTCGCCTATGAGCACCAAGGCGTCAGCATAGCACGCTTTGGCACATTCTCCACAGCCGACACACAGTTCTCGATGAAATACATGCCGTCCATCCAGCAACACGTGGGCCTTGTTGGGGCAGACCCGAAAGCAATCACCAATGGCAATACACCGATCAAGGAATAGCTGCAACTCTGGCTTTGGGTTCTGCGTCTCTGGATTATGACACCAGAAGCATCGCAAATTGCATCCCTTCAAAAAGACGACCGTGCGGATGCCGGGGCCATCGCGCGTCGAAAACCGCTCAATTTCTGTTATGATGCCTTCTGTCATTCAGTAACTCCTAGCAATCAATCATCTATCAATTATAGCTTCTTTACCGTTTTCCTAAAATTACGGCTTCGTTCCTTACGACTCGGCTTTCTGCCGCTTTAAAATCTAACCGTGGCAAGATGATTCTACCAAATGATAGTCTAACCGAAGGAGAACCATGGCCACCGAAGAGAAAATAATGTCAAGGAACGATTCAAGTGCCTGCGGATAATGCAGAAACGCTATGAGAAGGGCGATTGTAAAACAAAGGGACGCCTGCCGGGCGAGATGGACATCAACGAGGAGTTGGTTGCAAAGCGGGAGTGCATTAGCATCTCCACGACACGGCGCATCGTCCAGCGGGTGCAACCAAAGGGGCCACGCTTGTCCCGAGCCCGTCGCGGGCGTCGCAGTGATTCGGCAGCACAAGCGCTGGTTCCGCCTCCGTGATCCCTTGGAATGAACCAACTCCTGGCCACTTCGGGGTGGATCTGGTGCGCCATAGTTGTTCGGGTTTGGCCACTTCGGTAACCACCTGGTACATGTCTTGCGCCAGACGGAGCGCAAGGTCGTCAAGCGTGCCAATGGCACCTACAGCGTCAGACGAAAACAGGATGAGGCCAAGACGCCCCTGGACCACTTTGTCGGATGCAAAGCCGCCTGTGAGTCGAGAGACGCGGCTTCGTCTGCAGAAACTACGTGCGGAGACCAATCCACGGGCGCTCAAGCGATCCATTCACCAGAAACTGGACAGCATCTATCAACTGGCAGAGGAGGATGAAAGGAGAAAAGCCGGACTCCCGGTAAGATTATCAAATGACAGAACCTTCTTCGTTCGGTACGATTATCATTTGCAAGAACATGGAAGAGCGCATATAGTCGCATGCGCTATCAACCCTGGCCTGGCTGCGCATTGACTGCCCACTGAAACGTCCCACCAGGGCTCGCCACATCACAAACTGTAAAAAGTACGCTGTCTATGTTAGAATAGAGTTGCAAACCAAGCGTTGTACAAGTATCCTATACAAGAGATCGTGAGGGCGCCCATGTTGCTCGATATCCTGATTATTTTTATCATCCCCTTGCTTTTGTTGTTCGTTGTACTGGGGTTCATAACCCTAAACAGGTATATAACTTATAAAGAACGTGTAGCCATGATGCGATCAGGCTTTCCCCCGGAGGCGATGCAGCGCGATGCTCAGCAGAGACAGGGCAATCGCGGCGTTCTGTGGGGAGGTGTCATCACGGCCATGAGCGGACTTGCCTTGCTATTGAGCCTATCCACGCTGGGGATGGGCGTGTGGTTGATAGCCGGGCTACTGCCCCTTTTTGTCGGGGTCGGCATCGTGTTGATCTACTATACGACGTCGGGGGCCGGCCCCACTCCCCAAAAGCAAGCCCCCGAGACAAACGGGGAGGAAGAAGCGCTGCGAGATGCCGGGGCAGTGCACGACGCCGATCTTTGGGAAAGTGACGAGGAGTAGCAGACTATAAACGTCAGAAGGATGGATAGCGTAAAAGATCCCCTTTCGGACCTCGTCGCCGCGTGCCAGAATGGTGACGAAACGGCGTTTCGAAAGCTGGTGGAGGAGACGCAAGACGACGTATACAGTCTCGCGTATCATATGCTTGACAACATCCAGGAGGCCGAGGATATGACACAGGAAGTGTACCTCCATGTATGGCGCGGCTTGCCCGGTTTTCGCGGCGATGCCAAGTTTAGCACCTGGCTCTATCGGATTACGATCAACGCCTGTCTGAATCGGCGCCGTCACTTTGCCCGGCGGCTGCACGTCATAGATAATGAGGACGCCCTGGAGGATTCGATTGCCAAACATGGCGACCCTGCAGAGGCAACCATGAAAGAGGAGCAAAGGGCCGTCCTCTGGAAGACGGTCAGTTATCTGCCTCCCAAATACCGCACCGTTATCGACCTTTTTTATCAAAAGCAACTATCGTACAAAGAGATTGCCGAGCTCCTATCCGTTCCGTTAGGAACGGTAAAAGGGCACTTGAATCGCGCTCGCAAAGCGCTGGCCAAGCGACTGCGACATAAAGAGGAGGCGCCAAGTGCTTTCCTGTAAGCAGGTACAAGATCAACTGCCCCAATACGTGGCCGATGGGGAACCCATGAGCCCATATTATGCTGCACTACGCACGCATCTGTACTCTTGTTCCGCCTGCCAGGCCTATGCGCATCGCCTACGGTCAGTGGAGGACGCCCTGCGCACCTGTCCTCCTGTGCACCCCAGCCCCTTGTTGACGAACCGCATCTTGAGAACTGTGGGGAGGGAGCGCGCCGAAGCGGAGGAATGGCAACCCCTTTCATGGGACGTGTGGGTACCCATTGCAACCTTTATTATGGCCCTTATCATCGCCAGCGCCTCCCTGTCGCAGGAGATGCTCGCTCCAGTTCGCGATACACGGATGGCCGAGATGCTGGCGGCCTGGTCCCACTTCCTGCAGAGCAGATCCTCCTTGTGGGGAAGCACAAAAAGAGACTTGCTATGGGCGGTGGCAAGAGGTATATTGGCCACCATAGCCGGACTTGGGATGGGTATCACACTGGCCTATTGGAGCGAACGTGGTGGCGCTAGCCTGCAGGATCTCGAGCAGCGGCTCACGAACACGGCTGAGCGGCTCTGGGAACGTACGCGCCACGTCTAGCGGGAATCCCTCGAGACGGGCGCCCCATGCGCGCCTCTCCTACGGCGTGCCAATGAAGTCGCTGGGCAAGCGTGGCGGCGAGCTTGTTTCACAGAGTATCGGGTGAGGACGTATGACGTTGTACATTGCAGGAGATCGGGTCTTCCATCCCTTCTTTGGGGCGGGGACGATTGTCAGCGTCGAGTCGAAAAGGATCGGCGGAGGGCGCCGGTGCTATTACGTCATTGATATGATCATGGACGCCATGCAGATAATGGTGCCCGTCGATCGGGTTGGCACCATCGGCCTGCGGAAGGTGGGGGAGGGAAAGCGCCTGCAGGAAATGCTCCACGCGCTTGATAGCCTACCAAAGGTCAAGGAGGCAAAAGGGACCGCACGGCGGACGCGACAGGAGGATATGCGCGAGCGCCTCAAGTCGGGGTCCTTTATCCAGATAAGAGATACGGTGCGCGAACTGCACGTGATGCAAAGCGAGCGTCCTTTGGGTATGATGGACCGGGAACTCTTGGAGCAGGGAAAGCGCTTCCTGGCCGGTGAATTGGCCCTGGCACTGGGGCTGAAGCCAGAAGAGGCTCTGAGGGAAGTAGAGGGAAGCCTCTCCGCCATAATGGAGCAACAAGAGCAACATACGGAGGGTTAGTGCGACCTTCTGCGTGTTTTCAGAGCGTGACGATCTATGCGGGTTGCTCCACCCTAGGCAGGCGCACGTAAAAGCAACTTCCCTCACCTACTCGACTCTCCAGCCAGATTTCTCCCCCCAGCGCCTCCAGGATGCGCCGACTGATGTACAATCCTAGCCCCATACCAGGACGGGAGGTTTCGGACTCTGCACGATAGAAAGGCTCGAAGACATGTGCCTGTTCCTCAGGTGCAATGCCAGGCCCCCTATCCTTCACGTATAGAATCATATCTGCCCCCTGATGCTGCAAGCCAACACGGATGCAGCTACCCGGAGGGGCAAACTTGCAGGCGTTGCTGATGAGGTTGACGACAACCTGCTCCAATCGTAGAGGATCAGTGAGGGCCCACGTGGGGGCTTCCGTGTCGTCGAAAGCGAAGGAAACATCCGATAGTTCCGCGCGAAGCGCGAAGCGATTCAGCACATCGGACACTAGTTGATCCACGCGCACCCGCTCCATATACACGGAAAAGCGCCCCGTCTCGATGCGAGACAGTTCCAGCAGATCATCCATCAAGCGCGTGAGGCGATACGTCTCACTCTCAATGTGAGTCAGAAAACGGTGCAGTTCCTCTTCTGCTCGCTCAGCATCTTCCATATCCAGAAGGAGACTGACAAAGCTCAGGATATGCTGCAACGGCGTGCGCAGCTCGTGAGAAACTTGAGAGATAAAGAGGCCACGCTTCTCAGCCGCCGTCCGTTCACGTGTCACGTCGCGCACCAGGAACACGGTTCCCTCGGCGGGCGCTTTCAGTTCGGAGGGCGTGATCTCTAGGGTGCGTTTTTCCTCTGCAGAGGGCCTCAGTTCCACCTCATAAGGGCCCACGATGCAGGCAGCAGGATCAAGCAAATCCCGCAATGGCCCCTCGCCCTCCCCCAGCACAAAGGGCGACGAGAAGGCCTCCGGAGAGCAACCCAAAAGCCCAGAAAGGGCAGCATTCGCGCGGGTAACGCTTCCCCCCTCAATGATGAACAGGCCATCGGCCATGCTCTCAATGATGGTATCGCTGCGTCTCCGCTGGGCGCTGATCTCTGTGAGCAGGTGCATCTGTCTCAGAGCCAAAGCGGCCTGGGCAGCCAGGGTGCGCACATAGTCGGAATCGGCGGTCTTGAAAGCCCCAGGCGCGCTGCTGCTAAGGCTCAACGTGCCAAGCGCCGCATCGGCCGTGTAAAGAGGTGCCACCAAGAGGGAGCAAAGATCAGAACTCGAGTCCAGTGCGGCAAAATCCGGATGATGCGATGCGTCATCGAGCCTGTAAACCCTGCGTTCTTGAAGGACCCGCCCCGCAATGCCCACATTGACGGGGAAGCCAGCGCTTTCTGGCCTCACCTCCCAGGGGTTGGAACAGATTCGTGGACGTAGCATTGTGCCATCCTCTTCCAAGAGGTGTATGACGCACTTTTCCGCCCTGGGAATGACGCGCAGCGCGGCGTCCACGATCATCTGTAAGAGCTGATCCAGATCATCCGACGTGGCCATCTCACGCGTAATCTGAAGCAACAGCTCTCGTTTCTCATCAGGTTCAGAGGTCACATTCTCCATTTCGCGCCCCATAGTGGGGGAGGACTCTGAGCTATTTCAGGGAACAGGAAGTAAGGATCCCGTCTGTGAAAACGCCTTCGCCCATGTGGCCTTATCCCTGCTCAACAGATAAACCTTCAAGGCACAAGGCACTCACAGTTGCGTGGCACTAACGCCCCCAATCAAGCCCATTATAGTCGTCCTCAGTAAAGGTAGCAAACGATTCGCATCCGAGAAATGCCAGGCCCCTATCGCGTTAGGGGAAAACCCCGATGGGATTTTTACCCTCTGGCCGCTCCTTAGACGATGAGGACGGCCTGTTCCTCTATTTCCTCCCAGTTGGGCTGAGGCCCCACGCCAATCTCGTCGGGAACGGCCAGGTAGCCCTCCACGATGCTGAGGGGCCCCTGATCCTTCAGCCCTTTTATCTGCTCGCTGTCGATAACCAATTGTTCGTAATAGTCGTTGTTGGGGATAGCGGCACAGAGATGGGCGTTGGCCCAACCGCCACCGTGAACCTGGGCCCGCATGCCAAAAGACTCGGCCAGGTGGGCCACCTTCATGGCCCCAGTGAAACCTCCCTTGAAACCCGCGCTAACGCGCATCATGTCCAAGGCGCGCTGTTCGATCCACGTTGCCGCGTTCCAATGACAGCCATCACAGGTCTCCGCGGCCAACACGGGGATATCCAGGGCGCGGCAGAGTTCTGCATAGCTGGGCAGGTCAAACTCTCGCATGGGCTCCTCATACCACAAAAAGCCGACGTCCTCCAGGACGCGGCCGAATCGCATGGACGTCACATAATCCCAACCGGCAGAGCCATCGAACATGAGGTCGGCATCGTCACCCACCCACTGACGCAGGTTGCGGGCCAGTTCGGCATCGCGTTTTGCATCGCCCCAGGCGTGCAGCTTGAAGGCAGTGAATCCCTCATCCACGCACTCTTTGATATGGCGCTCGTACTCCTCCATGGTGTCCCAGGTGACGGTGGAGGCATAGGCGGGCACCCGATTGTCATTTCCTCCCAAAAGCTGATACAGGGGAAGACCAGCAGCCTGAGACTTGATATCCCAACAGGCGATATCTATGAGGCCCAGGTCGTGAATATTGAACTCTTCCAGGCGATCCAGCTCCCACATGCGGTGCCATAGGCGTTCTGTGAGAAGGGGATTGCGCCCCACGAACTCGGCTTTGAGTCGGCGCCGGACGATGTCGGCCACACGATGGCCTCTTCCATAGGCGTGCCCTATATAGCCCTCGTCCGTCTCGACCTTTATGACCGCAGAATAGGTTGTCTCACCGGGGGGTGTGCCGTCGCCCGCGCCCGGCAACCCGTCGCGCCAGTGGAACCTGGGCTCCTCGGCCGTCCGTGGTACGACGTAGCAGGTGATGTCCGTAATCTCCATTTTGCTCCT
>JAYENT010000037.1:0-18823 GCA_034722245.1 Chloroflexota bacterium
TCTATTCCGCTTGAACGCCGCCCATACCTTCAGATGAAAAGTCGGATGCCCAGTCGACCAGCTCCGCCACTGGCGTTACCACGATCCAACCCCACTGTTCCGTACTCTCGACCCAATCCGGCATGAGAATGTCCTCATAGGGTTGAAGATCTGGTTCGTTTCTCAGGCGCTTCTTCGCGGCCTCGTAAGCGTGCATTTCCTCAAATCGCGGATCCATGCTCACAGTAAACACTCCTTCAAGGAATACCGATCATGCAACATTGGAGATCGTGATCTTCACTGTTAATCTGCCAAAAGGATCAGCTATGGTAGCCTAAAAGCAAACTTCCGAGAGCAAGACCCAACTTCAGTCGCGGGCCCTCCCTCGGAGGTTTGGCTAGAGCTATAGAGCGGGTGATGAGACTTGAACTCACGACCCTCTGCTTGGGAAGCAGATGCTCTGCCAACTGAGCTACACCCGCCTATCTGTCATCTATTATAGACTATGGAGGGGACATGTCAAATCACCTGACCACGCCCCGCCGTGAACAGACGGGATGGTTAAGCGAAACGGACGCGTGTTGCCTTTCTCGACTGCGTTTCTGTGCGCCTGTACCCTGTGCGCTTTCAGATATACGTCCACGACGTTGCCGGGCTTTGGCCCTCGATATAGAATGTTTCAGACGATGAGGAAACAAGGAGGGAACATGCGCATTAGCGAAGTCAAGACGTTTCTGGTCTCGCCCGCAAGTCACCGGGCGGGGATGACGGGGGGCAAGAACTGGCTGTTCGTCAAGGTGGAGACCGACGACGGCGTGGTGGGCTGGGGAGAGGCCTACACACAGCTCGACCGCGACCGCAACATCGCCCGGCACGTGCACGATCTTTCGCGCTATCTGGTAGGACGGGACCCGGGGCGGATCAAGGACTTTACACGGTTAGTACACGAGGACTTTGCCGGGCGCCGGGGCTCCATGGACCTCTACAGCGCGCTCAGCGCCTTGGAGCAGGCCCTATGGGACATCTTGGGCAAGGCGTTGGGCGTGCCCGTGCACCAACTGCTGGGAGGCGCCTGTCGCGAGGAGGTGCACGTCTACGCTAACGGCTGGTATGGCCATGCCCAGACGCCCAAGGAATATGCCGAGCGCGCCCTGGCCATGGTCGATAGGGGCTTTGACGCCCTAAAATTCGACCCCTTCCCCGGCCCCTGGCGTCTCTTTGTGGACGAGGTGGTGGAGAAGCAGGCCCTTGAGAACGTGCGGGCGGTTCGAGAGGCGGTAGGGCCTGACGTGGCCCTGCTCATTGAGGGGCATCGTCGGCTGGCGCCCATGCATGCTTTACGCGTGGGCCGCGCCCTGGAAGCCTACGATCCCTTTTGGTACGAGGAGCCTGTGCCCGCCGACAACATCCCTGCCCTGGCCGAGGTGAGGCGTCAGTTAAACTTGCCCATCGTCACCGGAGAGACGCTCTACACTAAAGCGGCCTTTCGCGAGGTGTTTGAGCACGGGGCCGCGGACATCATCAACCCCGACGTCTGCAATTGCGGCGGCATCTTGGAGCTCAAAGAGATCGCGGCCATGGCGGAGCCATACTATGTGGCTGTGGCACCCCACAACTACAATAGCACCGCTGTGGGCTTGGCGGCCACGCTGCAGGTTGCCGCGTGTATTCCCAACTTCTGCATCACCGAATATTTCGTGAACTTTGAGGCGACGAGCGCAGAGGTGGCCGTGGAGCCCCTGCAGGTACGGCAAGGGATCATACAAGTGCCCACGGCACCCGGCTTGGGCATCGCCCTGGATGAGGAAGCCTTGGAGGCCCATCCCTATCAGCAACAGCCCAAACGTTCGTGGCCCGTCTTGCGCTAGCAGAACGCAGAACGAGAGTCTTTCTCCCTTTTGCCGCAGGTCGCCGAGCCATGTACAATATCCTCGTTTGGGGAGAAAGAGGATAAGAGTGGCGGATAACAATCGTGATAGGGAATCTTAGGGGTCTGGTGGTATGAACAGGAAATTGCTCTATGCGCTTGTGGGCTTGGGCCTCGTCGTGGTCATCATTCAGATCGTGTCGCTCTTCTTACCCCGCCGGGGGAGTCGGGTGGCAACTGTCCCTACCTTTACTAGGAGGCCGCCGCCGACTTTCACCCTCACACCGACCGTCATTCCTCCCACGGTGACCGCGACGGAGACAGCCACATCCACGGCCACGCGGCCTCCCACGGAGACCCCGGTTCCCCCCACGGCGACCAACACCCCCACAAATACGTCGGTGCCGCCAACGGACACGCCGGAACCCACCGATACGCCCATCCCGCCCACGGACACTCCTGTGCGTCCCACAGCCACACCTCGCCCTCCCACGGCGACACCTATGCCCGTCACCGTATTGAATACCGTGCCCATCGATAACGGTGAGTGGGGGGAGAATAGCATCTATTGCAGCGTGGCAGAGGAAAAGTGGATCAAGGGCAGCGATGGTCACCAGTATCGCGTGGGATTGGGGTTCCTGTCCCGTCCGGAGTCGCTCTCAAGAGTTCAGGATTTCTGGGGCTATCCAGGGCGAGGCGGTGCCAACTGGAAGATGCTTATCAAGGTGAAGGCGCATCAATCTTGGACAAGTTGCCCCTCAGATCGCGATGTTTGCTACGAGACTTCTATTTGGTCCGGCCAGGCGACAGTGAACTGTGAGGTCTATTTGCAGGACCGGGTGTGGACCTCGCTGTTGAACGATTGGATCGCTGGCGGGTGGCAGGCGACGACGCACAACGAATACTATCAGGATGTGCAAGCCGCCGTCTTCAAGCCCATGTGCAACTGCGACAAAGTGCCCGCCATACCCTGTGTAGGATTCACCTTCGCCAGGGTCGACTAGTATTCCATATCCTCTATAGTTTGCCAACGTGCAGGCGATACGCCTCATACCCATTTGATCAATGGATGCCCCGCGTGTTAGGGGCCAAGTCCTCTTGTTCATTGAATCGCCTCGGTGCTTATCCTTGATGGCTCTCGGTTTTCCTTCCGCTATTCGTCGGCTTCGTCCGGCTCAATGGATATAGCGTTCGCCAGATCGCGAGCGAGGGACACCTGCCCTTTCGGCGTTTCGATCAGCATGCTATCTTTGGCCGTTATTAATACCTTGAGAGGGCTCCCCAAGTGTATGCCCTGCTCACGCAAGAAACCACGGGGGATCGAACTTGCTTCCGCGTATCGTATGACGTGCCCCTTCTGCCCTACGGACATCTTGGCGAGGGGAAGCGTCTTTCGCATGGGAGCCACATCGTCGGGGCGCGGGATCGGCTGCCCCAAGGGGTTTGTGGAGGGGTAGCCCAGATATTCGTCGAGCCGTTCGGCCAGGAGATCGGACGTTCCGTGTTCCAACTGACAGGCGGCGTCATGGGCTTTATCATAGGCATAGCCCAGTTTCTCTACCAAAAAGACCTCCCACAACCGGTGTTTTCGTAAGACGCGATAAGCCTCTCGCTCGCCCTCTGGCGTGAGGGAGGCCCCCTTGTAGGGGCGATAGATGACCAATCCCTGCTCCTGGAGCTTGCGACACATCTCGTTCACGGAGACGGGGGACACCGATAGCTCTTCGGCCAACCGGGATAGGGGCACGGGCTCGTCCCCGTCGCGCAGCCGAACGATATCCAACAGGTACATCTGCGAGCTCTCAGTTAGTGCCTTTGCACTCATCTTTAGGTATATCCTAAATATATTGCCAGATAGTCTTTAAGGATACCTAATTATAACGACGGACGGTTTCTGTGTCAAAGCTCGACTCGGTTGCAAAGTCTGTTGGAGACTTTTCTGCACCTCGACCGGTGCTATGTGTGGGTAAAACGGGCCGGGTGGGCCCATATCCAGTGTATGATAGCGGATTATTGCTCCCACCAGCACAAGATGGGACCGCGTCACACCTATTTTGTCTGCCTTTTTCCACAGTATATAATGTAAGGACTATCCCGCTTTCGTGTCCATATACGGAGGGATTTGGTGATGTTGAAGACGCACACGTGTGGAGAACTAGGAATCGAGAACGTAGGGGAGAAGGTTACCTTGGCAGGATGGGTCGACCGGCGGCGAGATCACGGCGGGCTGGTCTTCATCGATCTTCGGGACCGTTGGGGCATAACCCAGGTGGTTTTCAATTCCCAGATGGCCTCCGATGCCTATGATACAGCCACCGGGCTCCGCAACGAGTATGTAGTTCAGGTGGAGGGCGAGGTGGCTCCTCGGCCCGAGGGTATGGCCAATCCCGACATGGATACGGGCGCGATTGAGGTGCACGCGGAGCGTGTGAGCGTATTGAACGAATCCAAAACACCCGTCTTTTACATCAACAGGGAAGAGGAGGTCGACGAGGCGCTGCGGCTGCGCTACCGGTATCTGGATCTGCGGCGCCAAAGGATGCAGCGCAACATGGTGTTGCGGCATCGCGTGGTACGCTTCATTCGCGATTACCTTTCGGAGCGGGATTTCCTGGAGATCGAGACGCCCATTCTCATCAAGAGTACGCCAGAGGGCGCGCGTGACTATGTTGTGCCTAGCCGCCTGCATGAGGGGCGCTTCTATGCTTTGCCACAATCCCCCCAGCAGTTGAAGCAATTGCTCATGGTGGCCGGGTTTGAGCGCTACTTTCAGATCGCCCGCTGTTTTCGCGACGAGGATCAACGGGCTGATCGCCAGCCCGAGTTCACGCAGCTTGATCTGGAGATGGCCTTTGTGGAGCAAGAGGACGTGATCAGCCTGACGGAGAAGCTATTCACGGCGCTTGTGGAGGCGCTCTCCCAGAAGCGCCTTTTGCATAGCCCCTTTCCGCGTTTCACTTATAAGGAGGCCATGGAAAAGTACGGCACCGACAAGCCAGAGATTCGCTTCGGCATGTTCCTGACAGACCTGTCGGATGTCGTGCGAGAGTCTGAATTCCGCATCTTCAGTGGGACGGTGGAATCAGGGGGTCAGGTGAAAGCGATTTGCGTGCCTGGCTGTGCTGACTATTCTCGCAGCCAGCTCGACGAGTTGGAGGAGATGGCGAGAAGCTACGGGGCCAAGGGGCTGATATGGATGGCCGTGGGGGACGATGAGGTGCGCTCGCCCATCTCCAAATTCCTGTCGGATAGCGAGGCCGAGGCCATCTTGGAGCGTATGGAGGCCGAAGTAGGGGACCTGATACTTATCGTCGCCGATGCCTCCCCTGTGGTGGCGGAGGTTCTGGGGCAACTGCGTTTGGAGATGGGACAGCGCCTTGGCATGCTCGATGATGACGTGCTGGCCTTTGCCTGGATCACCGATTTCCCTCTTCTCGAGTGGAACGAGGACGAGGAGCGCTATACGGCCGTTCATCATCCGTTCACCGCGCCTTATGATGAGGACCTGCCTCTCTTGGAGACCGATCCCGAGAAGGTGCGAGCTAAATCGTACGACATCGTGGCTAATGGATACGAGTTGGGAGGCGGAAGCATCCGCATCCATCGGCGCGACGTGCAAGCGCGTCTGTTCCGCGTCATCGGGCTGAGCGAAGAGGAGGCCGAGGCACAGTTCGGGCATATGCTGGAGGCTTTTGAGTACGGTGCACCGCCTCATGGCGGAATCGCCGTGGGCATTGCCCGTTTGGTCATGCTCCTGGCCGATGAACCAAATATCCGCGAGGTCATGGCCTTCCCCAAGACTCAAAGTGCTGTGGATCTCATGACCCAGGCGCCATCGCCCATATCGGCGCGTCAGCTTGAAGAGTTGCACATCAAGCTGTCCACTTCGGAATAGTCGGGATCTCTGGTCAGGTTGGCGGGAAGGTCGTACACGTGACCGAACGAGGTGAGGCGCTGGAGCGCTTCCAATCACGGATAGGTATACATTTTGAGGATCTGGGACTCCTCGACGAGGCGTTGACGCACAGCTCTTTCACGAATGAGCACCCCGATTGGAATGTCCGAGATAACGAGCGGCTGGAGTTCCTTGGGGACGCCATCCTCGATTTTCTGGTCGGGGAGTGGATTTACATGCGCTATCCCAGCGCTCGAGAGGGCGTCTTGACCAGCGTGCGCGCCCGCATCGTGCGTGCTGAGGGGCTTGCTTCCTTTGCCGAGCAGATCGATCTGGGAGAGTATCTGCGCCTTGGCAGAGGGGAAGCCGCTACTGGCGGCCGGGCGCGGGCTGCTAACCTGTGTGCGGCGTTCGAGGCGTTGGTTGGAGCCATATACCTGGATCAGGGTATAGAGCAGACGCGGGCGTGGGTGTACGGCTTCTTGGAGCAGGGCGAGGGGGAGATCGCCCGCTGCTATGCGTCCCGTGGCCCAAAGAGCGTGCTGCAGGAGTACGCACAGGGGAGCCTTCACGTCACCCCCACCTATCGCATCGTGCACGAAGAGGGGCCCGATCACGCCAAGATTTTCATCGCCCAGGTCTTGGTGGGGAGGCAAGTCTGGGGGGAGGGAGCGGGGCCCAGTAAACGTGAGGCCGAAAAGGCCGCTGCGGAGGCTGCCTTGAAAGCCCATAGTGTATCTCGTTGATCGGAATACTATGCGTCTGAAAAGCCTGGAGTTGTACGGCTACAAGAGTTTTGCCTCACGATGTACGTTTTCCTTCCACGATGGCATTACCGCCATCGTGGGCCCCAATGGCAGTGGCAAGAGCAATATCGCCGATGCCCTGCGGTGGGTGCTCGGTGAGCGGAGCTTTAGCCTCTTACGGGCCAGTTCCACGGATGACATGATCTTTGCCGGCAGTCGCCATCGCCCCCGATTGGGTATGGCCGAGGTGCTGTTGACCTTACATAACGAAGATGGCGCGCTTCCCATAGCGTACAGCGAGGTGACCATTGGGCGCCGGGCATATCGCTCCAGCGAGAACGAGTACTTGCTGAATGGCAACCGCGTCCTTTATCGCGAAGTGATGGACCTGTTGAGTGAGGGAGGGCTGGCGCGCAGCACCTACACAGTGATGGGGCAGGGGATGGTAGATGCCGCCCTCTCTTTGCGTCCTGAGGCAAGGCGGGAACTCTTTGAGGAGGCGGCAGGAGTCAAGCCCCATCTTCGCAAGCGCGAGAGCGCCTTGAGGAGGATAGAGGAGACGGAGCGTAATCTGGAGCGCGTGACGGATATCCTGCACGAGTTGCGGCCTCGGGCCCACAGGCTGCAGGAGCAGGCGGAGCGGGCGGAGGAGCGCTTGCTGCTGCAGCAGGATCTGCGTGAACTGGAGCGCATCTGGTACGGGTATCGCTGGCAACAGTGCTGCCGTGATCTGATAGGGGCTGAGGAGCACGTGGCGAATCTGCGGATGCGGCTGCATGCGCGCCGCGCCCGCATTCGCGATCTGGAGACAAAGCGGCGGGAAAATGAGGCGCATAGGGTGGCACAGCGAGATGCCATAGAGGCTGGGAGGCGTCAGACAGCGAGACTACGGGATCAGGCGGATGCATTGCAGCAGGAGTTGGCCGTCTTGGGGGAACGCAGGCGTCTCTATGAACAGCAGCGGGAGGCCTTGACAGACGAAATTAGTGACATGGCCTTGCGTTGTGGGGTGCTTGAGGAGGAGGTCGCCCATGCCAGGAAGGGACTGGAGGAGCAGGTGCGGGTCCATGGTACAGTACGAGCGGAACTAGCGCGTCTCCGTGACCAATTGGCCGCCGTGGATGGCAGGCGGGACGAACTGCTGAAGGGCATTGATACGTACCAAAAGAGGCTTGGGGAGGTTGCAGCCTCCATTGCCGATGGTCGAGCGCGTTTGCGACAGTTGGAGGAACGCCGTGAGGAGCTGGTCGCCGAGGCTCAGGAGGCGGGGCAGCAATTGGACCGCGTGTCGGCGCGACGAAAAGAGCTCGACGCTCTTGAGGCCGAGTTGGTGGAGCAAGAGCAGACTCTGCAAAAGCGCGAGAGGGAACTGCAGGGCGAGCGTGAGAGGCTAGAGGCCCAGATGGGGCGCCTGCGGACTCGCCTGCAGGAGGATGAAGCGGAGATCTCCCAGATCAGAAACCGACGAGACGAACTTGTGGGGCGTCAAGAGGTGCTGCGTACCCTTCGTGATGATCTGAGCGGATACTATCCGGGTGTGCGTAGCGTACTGTCGGCCGATGCGGGGCTGTCGGGGTTGCTGGGCACGGTGGCCAATCTGATAAAAGTGCCCCAGAGACTGGAGCGGGCCGTCGAGTCCGCGTTAGGCTCGCGACTGCAAAACGTGGTGGCCGAGACGTGGGAGGATGCGGAGACGGCCATTGCCTATTTGAAACATCGTCAGGGGGGATGGGCCACCTTTTTGCCTTTGGATACCGTGAATCCACCTCCCACGCTAAGAGTACCCAAGGGTGAAGGCGTGGTGGGCGTGGCAAGCGCGTTGGTCGGTTTTGCGCCGCGCGCGCGTCCCGTTTTCGAGTTGCTACTGGGGCGCGTCCTCGTGGTGGAGGACCTGGGGGTGGCACGTCGCTTGTTGAAGGAGCGACTTAATGCTTCCCTCTTTGTGACCTTGGATGGGGAAACGGTGCATCCAAACGGCAGCCTGAGCGGGGGGAGCCGCAAAGGAAGGGCGCAGCTATTGGCGCGAGAGCGCGAGTGGCGCGACCTGCCGAAACACATTGATTCGATGGAGGGTAAGCTTTCCGAGATTCTGCAGCAGCATGAACGACGATCAGAGCAACTAGAGGAGGTCAATCGCCGTCTCGTCTCCTGCGAGGAGCAGATAGGCCGGGTGCGGTCTGACCGCGAGGCCGCTCACGAGTCTCTCGTGCGGCACAGGCAGGATGTGCGCGAGACGGAGCGGGAGCGCGAGTGGTTGGCCTCGCGCGCTGAGCAACTGGAGGAGCGGCGGAGACGCCTTTTGGTTCAGCGAGAGGGAACGCGGGAGCAACTGCATGATGCGCAACAGCAGCACGATGTCGTCGACGAGCAACTGGGCGTCTTGCGGCAGCAGATGGCATCTGTAGAAGGCGGCGGGTTGCGTGAAAAGGTTGCGAAGCTTGAGACGCGCGCGGCAGTGGCAGAACGGGCGATAATCAGTCAGCGTGAGTTGTTGGAGAGTTACAGGCAGAGCCTGGCGCAGCTTAGAGAGCAGATGGAGAACAGGGTGTCTCAGAAAGCGCGCCTTGAGGAGGCTTTGACCGATGTGGTTCGCGAGACAAAAGCCAAGGCCTCGCAGCAGGACGAGATTCGAGGGAAATTGGCAGACATTGAGGAGCGCATGGAGCCCGCGCGGCAAGAACTGGAGTCTTTGGCGGAGGCGTTGGAGGATATTGAAGCGCAATGCGTCCAGGCTCAAGACCGGGTCCATGAGGCGGAGACAAAGCTCAACGAGGCTCTTCTGGAGCGTGGTCGCATACAGGACCGCCGAGATGCGTTGGCGGGCGATATCGCGTCAACCTTGGGGGACATCGAGCTTCCTGATGAGACGATCCATCAGTTGCGGCTGAACTTGGGCGAGGAGGTGGTGGAGCTTCCTTTCGTGAGCAATGTTCCGCCGAGTCTGGAGCAGGAAATCCAGCATCTCAGGAATCGCCTCCGGCGGTTGAGCGACGTCAATCCCCATGCTCCACAGGAGTATAGGGAACTGGCGGAACGGCAGGCCTTTCTTGAGGCGCAGGTCTCGGATCTCCAGGAGGCGATTGGTGCCTTACATAAGGTTATCGAGGAGTTGGACCGCACTATCGAGCGGGATTTCGTTGCCACTGTAGAGTCGGTGGGGCAGGCGTTTGAGGAATACTTTTACACCTTGTTTGGGGGAGGCAGGGCCCATCTGGAGCTGACGGACCCAGACGACGTGAGCGGCACGGGCGTGGAGATCGTCGCCTGCCCACCGGGCAAGCGGATGCAGGACCTCTCTCTTCTTTCGGGGGGCGAACGCGCTCTTACTGGCGTGGCCCTTCTATTTGCGCTGCTACGGGCCAATCCGGTGCCTTTTTGTTTCCTAGATGAGGTTGACGCCGCCTTGGATGAGGCCAATGTAGGGCGCTTCCGTGAGCTTCTTGAGGAGGAGGCAGAGAGGACGCAATTCGTGTTGATCACGCACAATCGCCAAACCATCGAGGCCGCATCCACCATCTACGGTATATCCATGGGAGAGAGCGGCGTCTCCCAGGTTCTCTCTCTGGAACTCGGTGATGAGCGCCTTGAGCGAATGGAGATCGCCTGAGTGCTGCGTTAGAATGCGTTCATGCCTCGTCGTTGCCCAAACCTAGATCTTGGTCGATCTCGGGCAGGTCGGGGAGTTCCTCTAGAGAATCGATCCCAAAGTACTGCAGGAATTCAAAGGTCGTCCCATAGAGGATGGGACGACCCACCTGTTCTAGGCGCCCCACGCATTCGATGAGGGATCTCCCGTCGAGGGTGCGCAGGACGCCGCTGGAATCGACACCGCGAATGGCCTCGATCTCAGCCCGGGTGACCGGCTGCCGATAGGCTATGATGGACAGGGTCTCCAGAGCTGCGGAGGAGAGGCTGCGGGCGTGGTCGACGCCGAGAAACCGCTCTATGGCGGGGGATGTATCGGGCGCCGTGGCCATCTGGACGTGAGAGTCTTGCCGCACAATATGTATCCCCCGTGCCTTCGAGGATGTCGCCAGGCGCGCCACGGCCTCTTCTACGGTGTCACGGTCCGTCTCCAGAACGCTTGCCAAATCCTGCAGGCTGACGGGTTCCTCCGCAACGAATAGAAGGGCTTCTATAAAACGTTCGACGTCCGTTGCTACCAACGTGAATCCCTCATATTGATGAACGAAGCCCGCTACCAGTTAGCGGATATCTCTGACGGCTCCTCGTCGGAGGCTTCCCCCTCCTCTTGCTCGGTGGATGCTGGCTCGGGCTCGGTCGATGGCTCAGGCGCTTCCTTCTGCTTCCGCTCCGAACTTGGCAGCTCTGTGAGAGTTTCCTCCCCAAAAGGTTCCGTCGACGGCATGGTTCCGCGAGGATAGGGCTCATGCTTGATGTTTACCTGCACCTTGTTGTGGATCTTGACCCCAAGCTGACCTTCCAGGATGTCACGGCACAGGTCTACGACCTTGGCCGACAGCACGGGGATATTGACGGAAGGACTGGTATCGAGGTCGATGGTCACGTCGAGATCCCTGCCTCTGCTCTTGATTTTTGGCTTGACCTTGCGTACCCCAGGCAGTTCATCGATACGATACTCAACGCTCTGTGCCACCGAGGCGATGCTCAACCTTGCCTTCCCGCCGCCCTCAATATCCACCTCTACAAAGTTCTTGCTGCGTCTTCGCAATTCGAGCCAAAGGAGAATTAGCAGGATCACTCCAAGGCCGCCGGTGACCGCCAAAAAGATGTAGAAGAGCTGTTCGTCGAATATAACCTGTTCAAAGTACCCTAGGCCTAACCTTACCAGATCGACTGCCCAAAGGGGGCGTATCATGATAAAGGCGACCACGGCCAACGCCACTATGATGGCCAGAACCATTATAACCCGATTAAAAATATTCATGACCTCTCCTTCTCGGTGTGTCAGCGGATACCTAGTCCAGCATCTGTCGAAAACCATTATACACATAGTATAGCGATTCGTCTAGGCGACCGCCTTGATTCCGGGATATGTACAGAGCAGACTTTGAAGATTCTGCGTTTCCCGTGCTCCTTGAATAAGTTTGTGGCGAGATGACCGTAACTTGACATGGCGTCTGGGATCGATATCATATGTGTAAGCTGTCGTCTGTGAAGGAAGCTCTATGGCTGACATCCGAGGGGGAGAAGGGCGGTTTGGTGAGGATCTTTCAGCGCGGGAACGATTCAATCGCACCATGCACTATCAGCATGTGGACTATGTTTCGCATCTCGAGTTTGGTTATTGGGGTGAACTGAAGGAAGCGTGGATGGAGCAAGGGCACTTGCCCACTTCTTTCCGAGAGCCCGATGGGTCCATCCCCGACCGCACGGTCGAGGAGTATTTTGGTGTCGAGCAGTTTGAGACTTTTGATGCCCGCATCGGTGCCTTGCCTCAGCGTCCTCGCGAGGTAGTGGAACGCACCGAGGATACCATCGTCTATCGAGACGGTCTTGGCGTGCTAAAGCAGGAGCAGCTAAATAGAACGCGCACCATTCCTCACTTTCTCGAGTTCCCCATTCACGATCGTGCTACCTGGGAGGATTTTCGGGACGAATTCCTCGACGTGGATCATCCCGCGCGCACCATCCCCGAGGAGGAACTGCGGGCCAAGGAGGAAATGTCCCGCCAGAGTGAAAATCCCGTGAGCACGAACTTTGGGTCTTTTATCGGTTGGATACGGGATTGGACGGGATTCGAGGGGTTAGCTTATATGTCCAAGGATGATCCCGATCTCGTCGAGGAGATGGTCGAGCATGTATCCAGCATGCTTCTCGAATTGCTACCTCCCGTTCTGGCGCGAGGAGCGTTCGACGCTGCCGCTGGCTGGGAGGACATCTGTTTCAACAGCGGGCCCATTCTCAGCCCTGACTTTTTCGCGCAGCGCATCATGCCACACATGGAGCCCGTCATGCGCATGTTGCGTCAGTATGGCATCGACGTCATCTGGACCGACTGCGATGGGAACATCCTCGATCTCATTCCCCTTTGGTTGGACGTGGGCCTCAATTGCATGTTCCCCTTGGAGGTTAACCCGGGTAATGATCCTGTGGCTCTCAAGCGAGAGTACGGGCGCGATCTTCTGCTTCGGGGTGGCTTTGACAAATTCGCTCTCCATAAAGGGCGGGAGGCCATTCTGCAGGAATTGCTACGGCTGGAGCCTGTGGTGGCCGAGGGAGGGTTCATTCCCCACATCGACCATCGTTGCCCAGGCGAGGTACCCTTTGATACCTACTGCTACTACATATGGGAAAAGTGTCACATGCTCGGTTGGCCGGAGCACAAGATCGAACACTTCCCGGCCTTGCGTGACTGGAATCCGTAGGCTCTTTTTGCGGTCATCCCTGGTAAGGGGAGACGGAAACAGGTTCTGTCCGTCTCCCCACTGTGATTCGGAAAAACGTGCTCAATAGCGCGCCCGATCAATTCCTCCTTTTACCCTTTGCGCACGATTATGGGTGTGTCGTCAGGTGGAATTCTCCGTACATAGTTGACCAGCGGGGCTCCCATACCGGAGAACTCTATCTCTATTCTGTCGCCATCCGCGAGGGGGCCACGGTTCCCAAAGGAGAACTTGGAAGTGCCAAAAAAGTACAGGTGAACGTCCCCGGGTACGCGGAACTGGGGATGTTTGAAATGATGATCTTCCAAGTTTGCCAGAGAATGACTCATGTGCTCTTCGCCCGTGAGCAACTCTCCTGAATCATAGATTGTCTTGTCCTGGCGGTAGATGCGGCACGAGCCGCGGATATCCTTGAAAGGATGATCGGTGATCAGTTCAGGCCCTATGGCGCACGTTCGCAGCTTGGAAGGAGCGAGCCACAGGTAGTTTACCTGCTCCATGGCGTGATCGGACCATTCGTCGCCTATGGCAAAGCCTAGGCGATAGGGCGTTCCATCCTCGCCGATGATGTAGCAGCCCACAATCTCTGGCTCCTCACCGCCGTCCTCGGCAAAGGAGGGGATATCCAAAAAGCCATTGTGCGGGCGCATAATGAAACCCCTACCCTTGTAGAAGCACTCGGGGGCGATACCCCTCTCGCCTGGCGCAGGTTTGCCCCCTTCTAGCCCCATGGAGAACATCTTCTCCGAGTCCGTCTGTTTGGCATTCTGATCCTCGTGCATGGCGTCTCGCTGCGTCATGCTGCCGGTGTGGGTCAGCCCCGTGCCCCCGATGATGCAGTGGGTGGGGTCCGGATGATCCAGAGGAGGCAGAAGCCAACCTCCGTCATCGCCCGGGCGGTTGTCCCAAAGCGGTTCATAGGGTAGTCTGGGGGCCTCGTTCTGTTGCAAGAGCGCTTGGATATGTTTTTCCACGGTGCGTCCCGCCCCTTGCGCTTCGCGGAAGACGTGGTAGAGCAGGGTCCATCCTTCGCGCAGCGCGGTGAGGTCGTGGACGGTATCCTCCTCGACGAGGCCGACACGACGGCCCCTGTCAGGAAGTATGAATTGTACAAGACGCATGTTGTCATAACCTCCTGTGGCTCTTGTCTAGCGCATTTACAGAACTGATACGGAATAGCCGTCCAGCGGTGCTATGTCAAGGTTGCACAAGACGCCGTCGCTATATGCTGCCGGCTTATGACACGATGATACTGCGATGGAGGTGGTTTTGTTACCGCCCTCATCTCACTTGGGCATAGCCTTGAGCGCCGTGTAGGCCGGGCGGGGCTCGAATTCCGGATAGCTAGGATCCGTGATAGCCCACCAGTATTGTTCATCATCGGGCGTCCAGTCCGGGTCGCAGATATAGATCAGGCTCATAAGGCCAATCCATGGCGACCAGTTCTCCTCTGCGAACTGATAGGCGCGCACCAAGTAGTCCGCCTTGGTCTCCTCGCTTACCGCGTGCCAGTTGTAGGGTGACTCTGGACGAGGGTCGCTCGTCCAGCCGAACTCGAGCAGGGCGATCTGCTTATTTGTATCGCCGTGTTTAACCATGATGGCGCGCAAGTCCTCCACGCGGCGGAAGCAAAAGGCGCGGGAGCCCCCCAGACTCGGGTTAGCGGCTACTTGCGCGGGGTCACGTTCCGGCGGGCTTTTGTACCCTGCGCCGTGGGCGCCGAGCACGTCAAAGTACCCTTCGCTGTTGTTGCCCATGGCTATGTACATGTTCTCAAGGTACTTGTCGTCGGGGCGAACCTGGTCGCTCCAGGTCTCCGTTGGGGATAACCCAGCGCTGACGACCATGGCGTTTGGGTCCGCGCTTTTTAAGGCCTGGTAGGCTATTCCCAGCATTTCCACATAGGCTGCCGGATTGGGAGTCTGGCCGCCCCATTCTCGGGCCAGGTTGGGCTCATTCCACACCTCGTATGCGCGGATGCGCCCCCGGTAGCGCCCCGCCAGGGCCGTCAGGAAATCGGCCAGATCCTGGTAGTCGTCCGGCGGCCCATTGACGGGGAAGCCTCCGCCGGACCATGCGGGTTGGTGATCGACGCGCACCACCAGATCCAGTCCCACGTCCTCGGCTAACTTCACGATGCGGTCCGTATGGGACCAGTCGAAGGCGCCTTTGGCCGCGCCCTCGATGTCGCGCCAGCCAAAGTTCGCCTTGCACCATCCAAATCCTGCCTCGCGTATCTTCTGAAAGTCGCGGCTGGCCACTTCGGGTCGCCACCAGGGGAAGGCTTGCATCCCGTATTCGGGGGAGTCCATGCGCAGTGCCTTTGTCGAGGCAGGGCTTGGTGTGCTAGGGGGAGTGGTAGTGGCCGCGGCCGTCGCCGTGGCCATTGCTTTTGGCGTATTGGTGAGTGACGGCGTGGCCTTGTTCCCATCGCCTGCTGTGGTCGGTGCTTGTGCCATACCGCTCTCAACGGGCGTGATGGTAGGCACCAGGGTTGGCGTCTTGGTGCTGGGTATGGGTGTAAAGGTGGATTTCGGCGTCCTGGCCGTCAGTGTGGGGCTTGGTCTCTCTTTGGCCTGCTCAGGAGTGGATGGGCGGCAAGCGGCGAGGGAGGCCAGTATAAGGGCCCCTATGAGGGACTGTATTATCATCTGCCGTCTCTTGTGTGTCATTCTTGTTTCCTCTGGCCCAAACACAATCGACGTAGAGTTAGCACGCGACAGGCTCTACGTCGATGTGCGGTTTGATATGCACTATGTAATCTACTTTGGCATGTTACAGAGTGCGGCAAATGCGGGGCGAGGGCTCCAGTCGTCACGCACGATGCCAAAGGCGGCCTTCTCGTCCTGTTTGCCGGCCACGGGGGCAAAGTTCAGGTTCCACAGGAACATGGGCCCGACCCATCCCCAAGATCTGCCCATCTCGTAGGCGCGCACGAGATACCGGGCCTGTTCGGCCTCTGTATTATCAGCGGCATAACCGTATCCTTGCGCAGGCGCGACGCCCAGGCCCTCGACGCTTGCCCAGCCAAACTCGGTGGGCCAGATGCGCTTGTGCGTATCGCCGTACTTGATCATGATGTTGCGATAGCTTTCCATCGTGCCACGGAAGAACCAGCTTGGGTGGCTCTTGCAATGTGATGTTGCCGGATCGCTATAGGAGCGCCAGTCGGCGTCCGGCGGGTTATTGTAGCCGCTGGGGTGTGCGCCGATGGCGTCGCAATAGCGCGCCAGGCCCGCCTGATACATCTGTTCCAGGTAGACACGATCATCAATGGCGATATCGCCATCGTTGTAGCCCGTCGGCGTGAGGGCGCCACTGATGACCACCGCCCCCGGATCCACTGATTTGATAGCGTTGTAACCCACCTTCAGGAGCTCTACGTATTCGGCGGCATTAATCTTGCCCCCGCGTCCGCCCCATTCGTAATACAGGTTTTGCTCATTCCATATCTCGTAGGCCTTGACCCGGCCTTTGTAGCGTTTGGCCATCTCTCGCAAAAAGGTGCCATATGTGTTCGGATCTGCAGGTGGTCCCTGATCCGTGTCCTCTGGAGGACGCGACCATTCCGGAGCCTTGACCACACTGAACAACACGTTGACCCCGTTAGCATTGGCGGCATCCACTATACGGTCCAACGCGCCCCAATCGTACTGGCCTGGCGCGGGGTTATAGCGGAACCATTCCACCTGCTGTTTCACCCAATTGAATCCCATGGCGTGTATGTGGTCAAAGATGCGCTGATGGTTGCCGTCCACGACCATGGCCGCCTGCACGCCATAGCCAAAATATCCAGGAGAACTGGGCCGCACGCTGCTGAGCGCGGCCTGACCGCCGTCCTGAGCCTTTGGTTTGGGCGTTGGGGTGTTAGTTGGCATTGGCGTATTGGTTGGCGTGGGCGTCGGCGTGTTGGTTGGTGTAGGCGTAAAGGTGGGCGTCGGAACTTCAAAGTCGATTTCAGAGGCCGATTCCAAGGTCGTCTGTCCGCCGTCGTCCGAGATCGCTGCCTGGACAATGTAGTTGCCTGGGTTGTTGGGCGCTGTCCACGTCCAGTTGGGGTCAGTCAGCGGCAGCACTTCCTGACCGATGGACTGGCCGCTCTCGTCTTGTATGGTCCACACGCAGGCGAATTGGGCGCTGGGGAGGACGAGATTCTCCTGGAAACTCTGTACCACCGTGAGGACATCGGCGTCATTCCTTTTGTATAGCGCCCCCTCTATGGAAAAGCCGCCCAGGGCGTAGCGCTTCACGTATTGGAGCCTGCGTCCTACGCTGGCGGCGTTCTGCAGCAGTACCCGGTGTGTCCTTTGGGCCTCATCCTGATATGTGAAACTGTACACCTGCGCGTCAGCATGAAGGCTCAGAGAGGCCTGATCCGCATCAGATAAGCTCAGCCCGACCAGCTCTCCAGGTGATAGAATCCTCTCCGTTGTATCGGCATCGATACGTCTCCCCAAAAGGCCGAGGGCCTGTTGATACGGCAACCTTTTCCCATTGTCCCCCACGATGTCGTAGGAGTAGCTACTGACGTATAGATCCAACTTGTGCCGATCTACACGCCGGGTGGCCCAGGCGATTAGATGATCCATATCCCCCTCTGGCTCGTAGGCTTCCGGATCGACGAGGGCGGGAATGCGCAGTATATCCGCGTTCTTCCCCAATGCCCCCCAATTGTATCCGCCCGTATCCCAGGTGTCCCCGTCCCTCTGCGGCCTATCCACGCGCAGGGCCAGAATCTTGTCGTGTTCGTGCAAATTCTCAGCCAATTCCCGAATGAGCGCTGTAAAGTTGGCTTCCAGGGCTGGGTCTACGCCGCTGTAGCCGATCTCGACGCCGGCGTATTCGTCGGCATTCACCTGGGCCAAGATGCTCTCTACGTGCTTGGCGCGCAAAGAATCGTTGATGATGAGATTATCCAGCAGGTCGCTGCGTATGATGCCATCGATGGTGTTGGAGATGGAGAGAAGGCGTTTAGTCCCCTCGACCATATCAGGCGACGCGACAATCTCTCCTCCGAGGCTGCCATCCCCTTTCAGGTGCAGTCCGCCAACGCTCACGAGCGATGCCCCAGCATCAGCGGGTAGTTCTCTCACGTCGTCTGGGGGTTTTGAGATGGCGAGGCCGATGCGTGGCGACGCCGTTTGGGCCTGTGCCACAAGGAGGAGGGAGGGCAAAGAAGCCAGATCAGCCTGAAGCGTCCAATCGCTGCTATCGATGCGGGAGGGAAGCCATTCCCAGGCTCGGCCATCCCAGGCATAGAGGTCTGCCGTTTCGAGAGCATTCAGCTCGTAGGGGATGGGCAGGTTCACCCTTGCCTGGGAGGGATCGTCCCCGTGGATATCGACGCGATATAATGGCTCGTACACGGTCAGATCCTGGGGAATCCTTTGTACGGCCAGCCTTTCCGGCGCATCCTCGTCCAGATTAGGTGACGGGATGTTGCTCACAGTCCCCATAAAGATGCTGGGGGTGTCCCACCCTGCGGCCAGATCCTGTCCCGCGATGGCCTCCACGCGGAGACGCGTGCGCTTCTCCACAGCGTTGGGGGGAACGCGTATTTCCGCCCCGTTCACCGCCGTCGCCATGCCTCCCTCATCGGGCTTGATCAAAGGATAATCGGTATAGAATAGCCGTGCTCCAATGGAGGCGGGAGGTAACCACAGTGAAAGAATCAGCAGGAGAGGAACAAATACTGCCAGCACGCGTTCCGTCCACTTGCTTTCCATGATGGAGGCTAACAGGTTTGCTCTATCTCGTCGATCCATTGGACTCCTTATAGGCAATAGTTGAGAAGCATTCAGCGACAAGTTCGGGGGCAACGAATAGCCGGCCCCGCTGGGTCGATTGCCGCAACTTGGGCACGGATTCTAGCATAGCGTTCGCCTCTTGCCAAGTGAACGTTTCGCTTGGGCGGAAGGCGCAGGGCGGCGAAAAGGACACAGTTCCAAATCGGTCCCGCAAGATGCCG
>JAYENT010000038.1:0-3677 GCA_034722245.1 Chloroflexota bacterium
GCGGGTTTCGTGCTGCTGGCGGGCCTGAGCGCCTGGCAGGACGTGGCCCTCTTTTCCATCCTTGTCTATCTGGGCTGGTACCTCCTATACAACGTACGCCGCCCCATGACGGTGGCGTTGGTGACCGACCGCATAGAGCAGCGGGTGATGGCCTCGGGACTCTCGGTCGAATCGCAGTTTACGACCCTCATCACCGTGGTGGCGGCCCCCGCTCTGGGCGCCCTGGCCGACCGCTTTGGAGTAGGCGTGGCCCTGTTCGCTTTTGGCGTCGGCATGTTGCTGCTGGCCCGACTGCTGCATCTGGAGGAAGGCAAGGCGCGGATTCCACAAGTGGCGGTCCCTGGCATGGCCGATCCTCCCGACGAAGGATAAAGGATGACCGCTGCCCCAAAGTCGCGTGTATCAGTTCCTGTATGTGCCGCCATAAGTCGAGCATCGTATGGTCCGACCGACAGACCCACGAATCCAATGGCGACAACCGCGCTGGGAGGAACGGGAACCAAAGAGAATATTTGACCAAAAGGCATACCCAGAATACACTATATCTTGCTTAACAAGAAGTTGTGTTCTCCGAACTGCATGACCTAAAGGGGAATCCCAGGGTCGGCGGTCGCAGCACCGCACAGACGTGCGGTCAAAGGTCCAGTGGGAAACGATTGGGCCACCCGCGCTTGGAAAGGGGAACGTCGCTATTGATCCGAAAGAGCCGGCGTCCTCTTGCACGCCGGTTTTTTGCATGCCAGCGTTTTCTAAGGAGACGAGACAGTGAACATCCGCGCAGCGGTGATAACGGTGAGTGACAAAGGGTCTCGAGGGGAACGGGAGGACGTAAGCGGTCCCCTGCTGGCCTCCCGCCTGGAAGCGCTGGGAGCGGACGTGGTGGAGCAATTCATCCTTCCCGACGATCCCGACCGGGTGGCGGCGGCCCTAGCGGAGCTGGCCGATAGCGGGGAGATCGATCTGATCATGACCACAGGGGGCACGGGGGCCGCCCCCCGCGACCGCACGCCAGAGGCGACGCTGAAGATAGTTGATCGCCGCATGCCGGGCCTGGCGGAGATACTGCGCCTGGAGGGATACAAAAAGACGCCCTTTGCCGTCCTATCCCGTGGAGTGGCCGGCCTTCGCAAGCAATGTCTCATTGTCAACCTGCCGGGCAACCCCAACGCCGTGCGCGATGACATGGATATATTGAACTCGCTTTTGCCACACGCTGTGCAGATGGCCAGGGGAGAGAACTTGGAGCATGAAAACGACCTCCATGAAGCCTGAACGCCCCATCCTTTCCGTAGAAGAGGCACGTTCGCGCATTCTCGAACATGTATCTCCACTGGATGCGCAGCGGGTGTCCATTCTGGACGCCCTGGGCTGTGTGCTGGCCGAGGACGTGGTGGCGCCCGACAATGTGCCGCCCCACGATAACGCGGCCATGGACGGGTATGCCCTCCACGCCGATGATCTGCGAGCCGCTGGCGAAACTCCTCGCCTGCGCGTGATAGGTGAACTCCCAGCAGGAGAAGTATGGGAGGGCGCGTTGGGAACGGGCGAGGCCATTCGCATCATGACGGGTGCCCCCATGCCCGCCGACGCTGACACCGTGGTGCGCTTTGAGAACACGCGCCGCGAGGGCAAGGCAGTGCTCATCGAAAAGATCCCTGCGCGGGGACGCAACGTGCGCCGCGCGGGCGAGGACGTGCAGGAAGGACAGCTCGTGCTGCCTAAAGGCACACCCCTGCGCCCCCAGGAGATCGGTATGCTGGCTTCGCTGGGCTATGATGAAGCCCTGGTACACCGGCGTCCCCGTGTGACCGTGCTGGCAACCGGCGACGAGGTGGTTCCCCCGGGCGCCTCCCTTACACCGGGCAAGATCCGCAACATCAACAGCTACAGCAACGCGGCACAGATCCAAAAAGCGGGAGGTGTTCCCCTGGTGATGGAGGTGGCTCCCGATAGGGCAGACACCCTGGCCCAGCGTCTGCGCCGCGCTCTCGAACGCCAGCCTGATCTGATCGTCACCTCGGGCGGCGTCTCGGTGGGCGATTTCGATCTAGTGAAACAGGTGCTGGCCTCCGAGGGACAGATGGACTTTTGGTGGGTGAACATGAAGCCGGGCAAGCCCATGGCCTTTGGTACCATTGACGATGTCCCTCTCTTGGCGCTGCCCGGCAATCCGGTGGCGGCCATGATCAGCTTCTTCCTCTTTGGCCGACCGGCCATGCGCAAGATGCTGGGCTACACCACGTGGGAGCCCAGAAAGGTTGAGGCCCACCTGCGCGAGGGCATCGCACGCAAGGACAACCGCAGGCATTATCTGAGGGTCAAGCTATATCCGACTGGCGACGGCCTGGAGGCCGAGCTTACGGGGGAACAGGGGTCGGGCATTCTCATGTCCATGGTGGCCGCCGACGGGCTGGCCGTCATTCCCGAGGAGAGCGGGGAAATTCCCACTGGAAGCACCGTAGAGGTACTGCTATTCGATGAGGCAGATCGCTTTGAGGAGCGCGAGCCATGAGGGATTTCGCCAACGAGAGCCGCTATCCCATGATCCCCATGGAGAAGGCGATAGAGATCATCTTGGAGATCGTTCGTCCCCTGCATCCGGTCTCCATAGCGCGCGACGAATTATTGGGACACGTTCTGGCCGAGGACGTACGCGCCGAGGAGAATATGCCGCCCTTCGCCACGTCGCACATGGATGGCTATGCTGTGGTCGCCACAGACGACAGCAAACGACGCCGGGTATTGGGCGAGCAGGACGCTGGCGCGCAACTCGACGTCACCGTCAGGCAGGGCACAGCGGTACGCATCATGACGGGCGCACCCCTTCCGCCAGGAGCCGATGCCATCATCCCCGTGGAGGAAACCACCGAGACCGACGGATACGTAAGCCTCCCCGGCGCAGTGCCAGAGGGGCAGTGGGTACATCCAGTGGGACAGGATTACGCCGTGGGCGACCTCATCATCCCCAAGGGATCGGTCGTGGGGCCACCCGAGATTGGTCTGTTGGCCAACCTTGGACGCTCGGATCTGCTGGCCTACCCCAAACCGCGCGTTGCGGTCATAGCTACAGGAGATGAAATCGTGGCCGCCGATGAGACCCCCGGCCCAGGTCAAATTCGTGACGGTAACTCCTATGCTCTATGCGCTGCCATACGTGAGACCGGCGCCATCGCCCAGCGTGTCAACCGCATCGTGGACAACCGCCGTGCCCTCTACGAGGCGATCCTGGAGGCCGTCAGCGAGACGTCCGTGGTAGTCACCTCAGGCGGGGTCTCCATGGGCACCAGGGATCTGGTCAAGCCTGTGCTAGCCGAACTGGGGACGGTACACTTTGGACGGGTGGCCGTCAAGCCTGGCAAGCCGCTCACCCTGGCCACGATAAAAGGGACCATCGTCTTTGGGCTGCCGGGATTTCCGGTTTCCTCCCTGGTCAGTTTCGAGAACTTTGTGCGGCCTGCCCTGCGCGTGATGATGGGGCACCGGGCGCTGTGGCGCCCGGAGGTCACCGCCTATTTGCGGCACGACATAGCACACAAACCAGATCGCACCGAGTTCCAACGCGCCGTCATCCGCCAAAAAAACGGCGGCACCTGGTGGGCGACCACGACGGGCTCCCAGGTGTCCAGTCGGCTCAGGTCGCTGATGGGCGCCAACGCCCTGCTGCGCATCCCCCGAGG
>JAYENT010000039.1:0-18589 GCA_034722245.1 Chloroflexota bacterium
AACCGCATCTCTGTGGACTAGCAGCCTATTTTACACTATAATAGATTTGTGAACTGACGACACGAGGAGGTATGTGTGCACAAGGCGCCCCGGGGAACGATCGACATCCTTCCCGAAGAGCAGCCCTACTGGGATTATCTGCGCGAGAAGATCAACGAGACAGCCGCCGTCTTTGGCTATGAGCGAATAGACGTCCCCATCTTTGAGGACACCGCGCTTTACGTGCGTGGCGTAGGCGAGGGGACGGACATTGTGGATAAAGAGATGTACTCCTTTGTGGACAAGGGAGGACGCGACCTCACGCTGCGGCCCGAGTTCACGGCGGGCATCGTTAGGGCCTATATAGAACACGGTATGAAGGTGCTTCCGCAGCCGGTCAAGCTCTTCACCATAGGTCCCATCTTTCGCTACGAGAGCGTGCAGGCTGGCCGCTATCGGCAGCATACCCAGTTCGATATAGAGGCCATCGGCAGTCCGGACCCGGCCGTGGACCTGGAGGTCATGTCCGTAGCCTGGCAACTCTTTTCCAGCCTTGGATTCAAAGGCCTCTCCTTTCAACTGAACAGCACCGGCTGCCCCACCTGCCGGCCGGGTTACGTAGAAGAACTGGTCACCTATTATAAGCAGCACGAGGACACCATCTGTGAGGACTGCCGCCGGCGGCTGGAGCGCAATCCCCTGCGGCTCCTGGACTGCAAGACGCCGGGGTGTCAGCCCATCATCGCTGGCGCGCCGCGCATTCAGGATTATCTATGCCCCGCATGCGAGGAGCACTTTGCCACGCTTCGCCGCTACCTGGACGATCTGGGCCGTCCGTACACCATCAATCACACCCTGGTGCGGGGGCTGGATTACTATACGCGGACCGTTTTTGAGGTCTGGGCCCAGGGGATCGGGGCACAGAATGCGATCTGTGGAGGAGGCCGATACGATGGCTTGGCCGAGGAGCTCGGTGGCGAACCTACGCCGGGCATCGGCTTTGGCTCCGGTATGGAGCGTCTGGTGCTGACCATGAGGGAGCAAGGGGTGGAAGTGCCAGGTGCCCCCGCACCTGACGTGGCCCTGGTCTATCACGGCCAGGAAGCCAAGCGCCGCGCCTTACAGACCTTGGAAACCCTGCGCGAGGAGGGAATTCGGGCCACCATCACGTTCGACGACCGAAGTTTCAAGGCCCAGTTCCGAGATGCCGACCGGGCGAACGCTCGCTATGCATTGGTGCTCGGCGAAAGGGAACTGGCCGAAGGACAGATCGTCTTGCAGGATATGGAACGGGGCGACCAGGAGAGCATAGACCTGAACAAGGTCAAGGCTACTCTGAAGGATCGTCTCTCCCAAAGGGAAAGATGAAACGTATAGGCGTGCTGTACATCCCGGAGAGAAGCGACTCGGCCGAACTGGCACGTCGCGTTGTGCAGCTATTGGACGAAAAGGGCCTTGGCGTATGGCAGGGGCCGGCTGAAGATGAGGAAGGGCTTCGCAAAGCGGCCGGCGCGCTCGATCTCCTTATCACCCTGGGGGGCGATGGAACCATCGTGCGCGCTGTGAGGACCATTTTGGACTTTGATCTGCCCATCCTGGGGGTCAACCTGGGGACGTTGGGCTTTCTGACCGAGGTGGAGCCCGACAGCATAGAAGAGGTGATCGGCCTCTTGCCCAATGGGGACTATCGTATAGAAGAGCGCATGATGCTGCACGCCACGTTGTATCGGGAAGGGCAGGTGCTCTTGGAAGCCGACGCCCTCAATGATCTGGTTATGGCGCGGGGAGCGGCATCGCGCACGGTGCGGGTCTCCATTGAGGTGGACGGTCACCATATGATGACGCCCTCGGCCGACGGTGTCATCCTTTCCACCCCCACGGGGAGCACCGCCTACTGCCTGGCCGCCGGCGGTCCCATCATGGCCCCCGACGTGGAGGGGTTTGTGGTCACGCCCATCGCGGCGCATCTGTGCATCGCGCCCGCTTTCGTCATTCCTGCTCGGCGCCACCCCTCCCTGACGCTGATCAAGGGAGAGGGTGCCATCCTCACCGTGGACGGGCATCTCGATACGCCGCTTCAGCAGGGTGACACCGTCTATGGGACGATAAGCGACAGGACGGCGAAATTCGTGCGTTTTGGGAGCGACGGCTGTTTCTATGAGAGCGTGATGACGAAGTTACGGTGGCCACAGCACGAGGTAAATCCTGAAGACAGAGTAGTGGGAAAATGCTAGATAGACCATTCGCAGTCGAGATTCCGGGAGCGTAATTTGCTGATCGAACTCTCTATTTCCAACTTTGCTATCATAGAATCCCTCCACCTGCAGTTTGGGCCCGGCTTTATCGTCTTTACAGGCGAGACGGGCGCTGGCAAGTCCATCATCATCGACGCCGTAAGCCTGCTGCTGGGGGAAAGGGCCTCGCGGGACCTGATCCGCACCGGCTACGAAACGGCCACACTGGAGGGGATATTCGTATGCTCCCCAGAACTGCTGTCCTCCCTGCAGCCCTTTTTGGAGGAACAGGGATTGTACGAGGGATCGGATGAGCTGATCCTGCGGCGCGAGATACGCCGTGACAGTCGCAACAGGTGCCGCGTGAACGGCCACGCCGTCCCTCTGAACACCCTGCAGGAGATCGGAGCGCGCCTGGTGGATATTCACGGCCAGGGAGACCATCTCTCCCTCCTCCGTGTTCGCAACCACGTCGATTTTGTCGATCAGTTCGGAGAGCTGACGGAGCAGCGGCAGGCCTTTGGTGCCTTGGTGCACGAATTGCGAGACGTGCGCGACGAACTGCACGCCCTGCGGCAGGACGAGCGAGAGTTGGCGCGGCGACAGGATCTGCTCACCTACGAGATAGAGGAGATCGAGAACGCGGATCTGCGAGTGGGCGAGGACGAGGAGCTAAGGCGCGAAAGCACGTTGCTGGCGAACGCGGAGGATCGCATGGAGCTCGCCTCACGCATCTATGGCCTCCTCTACGAAGGCGAGGAAACGCAGCCGTCGGTGATGGACCTCATGGGCCTCGTCGTGGATAACGTGGACGACCTCGCCGCACTGGACGACGCCTTGGGTGCAACCCGGGAAGAGATCGAGGGCATCTTTTATCAACTCCAGGATGTGGGCCGCGGTATACGCGCCTATCGAGACGAGGTGGAATACGATCCCGAGGGCCTGGAGAGGGTTCAAGAGCGCCTCGAGCTCATCCGCAGTTTGAAGCGCAAGTATGGCGATTCTATCGAGGAGATCTTGGTCTTTGCTGAGGAAGCACAGGAGGAACTGGAAGCCGTCACCCATAGCGAGGAGCGGATCGAGGCTCTGGCGGCTAGGGAGAAGACACTTCTCCAGGAGATCGCAGAGGCGGGGCAGGCCCTGAGCGCCGCCCGAGAAAAGGTTTCCCAGCGCCTGTCCCAGGTCGTGGAGGCCGAGTTGGACGCGCTGGACATGGAGGGCGCGCGCTTTCTGATCGACAAGCACTGGCAGGAGGTTGGGGAAGGTGGGGGGCGGGACACGGTGAAAATCGAGGGAAAGCATTATGCCTTTGACGCCACGGGCCTGGATCGCCTGGCCTTTCTGATCGCCCCCAACCCGGGCGAGGAGCCCAAACCGCTGACTCGCATCGCCTCCGGGGGCGAGACCTCTCGCCTCATGCTGGCCCTCAAGACGGCTCTCTCCTCTGCCGACCCCGTTCCCATCCTCATTTTTGACGAGATCGACGCCGGCATCGGCGGCCGCGCGGGTAGGGTGGTGGGGGAAAAGCTGCGAACCCTGGCCAACGACCATCAGGTGTTTTGCGTCACCCATCTGCCCCAGATCGCCCTCTACGGCAGCCAGCACTTCCGTGTCAGCAAAGAGACCGCCCGCGGGCGTACCCTCTCCATGGCGGAGGATCTCTCGTACGCGGAACGGGTGGAAGAGCTGGCCATCATGCTGGGCGGCCGGGCCACCGAGACGACGCGCCAAAGCGCTCAAGAGCTTTTGGCGCCCTTTGCCTCTGTGCGCGAGCGAGGATAGCAGTATTCGGTTGGCGCCTTGGCGCCTCTACCCCTCGGCCGGCGCCTCTCCCCGTAATGCGCGGAAGGTGAGGGTCCACACTGTGGAGCGGTACACCAGATATATGCTCCCGACGAACAGGCCGATCAAAGCCATGACCAGCAGGGCGGGAAGGGCCGCCAGCGCAGCGCCGGCAAAGGAGCGCGTCACTCGAAAGACCGCAAGCGCAGGCCCCACCATGCCCCCGATGCCTAACAGCATGACGGGTATCATAACCACGCCCACGGCCAAGTTTATGAGCACCAGCAGTACCCACATCACCAGGGACGGCCAAAGGTGAGCTTGTATAAGCGTAAAGGCCTTTCCCAGGGCCTCAAAGACGTTCTCCTTCTCCATGACGGAAGCGCGAAAGGCGAACATGCGGAGAACCGTCACAAAGGCCGAGATGGCCAGACTTGCGAGCAGGAGGAAGAGCAACAGAAAGAGCCCTATGCCGACGCCCCATAGTATGCCCGCCACGTTCAGCGCGTTTCCCGCCCGGAAAAGGGGAATGGCCGGCAGGACGGCCACCAACACCCCCAGGATGAACAGCACGATGATTATCATGACCACGATGAACGTACCGATGCTGATCAGGATATCGATGGCGAAGAGAGGCAGGAAACGGCGCCAGCCGGTACGCAGCCCCCGTTGAAAGGTAACCTTTTCCTCATCCTCTCCCTCGACGGTGTCGACCAGGCCGATCAAGGCGCCAAAACTCGTATAGCGCACGATGATGCCCGCGATGGCGAAGAGCAAGCCCATCACAAAGATGAGGCCCAAGATTCCCAGAATCAGGGGCAGGCCCGCCCTCCAATTCAAGAATGGAGAAAGCCTTCCCCAGGGTAACCTCCGCTGCCACCGGGCTATATCCTGACTTCCGAATACGTATTGTATCCCGTTCCCGCCACCTCCACCGCTGCCCTGGTTGCCAGCACCAAAAAGCACGGCAGCCACACCGAATATCCACAGCACCTTGTGTCGCCAGGTGATCTTCCACGCGCGCTCCAGAATCTTTCCGTATTCCATGCGCAAGCCCTCCTCGTAGCTCATCTGCGGCATTTCCCCAGAGAAACTGATGAGATCACATATATCACCACCTGCACTCTATCATACACAGGTTTTGTGCCATCTTCAAGCGCGTGGCCCCTGTTGGCACCCAGAACAGATTATACACGTAGGTTGGGTTGCCCATCGAACTAGGCTGGTCGATCACAGTTTCTCGTTATGATAAGCCGTGCTATAATTGTGTGTTTGAGGATATCAAATCTGGGGAAAGCCCCTCATGACAAAAGACCAAACGGCGAACGTAAAGGGCGTGCAGCGGGCCGTGGAACGGTATGGGGAGCCTGTGAAACGTTCTTATACGCTGCCCATAAGTGAGGCCGGTGTGGCCTATTGGCGGCGCGTGCTCACCAGGCGCCAGTCCGAGGTTGTATTTCTGATACGGCGTAGCAACGGTTTCTACGTCACCCATACCAAGGCTTTCTACCCAGAGGGGGTCTATCGCCTGCCATCCGGCGGCATCAAACCCGGGGAGGATATCCTTACCGCGCTGTGGAGGGAAGCCACCGAGGAGACGAACCTCACACTGCATATCGAGGACTTTATGGCCATCATCCATTACCGATTCGTACGCGGGCAGGAGAAACTTCCCTTTACCTCCTATCTCTTTCGCCTGCAGGAGCGCGGCTCGCACGTGCTGCGTTCCACCGATCCAGAGGAAGAGATCACGGGATTCAAGAAGAGCACGCTGTCTGAGGTCGGCGCCCTGGCCGGAGAACTTGAATCCCTGTCCGGCGAGTGGCGGGACTGGGGGCGATTCAGGGCAGTGGCGCATCGCGTGGTGGCGGAACTTCTCACCCAAGAAGAGTGAACAACGTGAACAAAATGACGAAAAAGGAACGATCACAAAGGACTGCGGGGAATACGTACGACGTTATCGTGGTGGGGGCGGGGCACGCCGGTTGTGAGGCCGCCTTGGCGGCCGCTCGTATGGGCATGCACACGTGCTTGCTGACCATGAACCTGGATCTGTTGGCCCAGATGCCATGCAACCCCAGCATCGGCGGTCCGGCCAAGGGACACCTGGTGCGAGAGATCGACGCCTTGGGCGGCGAGATGGCCCGCAACATCGACAAGACCTTTATCCAGATTCGCACCCTCAATCTCTCCAAGGGACCCGCCGTTCAGGCCCTGCGGGCCCAGGCCGACAAGCGCCTCTACTCCCTGAGTATGAAGCACACCTTGGAGAACACGGCGCACCTCTCCCTCAAACAGGCCCACGTGGAGGAACTGCTGGTGGAGGGAGATCGGGTATGGGGCGTGAGGGCCGCGCGAGGGGAGACATTTTATGGCCACACGGTCATCCTGGCCAGCGGCACCTTTTTGAACGGCCGCATCCTCAGCGGCGAATATGCCACCCCCGCCGGACGTGCAGGCGAATTCCCCGCCACAGGGCTGTCGCGGTCGCTGGAGGGATTGGGTTTCACGCTTGGCCGCCTGCAGACGAACACGCCGCCACGTGTGGACGCCCGCAGCATAGACTATGAACTGACCAGGCCCCAGTATGGCAGCGCAGAGCCCCTCTACTTCTCCTTTGAGGGGAAACCTGATTATACCTTGACGTTGCCCATCAACGAGGCCTATCCTATAGAGCGTCAAACGTCATGGCGGCCGCAGATCCCCTGCTATCTGGTGCGCACGAACCGAAAAACCCACGAGATCATCCGCGAGAATCTGCATCGCTCGCCCATCGCACCGGGGAAACTGGATGTCAGTGGCCCCCGGTACTGCCCCTCCATCGAGGAAAAGATCGTGCGTTTCGCTCATAAGGAATCACACCAGTTCTTCCTGGAACCGGAGGGATGGGCTACAGGGGAGGTGTACGTGCAGGGATGCTTCACGGGATTGCCCTTTGACGTCCAACTCGCTTTGCTGCGCAGCATCCCCGCACTGAGAGAGGTGGAGATCATGCGCCCGGGATACGCCATCGAGTATGACTTTGTGCTTCCCTACCAGCTCAAGATCTCCCTGGAGACCCGTGCCATCCATGGCCTGTTCTTGGCCGGACAGATCAATGGGACCTCTGGCTACGAGGAGGCGGCAGCGCAAGGGCTACTGGCAGGCATCAATGCCGCCCTGTACGTCCGTGAGGAGGAGCCCCTACACCTGGGGCGCGACCGGGCCTATCTCGGCGTGCTGGTCGACGATCTGGTGACCAAGGATATCACAGAGCCCTATCGCATGTTTACCTCTCGTGCCGAGTATCGCCTGCTGTTGCGCCAGGATAATGCCGACCTGCGCCTCACGCCCTTGGGTCATCGCGTGGGCTTGGTGTCGGAGGCACGCTATCGCGCTACCGAGGGGAAGCGGCAGGCCGTGAAAAGCGAGATCGCCCGCCTTAAGGATACGATCCTTCATGCCTCCCCCGAACTGAACACCTTTTTGAAAGACGAGGGCGTCGATCCGCTAAGCGAAGCCATCTCAGCATACAGGCTGTTGAAAAGGCCGGGTGCCGGCTACGACATCGTGCGGCGCTTCGCCCCACCGGAGGCGCCGCTGTCCCACAAAGCAGCCGAGGAGGTGGCCCTCCAGATTCGCTACGAGGGCTATATCGAGAAGCAGGAACGGCAGGTGGAGCGAGCACGGCGCCTGGAGGATCGGCGCATTCCGGAGGACTTTGATTACACCGCTGTCACCGGCCTGCGCAGCGAGGCCGTGGAGCGTTTGAGCTGGCATCGCCCCGACACCGTGGGACAGGCCTCGCGCATTCAGGGGGTCAATCCCGCGGACATCTCGGTCTTGCTTGTGTACGTGGAGCGCTACCGCCAGCAGCGTGCGGAGGAACAAACATCACAGAGCGAAGGCGCACCGGGGAGCAAGGGTTCGTAGAGCAACGGCGCGTGCTGCTCCCGAGCGACATGCATAGAGTCCAGGTTCGGGCGTTGGCACAAGAGTTTGTCGTACTATCCTGCCATGTTATAATCGCATTCTAGCCCTGACCCTATCATCTCGCAGATACTCGTTGACGACGAGGCCAGAATGTACCTGGAACAGAGACAACGCCGGCGATCGCAATCCATATGGCCCTGGGTCCTTTCGGTCATCGTCGCCATGGGCGCCGCATGGTATCTGTACACAAAGCAAAGGACGGTGATAGAGGCTATACGTGGCCCCCTGCCGACGCCCACACCGACAGAGATCAGCGCCCAGGAACACGTGTCCGTGGGCGATGAGCAGTTCCGGCAGGGCGAGTACGATAAGGCCATGGTCGAGTATGAGCGGGCCACGCAACTGGATCCCTCCCTGGCGGTAGCCTATGCGCGGTGGGGACGCATCCTCGCTTTGCGCCATGAAGGCGACGAGGCGGTGCGCACGGCGCGCCGCGCGGTAGAGATCGACGCCGAATCAGCAGAGAACCAGGCCCTCTTTGGCATGGCCCTGGATTGGAACGGTCAGCCGGGCGAGGCTATCGGGGCCTGCCTCAAGGCAACCAAACTGGATGAGACCTATGCGTTGGGATACGCATACCTGGCCGAGGCCTATGGGGACTTTGGACGGGTGCATGATGCCCACGAAGTGGCCAAAAAGGCTGTCGAACTGGATGCCGATGACCCTTTTGTGCGCCGTACCCTCGGGTATACGTACGAGCTCATGGGACGCTACGAAGAGGCCATACACGAATATGAGGCCGCGGCAGCCCTGAACCCCAACCACGCTTTCATCTATCTCGATCTGGGCCGCAATTACCGCGCCCTGGGCGAGATGGAGGAGGCCGCTCGTCAGTTCGAGAAGGCCACACAGGCCGATGAAAAAGATCCGCACGGCTATGACCAGCTGGGGTGGACATATTTCGCTCAAGGACTGTACGAAATGGCGGCCATCGAGCTGGAAAAGGCCATAGAGATCGATACGAAGCATGCTACTGCATATGGTCATCTGGGGGTAACCTATTATGTGCGCCGCAACTATGAGGAGGCGATTCCCAACCTGGAGAAAGCCATCGATCTCGGTGCTCGATCCGAGGAACACTGCTACGAGTTGGGCTTCGCTTATGCTTACTTGGGTCAGTGCGACAAGGCCGTTCCCTGGTTTGAGGAGGCACTGGAGATAAATCCCCATTCCACTGTGGCCCAGGAAGGCCTTCAGTACTGTCGGCAGAATGATTAGAGTGTGCCTACTGTATGATTTGAGGGAGTAAGGAGAACATGAACCGTTCTTCCATGCGAAGACGTCGTATGCTGTTCTGGCTGCTGAGCGTGGTCGTGGCTGGCAGCATGGTCTGCAGCCTTGTGGCCACGTTGGCGCCTCCTCGGCGGAGGCCGCAGCCCACATCTGCGCCCACCTACGTCATCCCTATGTGGACGCCCACCTTTACCCCCACGTTGCCGCCAGTGGCTACGCCGACCTCTTCGACCCCATCCGCTTCCGAGGCGCCCACGAAGCGGCCATAGGATGGCGACGAGTCGGTCAGAGTCTTTGACACGTCCAGGGGGCCAAAGTATCCTTTACGTGATGGTCAACCGTTAGCTGACGGGGATTCTTATAGATTTGAGGTGTACTTTTGTTCATCGATGAAGCAACCATCGTCGTACGCAGCGGGGATGGTGGTAACGGGTGTGTAAGCTTCAGACGCGAGAAATACGAGGCCCGCGGCGGGCCCGATGGGGGCAGCGGCGGCAAGGGAGGGGATGTCTATCTCCGCGTGAACGAGGGCATGAATACCCTGACCTATTTCAGCAGGCAGCGTCACTTTGTGGCCGAGGATGGAGGGCACGGTCAGGGGCGCAGTAAAAAGGGCAAGGACGGAGAGAGTGTGTACGTGGACGTGCCTCCCGGGACCCTGGTGCGTGATGCGGCCTCGGGAGCAATTCTCCGCGATATGATCGAACCAGAAGAGACCTTCAAGGTGGTGGAGGGAGGACGTGGCGGACGGGGAAACAAGGTCTTTAAATCATCCACACGCCAGAGTCCGGGGTTCGCCGAACTTGGCGAGCCTGGCAAGGAGCGCACTCTCAAACTGGAATTGAAACTCATCGCCGACGTGGGCCTTTTGGGCAAGCCCAACGCGGGCAAATCGACCCTGCTGGCCAGCGTAAGCGCGGCCAAGCCCAAGATCGCTGCCTATCCCTTTACCACTCTAGGGCCTCTCCTCGGCGTGGTGGAGATCGATACCCGGACGTTCGTCATGGCCGACATTCCTGGCCTGATCGAGGGCGCCCACCAGGGGGTGGGGTTGGGATTGCAGTTCCTCCGCCACGTGGAGCGCACGCGCTTGCTGGTCCACCTGCTTGACGGCGCCAGTGAGGACCCAGCCGAGGACTATAGGGAGATCAACCGCGAGATAGAGCTTTACAGCCATGACCTGGCGGAGAAGGAGCAGATCGTCGTCCTGAACAAAATGGATCTCCCTCAGGCCAGAGAGAAATACCCCCGTCTGGAAGAGGAACTCCCCGTGGAGGACCTGTACGCCATATCGGCGGTCACCACCGAGGGAGTAAGGGAACTGATGCGCGTCATCGTGGACCGTTTGGAACGGATGCCGAAAAAAGCGGCGGAGGAAGAGGAACTGTTCGTTTTCAGGCCCCATGAGGAGGGAGAGGACAGAACTGTCCGAGTCCAGCGCTTGGGGCCGGGCGTATTCCGCCTGTCAGGAGAGGAGATCGAGCGATTGGCCGTCATGACCGACTGGACGAACCGCGAGGCGATGGAGCGCTTTGAGCGCATTATGAGGGCGCGAGGCATCTCTTCGCAGTTGAGGGAGGCCGGCGTCGAGATAGGGGACACCGTGATCATAGGGGACATGGAACTGGAATGGCAATAGGCGTGTCGTCTCCGGGTTCCTACCTGGACAAACTGGTGTCCGAGGATGTCAGGCGACTGGGTGTTTTCGGCGGGACGTTTGATCCCGTGCACATTGGGCACCTCATCGTGGCTGAGGAGGCCAAGGCGCATCTGGATCTGGATTGCGTGCTCTTTATCCCCGCGCGCGTATCTCCCCTGAAACCAGAAGGTACTCTTTTTTCTGCTGCCGAGCGCCTGCGGATGGTGGAACTGGCCATCGAGAGCAATCCCCATTTCGGGGTGTTGACGATAGAGCTAGGAAGGGAGGGCCCTTCCTATACGGTGGACACCCTGCGCACCATACGCGACGCACTTGATGACGACATTCAACTCTTTTTTATCATGGGTGCGGACGCTTTGGAGAACCTCAGGGCTTGGTATCGTCCGCGGGATATCATCAGCATGGCGCGCATTGTCGCTATCAGCCGCCCGGGCGCAAAAGTGCGCCTGGAAGCCCTGGAACGAAACCTGCCCGGAATATCGGAAGCCACGGATATCATCGACACGCTGCAGATCGGCATCTCTTCCACGGATCTGCGGTCCCGATTGGGGCGGGGCCTTCCCATAAAGTACCAGGTGCCTGCTTCTGTAGAAACTTTTATCTATGAACACTATGACTGAGCGGCGCTTCGGATAAGATCAAAGGTGTCGGGGGGCGCATATCCGTCCATGCTATCCAGTTTCTCCACGGCTTGTCTCTATCATCTTCCATTGCGTACCACCTTTCGTCTGGCCGCCGAAGCGGGGTTTGATGGCGTGGAACTGGTCATGTCCCCAGAGACTTGGCTGCGTGGGCCAAATCACGTGGCGAAGATAGCCCAACGATATAATCTGGTCGTCTACAGTGTGCACCAGACCCTCCTGTGCACCAGCCCCCGTGGTGGTGGAGCCGAACGCATCGCGGACGCCGTGGATGCGGCGCTGGCCCTGGGCGCCCGCTGTGTGGTGGCCCATACCCCGTGGGCGGAAGACTGGTCGAAGCCCACGGCCCAACGTTGGCTGCACACCATTGAGATCTGCCAGGAGCGCCTTTGTGGGAGCGGCACGCGATTGTCGCTGGAGAATCGGGGCATCTACAGCGCAGATCAACGCAGCCTCTTGCAAGAGATGCCGGCGCTCTTTGACTTTGTGGAGGGCCGCGACCTAGCCATCACGCTGGACACCTGTCACGTGGGCACACAGGATCTAGCAGCCGCTTATCAACTGTTGAAGGATCGCTTAGTGAACCTTCATCTCAGTGATCTTTGTTTGTCCTCGCGAAACCCTCTGTCTCCCCTAGTCCGGGCGCTCTTCACTCGCCACCAGATGCCCGGGCAGGGCGGTCTGCCCCTGGACGATCTCATGCGGCAGTTGGCCGCCGATGACTTTGCCGGGGCCGTCACTGTCGAGGTCAGCCCCTTGGCCCTCGGCATGTGGCCATCAGCCAAAATGCGAAAAAGCCTCGCCAAGATTGTCTCCTATATTCGGTCCTTCCAATAGGAAGGCGACTTGGCCCTCGGCACCTGCGTCCCTTTACCCGCGTCAAGCTGCCGTGGTATGACCAGAAGATGGACCCAGTGGGTGCCTTGAAGCGGCCTTGGGGCAAGGATGTTGTGAGCTCTGGAGGACGGTTGCCGGCCTACCTGCAGTTTGGAAACCGTGGCTGGCGACATCTGTCGCGCGTATCGTATCTGTGGTATACTCATTCAACAAAGATAGAACTGGGCCGGGAGAATGCCTCATGCGAGCCATCAAAATAGTAACCGACAGCGCCTCCGATTTGCCTTCCAAGCTGTCCAGAGGCGACCGAGAGATTGGCGGATACATTATCGCGAGTGTCGTGCATCGCCAGGGAACAGATCGCCGTACACGAGGCGGGAGCGGTGCTGGCCTGCCACGGCGGCCGAGGGGTCTTGGCGGCTATCGCGCTGGCTGCCGAATAGCGAACCGTACGTGTGCATTCGCTCGCACAGCGGGCAACCCGAGAAGGGCGAGTGTGTCAGGAGCCTTGCACCACGAAATGGAAGCGCTTCTGGAAGCGCCGAAACAGCTTTAGCAGGGGTGCCCCAAAGAGCCACAGGAGAAGGGCATTCCCCACGGCGCGGCCCAGGTCCCACCAGAAGGAGGTCAGTCCATAAAAGACGGCATAACGCTTTAGGGTTTCTGCCAGGCCTATACCCGGCTGCCAGTACATCTCGGCCTGTTGAGGCTGAAACACATAGGGCCAGAACCAAACGTTCATCAGCGCACCAAAGAGCAGCCCCCAGACCAGCCCCCACAGTCCCAGCACGAGCACCTCCACGCGCCCCAGGTGACGCAGATCCGGCAGCCAGGCCGACGTTAGGCCCACCCAACCGGTGGCGAACATTTGATAGGGGAGCCAGGGACCGACCCCCGCACCGATGAGGGCCGACACCAGCAGGGAGAGAGCGCCTAGCAGGAAGCCAAAGGCGGCCCCGTAGGTGTAGCCGCACAGGATGGGGAGCACGAAAACGGCGGCGAATCCCGCCGGTCCGGGGACGGCCCGCAGGACGGCGTTGGTGGCTGTCAGCACGCCCAACACGGCCACGATCTTGGCGTTCATCTCCCCACTACCCAAGGTGGCCAGCACGATTCCCAAACAGAGAGCGATGAGGATCAAGGAGATCAGAGGGCTGTCCTGGGCATGAGCGTTGCTGGCTACGGCAGACTGAGGGAGGGCCGTACTGAAAAAAGGATACAGCAGCGCCGCCAGTCCCACCAGGCTGGCCAGGAGCAGGATGAGGTCGTCCAGCAGGTGCCCGATCCTCATGGCAGGCTCCTCAGCACGTCCTCCACGGTGAGGTAGCGTTCGTCGCGCAGCAGCTTGTTGATCTGGGAAGAGAAGACCATGGATTGGGACATCACCTCTCGCGTGCTGCCATCGACGATCACCTCGCCATCGCTGAGGATGATCACCCGATCCACGGCAGAGGCCACCAGCTCCACGTCATGGGTGGAAAGTAGCACCGTATGCCCCAAGGCCCGCTCCTCCCGCAAATAGCTGACCAGGGCTTCTTTCTGCGCATAGTCGAGGCCCCGCGTGGGCTCGTCCAGCAGAATGATGCTGGGCTCTGCGGCCAGGATGGAGGCCAGAGCCACACGCTGCCTCTCCCCCACACTCAGGTCGCGGGGGTAGCGCTGGGCCTCCTCAGCCAGCCCCAGGCGCTGCAATAGGGCCCGAGACGATTCCGAGGGTAGATGATGATTCTGACGTGTGAACGCTATCTCTTCTTCTACGGTATCGGCGAAAAGGAGGGCGTCCGGGTTCTGGGGCACATAGCCCACCACCTCTATAATCCTCTCCAGGGGAATATGGGCAGTGTCCATGTCACGCACGCGCACCGACCCTCGCTTGGGCTGCAGCAGGCCGACCAGATGCTTGAGGAAAGTCGTCTTCCCCGATCCGTTGCGCCCCATGATGGCCACGCACTCGCCCCGCCGTATCTCCAGATCCAAGCCCTTGAGCACCATGCGTCCATCGTAGGCGAACCAAAGGTCGCGCGCGGCCACGTCGAGAGGAGCATTGGCCGTCACGGTCTCCTGATTGGTCTCAGGAGGGGGCTCCAATGCGAGGTGGCGTGCCTTTTGACGGGCCTCCTTGATAGTAAAGGGCAAGGGTGACCATCCCAGGGCCTTGCCCAGAGCGACCAGGGGCGGCACCAGATCCGTCTGACGGAGCACCTCCTCTGGCGTGCCATGGATCGGCGCCCGTCCGGGCGCGGGCAGGTACACCATCCTATCCGCATACTGTACGACACGCTCCAGCCGATGTTCCGAGAGGACAACGGTCAAGCCCAGGTCCAGATTCAGCCGGCGCAGCGCGGTGAGCACCTCCTCCGCCGCCTGGGGGTCCAGTTGGGACGTGGGCTCATCGAGGACGAGGACCTGGGGCTGCAGAGTGAGCACCGAGGCGATGGCCACGCGCTGCTTCTCCCCGCCCGAGAGGGTACTGATGCGCCGGGCACGCAGATCGGTGATATTCAACTGATCGAGGACTTCCTCCATCCGCTTGCGCATCAGCGTCTGCGAGAGGTTGTGATTCTCCATACCAAAGGCCAGCTCGGCCTCCACCGTATCCATTACGAATTGCGATTCGGGATCCTGGAAGACAAAGCCGACAGTGGAGCTCATCCGGCGCGGCTGAGATCGAATGGGATCCCGTCCTGCGACGCGAATGATGCCACCGATCTTGCCCCCGTAAAAGTGGGGCACCAGGCCGTTCAGGCAGCGCAGCAGCGTGGATTTCCCCGACCCCGAGGGGCCCACCACGAGGACGAAATCGCCCTCCCCTATCTCCAAATCCAGATCCTTGAGAACCGGCATTTGGGCGTCCGGATAGGTGTACGTGACGCCATCGAAGGTGATCATGGCACCTCTTCCAGGGCTGGCCTTTGTGTTGAGGATGGCGACATGCTATCCCCATCATAGAAGAGGACGATGAGCCCGGGGACGGCCAGGAAGGCCAGGATCGCGCCGATCCAGCCGTTGAAGGAAGGGGCCAGGGGATACGGCGGATAGGGATAGTAAACGAGGGCCATCTTGCTCCGCAGGCGCACGAACAGGAGACCCGCCAGCGCGCCCAGGCTGCACAGGACGATGGCCGTATCGCTCCGTTGCCACTGGCCACGCCGATAGTGGCTGCGCTCTACGCGGCTTCCCAACAGCCGAAAAACGAAGATCATCATCAAGAGGCCAGCGAGCGAAAGCGGCAGCCCCCAAAAGGTGAACTGGGACACATAGCGCCGCACAAAGAATCCTCCCACCAGCAGAGCCAGAGACAGCAAAACCAGGACACGCAGCCCATTCTTCTGTATCGGCGTCATGGCCGTAAGCTGCCCTCCAAAGCCTCGCGACTCCATGGCCTCCGCTAGGCCGATGGCCCGCTCAAGGGAGATGGTAAGGAGGGGTACAAGGAGGGGGAGTAGATCCCGCCAGCCGCGAAAGTGGTGTCCACGGATGCGCTGGGCCTCACGTATCTCTTTGGCACTGGCCAGCATCTGGGGGATAAAGGTGAGGGCGATGCAGGCCACCACACCAGCCTGATAGAGAAAGGGCGGCGTCAGGCGAAGCAACTGCGAGGCATCGACAGCAAGATGAAATGTGCTGAAGATGAGCAATAGCACCCACAGGGAAAAGCCGGAAGAGAGCCCATAGATCACGGCCTCCAGCGTGATCTTTCCCCCCACCAGAGGCCAATGCTTGGGCAGCACAAAGAGGACGTGCTTCCCCTGATGCGCCATCAGGGCATTGAAGGGCACAGTGATCAGCCAGATAAACAGCCCCCATGTGAGCAGCGCCCGCCAACTTCTGGCCATCTCGGCATTGTGCTGCGTTGTTATGCGGATCAGCCAGACTGATAGAGCCATCAGCGTCAGATACAGTGGGTTGCGAGTGAGTAAAGTGGCAACGGTGGCACTCAAGGTCCAGACGAGCCATACGCGGGCGCGACACATAGGTTCAGGCCGTCTCCATCATTGTGGCAAAAGGTTCTTTTCGCGCGCCTCGCTGTAGAGCATGCGCTCCGTCTCGATGTACCAGCGGTCAATGGTGCGGAAGCGATCGCTGGAATCAAACATAGGCCCCACCTGCACGTCGTTTACCCGCACATCCACGGCATAGCTGTACACCGGCTGATAGAGCAGCAGCGAGGGTACGTCACGGGCGAAAAGCTCCTGGAACTGCCGATACAGCGCCACACGCTCTTCCTTGTCCGTCGTAGCGCGGGCCTCGGCCAGGATCGCATCCGCCTCTTCGCTCATATAATTGGCAAAGTTGAGTCCATCCTCGCTGGCCTGGCTCGAATGCCAATAGGGATAGGGATCAGGATCAGGGGGCAGGTTTTGCCAGCCGCTCAGGATGGCGTCGTACTTTCGCAGGCGCAGCCTCTCTCCGACCAACTCCTCCCAGCTCACCGTCCTGGGAACCGCACGAATGCCGACGGCGGCCAACTGCTCGCTGATGGCCTCGATAAGGGCTACCCGCGTTGGATCGTCCTGGTTAGTGGCGAGCTCGAATTCCAGCGTCAGGTTCCCCCGTTCGCGGACGCCATCACCATCGTCGTCGAACCAGCCCGCCTCTTCAAGGGCGGCGATGGCTTTCTTCGGATCGTGCGCGTATTTCTGCACCTCGGCATAGTAGGCCCAGGACCAAGGCAGAATGGGACTGTGAATAACGACGCCCTGCCCCTCAAGAACGTCATCCACCAGCGCCTGCCGATCCAGGGCCCACATCATGGCCTGACGCACACCGCGCTCCTGGAAAATGCCCCGGTCCAGATTCAAAAAGACCACATTATATCCCGAGAGAGGCGCCGAGTAGAGGTTGAGGGTATCGTCCTGGCGAATGGGTTCCAGATGCTGAGGCAGGACGCGGGCGATGCCATCGATCTCCCCCCTGCCTCGCGCCTCAAAGACAGACGGGGCGTCGGGATAGAAGATGAACTCCAGACGTCCAAGATAGGGCCGAGAGCGATAGAAATCGTCGTTGGCGACCAAGACTATCCGTCGCGCACTGACCTCACCAACCTTAAAGGGACCGGTCCCCACGGGGTTGGCGTTAAACCTGCTCTCTTCCAGGGCCTCGACAGAGGCATTGCCCAGAATATGGAAAGGAAGGATCCCCATCGTCGTATAGTCGATAAAGGGAGCAAAGGGCTCTCGCAACACAAAGCGCACGGTATGGGCATCGACCTTCTCCACTACAACGGTGCGCCATACCTCGGATAAAGAGGGCACCCCCTGAAACCCGGGGTCCTTGATGGTGTTCACGGTGAATACCACATCATCGGCTGTAAACGCGGCGCCATCGTGCCACACCACGTCCTCCCGTAGATGAAAGGTATAGGCCGTCCCGCCACGGGTGATCTCCCAATCCCTGGCCAGGTCAGGAACGATCTCCCCCTTGGCACTGACCTGCGTCAGTCCCGTAAAGATGAGGGAGACCAAATCACTGTCAACGGGGTTGGGCTGGCAGAGAAGGGGATTGATGGCATGAGGGTTCCCCGCGATGCCCTCCACGTAGGTTGCCCCAGCCTTGGGAACCCTGACTGTGGTGGCGCTGAAAGCCGCATAGCCTGTGGCAACCAGCAAGAGAGCGATGGTCAGCAAAGCGACGACGACCTGAACCCGTATGTGCCCCATAAGAGGAAATCCTCGTCGTCAAGCTTGGACGAGCACATTGGCTACCGAGGTGAGGAAAAAGATCACCACGAGGATGATCGTTAGGTGAAAGATGGTCTTTTCCATCCCTCGGCGTTTGTGTTGAATGGAGCTATCTCCACCGAATATGCTGGCGCTGCTGCCCCTGCTTTGCGCGGCGGTAAGCGCAATCAACGCCACAGAAACTAGTATCTGAATGATATTCAAGTATACGCTCAAAAAGCAACCCCCCATGTAGAGTAACGTGTCAGAAAAAGATTATGCAAAAGCGAACCCCATTATAGCATGGCTTGTCGAGCGTCGCAAAGCCATAGGAAGAGCCTGTCCCTTTCTCTGGCCGGGCCATTCCTCCAGTTTCTCCTCCAAACGCCTTGGGGCGTCCCGGGGCTCCTGGTGCAGGGCGGCTGAAGGGCTTATGCTTCGCTCCTCGTATTATATGTATGAGAGAACCAGTTCTCCCTCGATTTGACTTTGGGGAAATCCCTGGCATCCTGGGAACTGGCCCAGGGAGGGAAACGCTATCGCTCCTCGTTGCACCCTACGGGGTGACTTCTAAGAAAGCTTGCGTCCCTC
>JAYENT010000040.1:0-3655 GCA_034722245.1 Chloroflexota bacterium
ACGACTATGCCATGCGCATGACGGGGGCGCAGATGATTGAGGTGGAAACCCGAGCTGACCTCAAGGCCGCCATCAACGAGCGCACGGCCCTCTTTCTTATCACCGGCGACCTGGAGGAGCGGAGCACCATCCCCATTCCAGAGATGATCCAGGCCGGCAAGAGATATGGCATTCCCTCCTTCGTGGATGCCGCTGCGCAGCGGCCCGATGTCCCCAACCGTTACTTGGAGATGGGCGCGGACGCCGTAGGCTACAGCGGCGGCAAGTGCCTGCGAGGCCCCCAATCCTCTGGCCTCGTCCTGGGGCGCAAGGAGCTCCTCAAAGCGGCCTTTCTGAATGGCGCGCCCCACCACGCCCTGGGCCGGCCCATGAAGGCGGGCAAGGAGGAGGTTATGGGGCTGTTGGCAGCGGTAGAAGCCTGGATCCTCGGCCGCGACCACGAGGCGGAATGGGATATGTGGGAGGGATTCTTGGAGCGCATTAGCTCGGCAGTGGCCGACTTGCCCTCGGTGAGCACAAGGGGGGAAGAGCCAGGTGTAGCTAACGTATCGCCGACCCTCGTCATCACCTGGGACCCCAAGATCCTGCACGTCACCCCAGAACAAGTACACAAGGAACTATTTGAACGCGAGCCTCGCATCGCCATGCACCTGCTGCCCGAAGGGCTGCGCGTCATGCCCTATATGATGGAGGGCGGCGACGCCGAGATCGTGGCCGAGAGGCTGCACGAACTGCTCAGCGACAGGCCGCCCCAGGAGCCTGAGGAAGAGAAGGCTCCCGTCACCGACGTCAGCGGCGTGTGGCACATCGAGGCCGAATACGTCTTTGGCCAGAGCAGGCACTCGGTCACCCTGGAGCAGGAGGGGACGGAATTGACGGGCGGCTATCGGTCCCAGTACAGCCGCACGGAGGTGCAGGGCAGCATCGAGGGCGATGAGATATCGTTCCTCACCGTGCTGGGTTGCCAGGCCAACAAGACCACCTACACCTACACGGGCACCGTGGAGGACGCGAACTCTATGGGCGGCCAGCTCGATCTGGGGGAGTTTGGCGAGGGAAGCTGGAGCGCGAAGAGAATCGACTCGCTGATAGCCTCATAATAACTGAGGAGGACAGATTGTCTGAGGAATCCATAATCCCGGCGGGGCGACTGGTGGTAGATGCGGACCTTTGCCACGGCTGCCAGGCCTGCATGGTGGCCTGTTCTTTGGTCCATGAGGGAAAGGTGATCCCCAGTCTGTCGCGCATTCAGATCGTCCTCGATCCCTTTGAGGGCCAACAGCGCATCCTTCACTGCCGCCAGTGCCGCCCGGCGCCCTGTGCTCGGGCTTGCCCACAAGAGGCCATATACTGGATTCCCGAGGGGGGCTATTGGGCCGTGGACGAGGACTTGTGCAACGGATGCGGGGTCTGTGTGGATGCCTGTCCCTTCGAGGCCATGCACCTCAATGAGGAGAAGGGACTGGCCTACAAGTGTGACACCTGCGGGGGAGCCCCCGCCTGTGTCCAGAGCTGTCCCCGGGGCGCCTTAACGTGCGAAAAGGTTGCGGAGAAGGAGAACGAGGGATGAAGGAAACCATGGCCCCCTGGACGGGACGCATCCTGCAGATCGATCTCACAAGCGGTGGGGTGAACGTCTTGCCGTCGCAGTCCTACGTATCCTCCTATCTGGGCGGCCGGGGGCTAGCCGCACGGCTGGCGTGGGACATGATTCCACCGGGGATCAAGGCTTTCGACGCGGAGAACCCCCTCTTCTTCATGCCCGGCGCTCTGGTGGGCACACCAACGCCCAGTTCCGGCAGGGTGACTATATCTGGACTCAGCCCCCAGGCGTGGCCCTGGGAATGGTATACCAGGGCGAACATGGGAGGACATTGGGGGCCGGCCCTAAAGTATGCGGGCTATGATGGCCTGATCGTGCGGGGCAAGGCCCCCCATCCCATCTACATCCGTATAATGGACGACAAAGTCGAACTGGTGGACGCTCAGGAGTTCTGGGGACGGGGACTGGTGGCGAGTCAGAAGCAGCTTCGCCAAGAGCTGGGCACAGACTGGCGCGTGTTAGCCATCGGCCCAGCAGGCGAGAATCTGTGCCGCTATGCCGTCATCGCCACCGGCACAGAGAGCGCGGCTGGTCAGGGAGGCTTTGGCGCCGTGATGGGCAGCAAGAACTTGAAGGCCATCGCCGTCCTCGGGCACAAAGGCGTCGCTGTCGCGGAGCCCGCAGAGGCGCTGCGCCGATCACGAAAGGTGCTGGAGACGCTGAAGGCGCGCTTTGGCGGCACGCCCATCAGCTATGGAAGCGAGTCGGAGCGCCCAGGCAAGCAGGGCCTGGCGCCCTGCACCTACCAATGTCCCGGGGCCTGTGGCGGGTTCTATCATGATATGCCGGGCATCGTATACCCGGAGCGCACCTACAGCGGACAACTCTTCTGCTGCTCCCCACGATTCAAGGGCGGCGACTGGTTGGGCGTCGACCTGGGGCTCGAGGCGGGATTCGAGATCGCGCAGATCAGCAACGATCTGGGGCTCAATCATTGGGAGCTGACCTTCGGCCTCGTGCCCTGGATACTGCGCTGCCAGGAGCGGGGAGAATTGGAAACCATCGACGGGGATAAGCTCGACTTCGGCGATCCCTACTTTTGGGTGCGCTTTATGGAACGGATAGCCCATAGGGAGGGCTGGGGCAATCTGTTCGCCGAGGGCGGCCCTCGCGTGGCGCAGGCGCTGGGCGTGGGCGAGGACCTCATCGACGTCTTTTATCCCGCCTGGGGACAGGCTTCCCATTGGGATGGGCACGGTTCCTTCCCCAGTCCCTACTTTCCCTATTGGCTGGTCACCTCCCTGCAGTGGGCCATGGACACCCGCGACCCCATGGGCGGCGGGCACGGCTATACAATCAACATCTTTGGTCTGCTGAGAAAGCTCAAGCCCGATGCAGAGGACGAGAATATATGGCAAAAGATAGACCAGGTGGGAGAGCGTCTCTACGGATCGGCGGCCGCCGTGAATCCCTGGAGCGGCTATGAGGACAAAGCCATCCCGGCCATCTTTCACCAGGATCGCGGCGCGCTCAAGGACAGCATAGGCATCTGCGACAACATCTTTCCCCTGCTGACGGATCCCAAGGCGGAGGATCTGCTGGTGTGCATCGATGGTGTAGAGGGGAGATTCCTGGAGCATTACCTGTTCGAGCCCACCTCGGACCTTGAGCTTTCGCGTGAGGCGTTCTACCGCGTGGGCACGCGCATCTTTACCCTGGAGCGCCTGCTGGCCATGCGCAACTGGGGCCGCTCCCGAGCCACCGACGAGACAATCGCTTCCTACCTGCACCATCCCGAGGAAACAAAGAGCCCGTACCTGGAGGGAAAGGGTAACTTTTCTCCCGAGCGCTTTCGCGCTCTGCTGGACGAGTATTACAATCTTCGGGGCTGGGATCCAGAGAGCGGGGCTCCCCTCCCTGAGACGTTGCGCGAGGTGGGGCTGGACAGCCTCGTGGCCCCAGTCGAAGACTAGTCAAGAGGAGTGACATGCACATCTACGAGCTCGATACGCCCGCCCTGGTGGTGGATTTGGACGTCCTGGAGCGCAACATCCAGCGCATGGCCGCCCACTGTGAGGAGCTGGGGATCGCCCTGCGCGTACACACCAAGAC
>JAYENT010000041.1:0-18196 GCA_034722245.1 Chloroflexota bacterium
GCGGGTTTAGCCCTGGGCGTTAGATTCCTCTCTACAGCCCCCAATGGGCGTCGATGGGGTCCTGATACTCGCTGCACTCGCCCGACAGGACGTCCTCCACGGCGACGGGCTCCCCCACCAGGGCGGATTCGTAGATGGCCTCACACACGGCCAGGGATCGCAGGCCCTCCCAGCCGTCCACCTCCACACCGTCACGGTTGCCGCGCGCCGCCTCTATGAACTCCCAGATCTCGTAGGCGAAACCGTCGTCCACGCCATGCGGGTAATAGTGCGCCCACTCCTCGTCCGTGAGGGAAGCGCGGTAGTCAGCCTCCAGATCAGCCAACGTATAGCGCGTTCCATCCGCCTGCACCACCTCTCCCATCTGGAAGAACAGGTGGAAGTTGGTATAGGCGTTATCCGTCGTGTCGCGGAGGGAGCCGTTGTTGCCATAAAAGATGAGCTCCTGTACCGAATCGCCGGGCGCCGCCAGGCTCCAGACCCAAGAACCCACCACGCCGCTTTCAAAGGTGAAAGTCACAAAGACGGTGTCCTCGCGCGCCTCCTCCAGAGGCAGGGGGCGGCCAGAGGCCATCTGCCGCGTCTCGGCAAAGACCGTGTCCACCTCACCCAACAGGTGGCGCATACCGTCGCAGTAATGGAAGCCGCTGTCCATGACCATCCCGCCACCCGACATGAAGCGGTCCCTGCGCCAGACGACGCTCTGGGGCAGGGCCTCGCCGCTTGGTCGCTGCCGCGGCGGCTGCGTATAGTAATGGAAGAAGCTGAGTGGCCGTCCAATCAAACCCGACGCGTTTAGCACCCAGGCCGCCCTGCGGTGGCCGGGCAGCCGCCTATAGGGCACAGCGGTGGACAGCACGAGACCCGTCTCATCGGCCTTTTGGGCCATGAGGCGGGAAGCTTTGACCGTTATGCCCAAGGGCTTTTCGCAGAGCACGTGGAGCCCGGCCTCCATGCAGTCGATGCTCACCTCGTGGTGCAGCCCGTGGGGCAGACAGAGGTCCGCGCCATGAGCCTCTTCCTCATTCAAAAGTTCCTGATAATCGGTGTAGATGGCCGGACGCTGACCGAAGACCTCCTCAGCCTGCGCCGCCCTCTCTTGCGCTGCCTCCTCGTCGATGTCGCACACCGCCGTGAGCATAAAGTCATCCAGTCCGCGGTTCCTCAAATCCTCCATGGCCGTGATGTGGCGGCGGGCGATGCCCCCCGCGCCGATGAGCACCAAGCGAAATGTGTCATTTGTCATCTGTTCCCCCCTTTTCCCCAATATCTCCGATGGTTGGCGTTACGCTGTGGCTTTGGAAAGGTGAGACTTCCGAAGTTTGTCTCGGGGGCCTTGTTCCACAGAGAAAGGTCCCTTGGGAGCGAGCAGATAGGGCCTGAATGTCAACATAAAACTTCGGAAGTCTATCAAGTACTAGGCCGACTCCAAAACCTCCTTCATGGCTTGGCCCTGCTCCCTGCACCAGCCAAAAAGGGTGCCCAGATCCCAGCCGATGCAAAAGTGGCGCACGCCCATATCCAGATAGGGCTTGGCCTGCTCATAGCTCCCGATCTCCACCCGGGGATGCAGCCCGACATCCAGGGCGCGGCGAATCATGTCGCGCTGGGCCTCCTGGATCGGCTCGCTCCTGCCCTGGCCCGTCATGCCCACGCTGATGGAATAGTCGGTGGGACCGAACTGGAGCATATCCACGCCCTCCACGGCCATGATCTCGTCCAACGTTTCCATGGCGCCCTCTTTCTCGATCATGATGGCGATCACCGTCTGATCCAGCGCATCGGCCCAGGCCTCCGAGCCTGCCTCCATCACATAACCCACGCTGCGTCGCAAGGCGGCCCCGTGCACGCCGGCAGATTCGGGCCGCTCCGAGCGCACATAGCGCACGCACTGCTGCACCTCTTCTGGGGAGCGGCAATCGGTAAAGAGCACATTCTGGATGCCGGCGTCGATGGCCCGCTGGGCTATGAAACCTCGCGTCTGCTCCTCCACCTTCATCATGGCCGACATCTCGGGAAAGAGGTCCACGGCCCGCCCTATATTATCGAGCAACTCTAGACTGAAAGAGGAATACTCGCCCACGTATTCCACATAGTCGAACATGCCGCTGTGTCCCACGATCTCTATCATGCCCGGCCAGGGCGTAAGCACGTGAGTACCCAGGCTGGGCTTGCCCGCATCCAATAACTCGCGAAGTACGTTTCGCTGCATTTCCTCCTCCTTCTTGCTTTGGGAACGGCCTCACGCTGCGCGAAGTCGCTCTGCAAATAGACAGGTTAGCGCCTGCGAGTATAGGTTGGGGTATGGGGGCTGTCAAGGGAGGATTGTCCTTGGTGATGATTACCGCGTTCTCTCAAGGGCGAAGCAGGCCATTTTGACAGATGATTAGCTTTGGTGTAACATAGGGAAAAATGAGTATGCATATTTCTTTTCAACCAAAGACGGAGAGAAAAGATGCGCGATCTTAGGGGTAGAGAACCGTACTTGCAGGGGAGTTCATGTTGCGTCAATAGTGTATGCTCTCATAATACAGTCAAAAACAGGCCAGACACGATCTACCTACGCCGTGATTGAGTGTCTGGCCTGTTTTTCATTTTGGGATCCATTTACGAGAAAGGAGGTGTGGCAAAAAAGATTCCGTCCGTGAAGTGACTCTTGGTTACCCTTTGAGGCGACCAGCGCGAGAACTCTGTCGTGTTAGGGCGGACCAGGAGGCTAAAATCCATTCATTCAAGAGTTGATGGAGGATCTAGAAATGGCAAAGAAACGCAGGATCGATCGAAGAGATTTCCTCGTCCTATCCGGGCTGGCCTCGGCGAGTGCCATCTTGGCAAGCTGCAAGCCCAAGGTCGTGGAAAAGGTGGTCAAAGAGACGGTTGAGGTTGAAAAGGTTGTGAAGGAGACCGTCGAGGTCGAAAAAGAGGTGACCCGGGTCGTCGAGGAGGAAAAAGTCGTCGAGAAGGTCAAAGAGGTGGGCATCAAGAACATCCCGCGAGAGCGGACGGTGGTGCTCTACTTTGGCGGCGGCGGCGGCACCTGGCCGAATGCTGGTGTCTGCAATCCCTACTGCGCAGGCTACACGCACCAGAACGGCGATGCGGCCACCATCGAGGGGTTGGAGTACTATTCGTCCTTTGGGGATATCTATTGGCCCTGGACGGCGGAGGATCACGAGTTCAGCGATGATCTCAAAGAACTGACCATCCATATCCGCAAGGGCGTGGAGTGGAGCGACGGCGAGCCCTTTACGGCCGAGGACGTCGCCTTCACCCTCAATAAGGTCAAGGAAAGTGCGCCCCTGTTGCGCAACTCGGGCCACATAGAAGAGATCATGGAGGAGGCCAAGGCCGTTGACGATTACACCTGTGTGATCAAGTTCAAGAAGCCCAGCCCCCGCTTTTATTTCGAGTATCTGACCTTCAAGTTCGATACCGGCCAGTATATCGTCCCCAAGCATATCTTCAAGGATGTGGATGACTGGACCACCTTCGAGTTCTTTGACGTGGAAAAGGGTTGGCCCGTGGTCACCGGCCCATACAACTATACCTATTTCACGAACACACAGAAGTTTATGGACCGCCGCGACGATTGGTGGGCGGCCAAGACTGGCTTTGCCGACCTGCCCGAGCCCGAGCGCGTGCTCGCCATCCCCATGGCCGATGACACCAAGGCGATCCAGTTGGCCATTGGTGACACCTTTGATGCCTGCCTGGACCTGCGTCCGGCCAGCATCAAGACGGTCGTGGAAAAGAACCCCGCCATCATCACCCACTCGATGCGCAAGCCGCCCTATGGCTATATCGATTGGTGGCCCAACTGCATCGGCTTCAATGACCTTGAGGAGCCCTTCAGCAACAGCGAGATCCGTTGGGCCCTCAGCTACGTCATCGACCGCCAAGAGGCTATCGACGTGGCCTACGACGGCGCGGGCATCCCGACCCAGATTCCCTTCCCCGACTATGCTTCACTGAAACCGTTCAAGGATTCCATCTCGGACCTCCTGGAAAAGTACCCCACCAACGAGTACAATCTGGAAAAGAGCGCCGAGTTGATGGAGAAGAACGGCTGGGCCAAGGACAGCGAGGGGTTCTGGGCCAAGGATGGGAAGCGGTTTAGCTTCTTCCTGGGCGGCTGGCAGATCTATGCCGACATCGGCCCCATCTACGCCGAGCAGTTCCGTCGAGGTGGGTTCGAGGTGGAGTATGGCATGCCCGCTGACCACGGCAACAACATGGGCGTGGGCAAAAAGTGGTATGCCTGGATCAACGGCCACGGTGGCAGTGTGGGGCCTGATCCCTTCCTGACTCTCGATCTCTACAACGCGCGACGTGTGATGCCCACCGGCGAGTCCGGCTGGAGCAGCGTCTGGCGTTGGAAGAACGAGGCCTACACGGAGATCGTGGACGAGATGGCGACGGTGCCCATGGGCGATCCCAAGGTGAAGGAACTCTTCCACGACGCCATGGAGATCTGGCTGCGGGAACTGCCCAGTCTCCCTGTGCTCCAGTGGATGCACCGTATCCCCATGAACACCACCTACTGGACCGGCTGGCCAACTGAGGAGGATTGCTACCTCAATGGCGCCTTCTGGCATCTGACCTGGCCGCGCATCATTGACAGGCTAAAGGCGGTCAAGTAAGTAGGGACAGTTTTGGTTTAGCAATGATGGGGAGCACTGGCTCTCAGTGCCCCCCATTCTATATTGTTGATGGGATGGCAGTGGTCTGGTCGGATGAGCAAAGGTGTCTGAACGGATCAACGGTTTTTGTCTCTCGATAATCGAGTCTCTCTGTTGATCAGATCAGCTTGCTAAGAAAGTGAGGGAACACGTGCGACTTGCATATCTTTTAAAGAGAACATTGTTGTTATTCCTTGCGCTGTGGACAGCGGCCACGGTGAACTTTTTGGTGCCCCGCCTGACCCCGCGAAACCCCGTGCGCGAAAAGATCATCCAGATGTCCCAGTCGGGCGGTTATATCGAGAAGGGAATTGAGGATATGGTCAAGGCCTACGAGGAGAAATTTGGCCTGGATCAGCCCGTCTGGAAACAGTATCTGCGCTATATGTGGGATATGGCGCACTTGGACTTTGGCTACTCGCTGGCGAACTTTCCCAAGACGGTGATGGAGCAGATCGGCGAGGCCTTGCCCTGGAGTATAGGCCTTCTCTTGATCTCTCTGCTGTTTTCTTTCGTGATCGGGTCTGTGCTGGGCGCTCTGATCGCTTGGCCCAGTACTCCGGGTTGGCTAGAGTATCTGGTGGCGCCTCTGATGACAGTTTCAGCAGTGCCCCGATATCTTTTCGGTCTCATTTTGGTTTACTTCCTGGGGTTTCAGGTCCACCTGTTCCCCGTTATGGGCGGGCACAGCATAGGCATCGTGCCATCCAAGGAGCTTTCCTACTATATCGATGTCCTTTATCATTCGCTCTTGCCGGCCCTCTCTATGATCATCGTCGGGATCGGCGGCCAAGCGCTGGGCATGCGCGGCATGATGGTGACCATAGAGGGCGAGGATTATATGATCCTCGGTGAAGCAAAGGGGCTCAAGGACAAACGCCTCTTCTTGCGTTATGGGGCCCGCAATGCGCTTTTGCCCCAGGTGACGTCCCTGGCTCTGTCGCTCGGCGGCGTGGTGGCGGGGTCCACGCTAGTAGAGAACGTTTTTGGCTATCCCGGCATCGGTAACCTTCTGGCGGCATCCATTCGCCAGTTCGACTACTATACGATCTATGGGATCGTATTTATGGTAATCTTGGTCATCGGCCTGGCGACGTTTACATTGGATTTGACCTATCCTCTGATGGATCCGCGCATTACCTACGAGAGGGCCTGATATGACCAAGTTGCAGAGCTTTTTTGGATATCTTCGGCGCAACAAGAAGCTTTTGTTGGGCATAATTATCCTGCTGATCCTCTTTCTTTTTGCCACAGTGGGGCGCATTTATGGGAAACCCGAAGATGCCTATCCCATGTCCGCGCCCGCCAATCGGGTTCCTTGCAAAGAGTACCCCTTTGGCACGGACAGTCAGGGTAGAGATCTACTATCCGTCGCCGTGATGGGCACCTATCTGACCTCAAGGGTCGGCGTGATCGCTGGTATCATTGGCCTGGCAGTGGGCACGATATTGGGCTTTGTGGCGGCCTATTATGGAGGCACATTGGACACCATCATCCGTTGGGTAGTGGATGTGTTGCTCACTATCCCCAGCCTCTTGGTGCTGGTGGTCATCGCCTCGTCAATGAAGCACTATGGGGGCTTGTCCACGAACAACATGGCTTTGATAGTGGCGGTCTTGGCCTGGATGTGGCCCACGCGTACCATAAGATCCCAGGTGCTAACTTTGAAGAGGCGGGCCTTTGTCCGGGTGGCCCAGCTATCTGGCGAAAACAGCCTGGAGATCATCTTTGGCGAATTGATGCCCAATCTGCTGCCTTTTTTGGGAGCCAGCTTAGTTGGTTCAGTAACTGGCGCCGTGTTCGCTTCGCTTGGCCTGGAAGCCCTGGGCTTGGGGCCCATGCGCGAGCCCACGCTGGGCATGACCATCTACTGGGTCGTGTACTATGGCGCCTTTGTGCGCGGCATGTGGTGGTGGGTTCTCATACCAATCGTCATCATCGTCATGATTTTCGTCGGCCTCTTTATGGTATCGGCGGGCCTTGATGAGTTGGCTAACCCGAGACTGCGGAGGAAAGTATGAGCGAAACGGCAGCGCAAGTTAGGGATGTACACGAGGCGTCGGAGGAAAGCGTGAACGAGGCGGTACTCCAAGTCAAAGATCTACACGTTTACTACTATACGGAAGCCGGTGTCGTCAAGGCCGTCGATGGCGTGACTTTTGATCTGGATCGTGGCGTCAAGATGGGTCTGGTGGGAGAATCTGGCTGTGGGAAGTCGACGTTGGCCATGTCCCTCATGCGCATGATCAAGCGTCCCGGGCGCATCGAATCGGGGCAGGCGCTGATCAATGGGCGAGACGATCTGGCCAGCGTCTCTGACGAGCGAATGCGCGAACTTCGGCTGCGTGAGATCAGCCTGATCCCCCAAGGGGCGATGAACTCCTTGAACCCCGTCATGCGCGTTAAAGATCAACTCCTCGATGGGCTGGAGGATCACGGCGTAAAGTTGAACGGGCGCGAGGGGCGAGAGCGCGTGAACGCCTTGCTCGAATCCGTCGATCTGGATCTTGATGTGGCGGATATGTATCCCCATGAATTGAGTGGTGGTATGAAGCAGCGTGTCTGTGTGGCCATCGCCATTTCCATGGAACCCAGTGTCCTTCTGGCCGACGAGCCGACCAGCGCGCTGGACGTGGTGGTGCAGCGGCAGGTGATGGCCACCATAGAGCGCCTTCAGGCAGAGATGGGCATCTCCATGATCCTCATCGGCCACGATATGGGCCTGATGGCCCAGTCGGTGGATCAGTTGGCCGTCATGTATGCGGGGCGCTTGGCGGAGGTCGGTGATGTACACGATATCTTTGAGGAACCGCTGCATCCCTACACCGAGCTTTTGATCAGCACCCTGCCTACGTTGGGGCGTAGAGGAGAGTTTACGGGAATCCCCGGCATCACCCCTGCTTTAGTGAATCCCCCATCCGGGTGCCTTTTTCATCCTCGGTGTCCTCACGCCATGGATATCTGTTCGGAAGTTGCTCCTACCTGGCAGGAAATACGTCCCGATCACTGGGTAGCGTGCCATCTTTATGGGGGGGAATGATGACATCATTATTAGAACTGCAGAACGTAACCAAGGTTTACAGTGGCGGTTTGCTGCGGAGACGGGCTACCGTCGCTTTAGAGGATAACTATGTTTCCATAGGTGGCTCGAAATCAGAGGCCACCATCCTGGCCATCGCCGGTGAGAGCGGGAGCGGCAAGACGACGATGGGCATGCTTTTGCTGGGCTTCATCGAGCCTACAAGCGGCAAGGTTCTTTACAAGGGGCAAGACCTATGGGAGTCACCCAAGGATGTGTGGCGCGATTTCCGGCGCCAGGTGCAGGCGATCTTTCAGGACCCCTTTGAGGTGTATAACCCTTTTTACAAGGTGGATCACATGCTTACCACGCCCGTAAAGAAATTTGGATTGGCCGACTCCAGGGCAGAGCAAGAGGCGATAGTGGAAAAGGCCCTTACCGGCGTTGGCCTACGGCCTGGGGAGACGTTGGGCCGCTATCCCCACCAGCTGAGTGGCGGACAGCGCCAGCGCGTCACCGTGGCGCGCGCGCTACTGCTTGATCCCAAGGTCATCATCGCCGATGAGCCTGTCTCCATGGTCGATGCTTCACTGCGGGCCACCATTCTCAAGAGCCTTCGCCGCTTGAAAAATGAGATGGGCATTTCTATCCTTTATATCACCCATGATTTGGCCACGGCCTATCACATCTGCGAAGATATCATGATCCTCTATCAGGGATCGGTGGTGGAGGCAGGTGACGTGGAAACTGTGATCATGGATCCGCAGCATCCTTATACCAAGCTGTTGGTAAGTTCTATCCCCTGGCCCGATCCCAATCGGAGATGGGGGGAACCCGAGGATGTCACCAAGGGACAAGCCCTGGCAGAACGCGGTACCGTGGGCTGCAAGTTTGCCCCCAGATGTCCACAGGCCATGGATATCTGCCATGAAAAGCGTCCGTCTCTTTTCTGGACTGGCGATACGCGTGCGGTGTCCTGCTTCCTGTATCAAGACTCGCCCGTTGTCCAGCCCAGCGAGATAAACAAGGTGCTGACCAACACTGCTAGTGACGTGTCAGTAGCCGCACCGTAAGAATACGAAGGCCTGACCCCGCTATCTCTGGGCGCACGTGTCCGCAGTCATGATGGGCATGTGCGCTTCTTCTATTCGTTCCCCATGCGCAACACCTGAAAGGCTTCTCTGCGCGTCGCGCTCGCCAGAACGATGATCTCCGAAAGGGTCAACACGGCAAGGTACACGACGGCGATCCACGCGAGACGCTCCCAATCGATGTAGGGAACAAAGGGAGGCACCTGAAGACTGGGATCGTCTGTGAATTGAAAATAGGGCACGAACAACCTGGAGGCGGCGACGCCGGTGGCCGCTCCAGCCAGTAAGCCATAGGCAATGACGCAAAGATATTCCGTGCTTAGGGTGGCGAGGATCTGCCGTGTCATGAAGCCGATGGCTCGCAGTATGGTGAAGCGGCGCACCCGCGACACGAGGGAAGCGGTTGTGTAGAGGAGCAGGCCAAGCCAGGCCAGCAGCGATCCCGACAAAAAACCCACTGTAAGATTGCCAAATATCCCCACCCTTTCCATACGGCGCATGTCCTCGGCGAGCATCCCCCGATAATCCCGTCCATTGACCGCCACTACGCCCATCCGCTTAAGGTTCTCCTTCAGGTCGTCGACGTCGGTATCGGGTTCCGTACGCAGCCAGATGCTATGGGGCTGAATGCCCCCGCACTGATCGTGGATAAAGTCCAAGTTGGCAACGCCAATGGGCCCATCGGCGGGATACATGCTGGGGAAATAAGCGATGGTACCCACGATGGTGAAGTCCATGCGCTTAGCTGCCCCCTCGACGTACACATCCAGAGGGAGGGTATCTCCCACAGACAGCGTGGCCCGCTCCAAATAGTCCGGGGTTATCAAAATGGCGTTGGGCTTCAAGGCCAGGCGATTGAGCAGTTCACCCAAGGGAAGGTCGGTATAATCGCGCCTGAAATAGGCTACGCGAGCAAAATCGAGCCGATCGATCCCCAACAGATCAATGCTTGGCAGGTCGCCCGGCAGGGGCAGCGCCGTGTGGTGGCCCACCCGCGTGGCATCGGTGACGCCCGGTATTTTTCGGTACTCTTCGACGGGCATCAGCCAGCTATCCTCACCCGTGGGCCCAAAGCCTTCAGGTGGCGCGGTGCCCTGCTTGAAACTATAGTCAGCGCCCACCTGGTATCGCAGCCGATCCCTCAACCATGAATCGGCACTTCGGGCTATGGATGACTCAAAAGCACCTAGACCCAAACAAAAGATGAGGAGAAAAAGAACAGAGGTATAGGTTCCTGTCTGCCGGGCGACTTCCCTGAGGCCAATATACAGCGAGGGGCCTAGGAATTGTCCCACCGCGTCGGCGACGTGCATGAAGAGAGGAAAGAGGAGCGCCGTGACCAGCCCAGCCGCCATGATGAAAAGACTGGGCGCAAAAAAGATCAAAGGATCGTTCACCGCTTCCGCATCGGCCTGCCAGGTGATGAGGCCAAAAGTGCCCCTCTGCCTTATACGATAGTAGGCGTACGCGCTGACGGCGCAGAGTAAAAGTGCTAGAGCGATGCGGATGAAAGAATTGCTACTATTGCTCCGGGCCAGCGTTCGTCCGTACGTAACGATGGTCTTACCGCTGGCACGCAGGGTGGGCATGAGACGCGCCGCCAGCGAAAAAAGCAACGCCAAGCTTACGAGGCGCCAGTCTATTCCCTGGGTGGCCAGGGGCAGCGCCGTCTGTCGGTCAAAGGTGAGGAATCCCGTATTCAGGCTCATACCGCGGGCAAAGACCAGCCCCATGGCCAGCCCCAGGGGGACGCCCAGGGCCATGTGTAGAACCCCCTCCATCAGATTGAGGATGAATAATTGCCCGTGACTGCTCCCCCGACTCATGAGTATGGCGATCTCGTTGCGCTGAAAGCGCACGGATATGATAGCGATGGAACCAATAAAGGCTAAAAGTAAGACGATCACTGGAACGGTAAAGCCAAACAGCAATCGCTCAAGTACGGCGGTCCGCCGTTTCACTTCTCGGAGGGGCTCGATGGGTGAACGGTCCACACGGATGTTGGACAGGCGAGTGTCCACACGCTGCTCGGCGACTCTTACCCCCTTGGCATAGAGATCCACGTCATCAAAGCGCAATTTGTTCTCGTCAAGCACATAGTACCAAAAGGTATAGTCGATCTGTTGGGGCATGATGGGAGCTACAAATTTGGAAAACGCTCCAAGGGTGGTAAGAAATTCGCGCTCAAGCAGCTCGTGAGGATCCCTGTACCAGAAGGAACTCTCTGAATCTTTGGCCCGCCAGGTGCCCGCAACGCGGAAAACGGTGGGCTGATCGGGGTGCACCGCGTTGCGATTGAAGAGCTGAAACCTCTCTCCGATCTGGATGCCCAGTTTTTCCAACATGCCCGGGCGCGCCCAGATCAAAAGCTCATCGGCCCCGTTGGCCGCCGCAAAGGGCTGGCCCTCAATGATCTCTATCTGCTCCTCTACCTCGAGGACACAGTTTATACGCACCTGGCCCAGATCACGTTTCTGGTAGCGCGTGTCCTCGGATAGCGTGCGTATCATCATTGCATGGCTGCCTATCTGCGTGTAGCTTCTGGCGATGGGGAGCCCCACTTCCCGGCGGGTCATGGCCCCCAGCCAATCGCCCATATCCAAGGCCTCCTGCACCGTCATGGTGTTGGGCGAAGAAGGGACGCGGTAGTAGCGGAGCGCCAGGGGAGGACGCGCGTTGCCCGAGGCGTACTCGGCAAGCTCCTTATACAAGATACGCATGCCCACCGAGTCGCTAAAGATGGGGATGCTGGCGATAAGGCCCACGGTGACAGATGTGCCGATGACTGATAGTAGCGTCAGAAGCCAATGTCTGCGCGCACGCTTCAGTACAAGAATGAAAAGAGAGAAGAGGAGCATATACCCTCAGCGTTGGTTACCAACTTATTACGATATTATATACACGGGCACAGGGCTACCAAAATGTCCCCCCCCTTCCGTACAAAGCCTTGAAGGCAACAATACGGGTGACTGGCCTCGGGCAAACGCGCATAGGTGATACGTGCACAGCAATCCCTCTTCATTGGTCACATGGGAAACTTTTCAATAGAGAGAGCATGGTTGCTGAGAACAGGCAACGCATTTCCGACTTGCAACACTTGCCCTGCGCCAGCGGAAGCGTGGTGAAAGTTGCCCAAAAAGCGATTGACGGCAAGTCAATTGTCGTCTATGATGGGGGTCGAAGAGGCCTTGATGCACGTGGCGTCTATCCATAGGGCGCATGGGCCACTTGATGTAATCAGCGTGGGCATAGAATGTAAACGATGAACCTGTTACGAGCGCTAAAGCACTTTTGGGCAGACGAATCAGGTGCTGACCTGGTCGAATGGGTGGTGGTTACCGTTATCCTCACTCTGGCCATGTACGCCATTCTTCAGGCCCTGGGGCCAGAGATAGAGCAGCTTTTGCAGAGAGTGGGACTACGATGAGGGGAATGCCGCAAGCCTTTTGGCGAGGCGAGAGCGCCCTTAATCCTGTGGAGCGCGTCGCCTAGCTGGAAGCGTACAGAGTGGGCGCAGTGAGGCGCGCATACCGTGGCCCAGTCGGGAGAAACTGGAGACCAGAAAATTCTTTGCGTGGATCTTCGCCCTGCCAGGACTGATCTGCGTACGGTGGTTCTTCTAACTCCTGGCTCACCCCTCCCGATCCACGCCTTTGACAAGTCCGATCTATGCTTTCCTGCTTTTGACGGGAGTCCCTTTTTTGCTATACTAGAGGTAACGGGGTGTGGCGCAGACGGGAAGCGCGCGGCGTTTGGGACGCCGAGGTCGAAGGTTCAAATCCTTTCACCCCGACTGGTTTCCGTAACAAGCGGGCGTAGCTCAGCTGGCAGAGCCCCTGCCTTCCAAGCAGGCTGTCGCGTGTTCGAATCACGTCGCCCGCTTCTGGAAAACCTTTGGGCCCGCACATCCTTTGTGTGGGCCTGGTTTGTATATCCGGTCCCTTTGTATGGCCGCCCCCGCCTTGGGAGAAGTTGAGCCCACATGACAAAGCGAGAGTATACCTCCCGAATCCTGATCCTCTTTCTTCTTATCATCCTCTGCGGATGCGGGCCTCGTGGCGATGGCAAAGGTGTTTCTATTTCTTACGTCTGGGACTATGTGACAGAGGACTATGTTCGGGGGACGGCGGCGGCCTGCGATGGGATGGTTTATGTGGGCTCCGATGATAACCGCTTGCACGCCATCGACACCCAGACCGGCGAGGTCATATGGCAGTATGAGACGGAGGACAATGTCTCGTCGCGCCCTGTGCTCTTCGAGGATATGATCTGTTTTGGGGCCTGGGATGGTGGCGTGTACGGATTGGAGGCCGCGACAGGCGAACTCCTGTGGCGATATGAAACGGATGGGTGGATAACGGCCCCCCTCCTGTTGGATCAGGGCATAATCTATGTAGGTTCCCACGATGGATACCTCTACGCCTTGGGCGCCAGAGAGGGAGATCTGCTGTGGCGCTACCAGACGGGCGGTTATATTCAAGGGGGTGCGGCGCTGGCCGAGAACCTGGTGCTCTTTGGCTCCGCTGACAATTATTTCTACGCCCTCGACAGGGCGGACGGTTCCCTGGTCTGGCGGTATGGCACGAGAGGGGACATCTTGGCCGCCCCCATCGTCCACGATGGCAGGGTATATTTCGGCTCCTGTGACCGTACCGTCTACGCCCTGGACGTTGTTGAGGGCGGACGAGAGTGGGCCTTTGCCGCCGATTACGCCGTGGCCTGCTCTCCATGCGTTCATGATGACGCCTTGTACATAGGAAGCAACGGCGGGCAGTTATACGCTTTGGATACGCGGGATGGCAAACTTTCCTGGAGCTATGCCGCGGATGATATGATTCGCTCCACGCCCAGGGTGTGGCAGGACGTGGTCTTGGTGGGCTCTGACGACGGTGCGCTATACGCCCTGGACCGCACCTCCGGAGAAGAAGTGTGGTCTTATCAGACGGGGGGAGCCATCATCGCTGAGGCCACCATAGCCGGCGATAGGTTATACGTGGGATCCACGGACAGCAGGCTCTACGCCTTTGAGCTGGAGGCCGGGTCATGAGGGAAAAGATCAATGAGCTGTCACTGTCCTGGCGCAAAAGGATCATCCTCCTCGCTTTGTTGCTCTTTGTAGGTGTTGCAGGGAGCCTTTTGTTCCTTCGTTTTGGCAACGCGCGCTCTGGTGCTTTTCTCTATGCTCGCTGTCGGCGCACAGAGGGAGTGCACGCTGCCCGCTTTTGTCAGCGGCTGGGGCGCAAATTGCCGGAGATCGAGGAATATGCTCGGCTGTGGCGTGCCATGGCCATGATGCCAGATATGGAAGCCGTAGGGATGTTGAAAGATATCGTGGCCTATCGCCCCCAGAGCCCCGCCGCCCGTGAGGCCCACATCGCCCTGGCTCGCTACTATGCGGACCAGGAGGCCCTGCAGGCAGAGGAAGCCTACCGCGCCGCATTGGAACTGTATGATACGGTGGCCCTGCGGAGGGAACTGGCTCATTATCTGGAGGAGATAGGTGACAACGAAGGGGCCTATGCCGAGTATCGCCGCATCCTGGGGGAGCAGTACGATGCCTTTGCCGACATGCGTCGGACGGGGCCCGCTCCCGTCGTTGTAGCCAAGGATTTGAACGCCGCTTATTATTATCGGGACGCTGTGGAAACCCTGCGGGGGATTGATGCCTTGGAGGCCTTCTCCGTGCGCGCCCAAGCGCTCAAAGGCTTGGGACGCTATGACGAGGCGGTGGAGAATTATCGGGACTGGCTCGAGAGGGCCCCCGACGACGAGGAGGCGCTCGGAGGGCTGCTGGAGGCGCTGAGAGAGCTGGGACGCGAGGATGAGGCGGCGGCCTTGCTTGAAGCCCAAGAAGAGGAGGGTGTCCCCGACACGCCTGAGCCCACTGTAGAAGAAGAGGGGGACAAACGGGAGGCCCTCGACCCCCTCGCGTCCCAGCTCAACTCTCCCTATCCTGTCTCCTGGTGGTCCGCCACCACCACGTTAGAAAAGGAGGGGCGGATCACAGAGACGCTGCCCATCTATGCACGGGTGGCCAGGGCGGATACTTATCTGGCCGATGACGCGGCCTATCGCCTTTACGTGCTGGCCCGTCGCCTGGAGGACGAGGAGACGCAGGCCGAGGCAGAAAGGCTGTTGGAGGAACAGGGCTTGAATTGGTTGGGCCTGAGGGCCTCTGATAGGCAGTCGCAACTACCCATCACGCCGCCGTTGGACGCCGGTGGTATGGGTGTTGTGGCAAAGGCCGAGGCGCTGGAATCCATCGGGCGCCATGATCTGGCTTATCTGGAGCTACTCCTCGCCGCGCGCTTTCGACGCCGACCGGAATCTGACCTGGCCATGGCGCAGGCCCTGTTCGCCAGGGGATACGTAGTAGAGGCGCAATCCATCGCGGCTCAATTCATCGACGAGCGGGGGAAAGCACCCCTCGCCTTCTGGCGTTTGAGCTATCCGCGGCCCTATTCGGGAACGGTCACAGCCGAGGCGGCCACATTCGACGTCGACCCTCTGCTCATCTGGGCCATCATGCGCCAGGAGAGCCGCTTCGATGCAAGGGCCAGAGGCTATGCCGGGGAGCGCGGCCTGATGCAGATCATGCCCACAACCCAGGAATGGATAGCCAATGCCTTGGAGGAGGCAATCTCCCCGGGGGAGGCGTACACTCCCCCAAAAAACGTCCGTATGAGCGCCTGGTTCCTGCGCTGGCTCCTCGAATACTATGACGGCGATGCAGAGCTTGCCCTGCTGGCTTATAACGGCGGGGCCTCGAATGTGGATAGGTGGCTGGAGGATCCCCTGGTCTCTGAAAGGGATGATCTACTGCGTTGGATCGGTTTTGGCTCCACAAGAGAGTATCTGGAGAAGGTGGGCCTGAATTACCAGATTTACAAGATCCTTTACGGCGATGAGGAGGCGGAGGGGCGAAAGTGGGAATCCCACGGTAAGAAGCGTGTTGGGGATACCCAGCATCCAAACGCTTGTTTTTCGGAGGAGTCGGGATAGGTTATGTCAAAGGCAGCAAGGGCTGTAACGGCAAGGAGCGAGTTCATTCTCCCCAGAGGCTATGATCTGCGCCAGAATCTGAGGGAGACGGAAAAAGCGATCAAGATGATAAAGGACCATTTTCAGGAGGGGCTGGCGCGGGCGCTGAATCTGAGCCGCGTCACGGCCCCCATACTGGTGCCCGGTGCCACGGGCATCAACGACTACCTAACGGGCACGGAAGAACCCGTCAGATTTCACGTCAAAGCCCTGAAAGGCGAGGCAGAGATTGTGCAGTCCCTGGCCAAGTGGAAGCGCCTGGCCCTGGGAGAGTATGCCTTCGAGCATGGCGAGGGGCTGTACACCGACATGAACGCTATCCGCCCCGACGAGATTCTGGATAACCTGCATTCTATCTATGTCGATCAGTGGGATTGGGAGCGGATTATCACGGCGGAGGAGAGGAATATCCCTTTCCTCAAAGAGATCGTGCGCGACATCTATGACGTCATTCTGGACACCGAAGAGTACATCTGTGACGCCTATCCAAGTCTCCCGGCCCCCTATCTTCCCAACGAAATCTCTTTTATTCACAGCGAGGAGCTGCAGACGCGGTATCCCGATCTTTCCCCCAGAGAGCGGGAGGACGCCATCTGCCGGCAGGAGGGCGCCGTGTTCATCATCGGCATCGGCGCTACTCTGAGCGATGGCCAACCCCACGATGAGCGCGCAGCAGACTATGACGATTGGTCCACCGAAACGGGCGACGGCAAGCGGGGACTGAACGGCGACCTTCTGGTCTGGTATCCTCTCCTGGACTGCGCCATGGAGCTTTCGTCCATGGGCATTCGCGTGGACAAGGAGTCGCTGTTGACCCAACTGGAAATCAAGGAAGAGATGGAAAAGCTGGATCTCTATTTCCACCGCAAGCTGATGGCGGGCGAACTGCCCCTTACCATCGGCGGCGGGATCGGACAGTCCCGTTTGTGCATGCTCTTTTTGCGCCGCGCCCACGTGGGCGAGGTGCAGGCCAGCCTCTGGCCTGAGGAGATGATCAAGGCCTGTGAGGAGCATGGCATCTTTTTGCTGTAGGCTTCTCTTGACACCCTTGCCACATCCTCGCTCCTCCATTTTTGATCTATAGGCGACAGAAGGGGGGCGCATGCCCTTTGCCTACAATGGCGACGTGCGTATCCACTATCAGATAGAGGGCCAGGGACCGCTTGCAAGCGGTCATGCACCCCGAACCGGTGCTGCCGCACGTCAGGGCCTTTCTGAAGGAGGAACCGGCATAAGGTACCTTTGTGAGTAAGACGAACCGTCACCCCTATGTGTGGGTAGCATTGCTTAGTGTGGAGACGCGACTCCCCCGACTGAACTGACTTCGGCCGGGCTTTTCATTGACAACACAGATGACTGAAGGTAGAATCGCTACATCAAATGATGGGGCATAGGCCCTTGAGGGAGATGGACAGGTGAGCAGGAAAAGCCGATTCAGGGAAGACGATGAGGAAAATGGACTAGATGACGAGGGAGAAGAGGGACTAGGGCCCCCCATAGACCGCCGCGCTTTTGAGAGAGGGTTGGCGGAGATGGGGCGCTTGCTTGACGGAAGAGAGTTCGATTCCCAGGAGGAACTCGATACTTTCTTGAACAAGTTCTCGAATGGAGAGATGCCTTTGGATCTGCGGCCGCTGACGCCGTTGCAGGAAGCCCAGGAGCTCATGTATGACGCCTGGGAGGCTACGGGGAGGAGACGCGCGGCGCTGGCCCATCAAGCACTCCGCATCAGCAAAGACTGCGCCGATGCCTATGTATTGCTGGCGGAGGAGACGGCCGAGACGTGGGAAGAGGCCCGAGCTCTCTATGCCCGCGGCGTCGAGGCCGGCGAGCGCGCCCTGGGCTCCGAGGCTTTTGAGAAGGATGTGGGCTACTTTTGGGGCCTCCTCGAGACGCGGCCCTATATGCGAGCGCGAGCAGGACTCGCCGAGTGCCTCTGGGAGCTTGGCCAGCATGAGGAGGCCATCGCCCATTATAAGGATATGCTGCGCCTCAACCCGAACGACAATCAGGGCATCCGTTACCTCCTGGCCGACTGTCTGTTGGTACACGGCGATGACGAAGCCCTTGGAGAACTCTTGGAGCAGTACCCGGACGAGATCACCGCCAACTGGGCTTACACGTGGGCGCTGTACACGTTTCGGCAGCAGGGCGCAAGTGCTCTGGCTAACCAGCGCCTCAAGGAAGCGTTGGATGTTAACCCTTTTGTGCCCCCCTACATGCTGGGCAGGAAGCGATTCCCCGATACACTGCCAGACTATGTGGGATTCGGCGACGAGAGTGAGGCGGTGGCCTATGTGTTCAGGGCCATGGAAAGCTGGTTTGAGACCAAAGGGGCCATTCCCTGGCTGGCGGAGCAGAGCGCG
>JAYENT010000042.1:0-17942 GCA_034722245.1 Chloroflexota bacterium
AGACGTCAACGCCAGCGGGGTTGTGGCTAGCTGGCTTGCGGAGAGGGGCCACAACGTTGCTCGGGTTGCCGACAGAGATCCGAAAATGCCAGACCAAGAGGTCTTGCGCTGGCCTATCAGAGAAAAAAGGCCCGGTATGGACAGGACTTCCCTCGTGGATAAATTGAGGAGGTGGTCAGCATGAAGATCGAATACGACTCTGGAAGGGATCTCTTGTATATTTGGTTTGGCAGTCCAGAGATAAAGGCGGCAAAGACTGAGACCGTGGAGCCTGGCGTACATGCCGATTTTGACAGGCAAGGAAGGCTGTCGGGTATCGAAGTGCTGGACGCCTCAGACGTGCTGCAGCACACTTTTTGCCGCCACCAGCTAGCATAGTAGAATGACAAAAGATCGTTGTGAGGTGGGGTATCCGAAGCAGGACACAGATACAGACCGGTCAACACGGTTAGAAAAATCATCCGCGCAATCTTTGTAGTCCGTGGCTGCAAATGTGGCAAGAAGCTGAATCTAGATCAGAGGGAGGCAACCAATGAACACCGACAGCACTGGGAGAGAGGTACGAATTCCGGCGACAGAATGGGAAGCCTTGGCCGAGTTGAGCAGACGAGAGGGTGTTCCCCCCGCTGATTTGGTACGCGAGGCAGTAAGGCGATATCTTGATAAAAAGAACGAGCTCCTAAAAGCCAGACGAGCCCTGTCCAAGAGCTTTGGCGTCTGGAAGGATAGAGAGGATCTCCAACGAGACAGTCTTGATCTGGTGAACGAGCTTCGGGAGGACTGGAATGAGCGAGCGCGAAGGCTGGGGCTCGACTAGCGTGGTGATTGACTCCGATATACTCATAGATCACCTGCGTGGCCGTGAGGTAGCCATCGACTTTATCGACTCTCTGCTGCTGGATGGCGTAGAGGTTTGCTTCTCGGTCATCAGTGAAGCAGAAATATACTCTAATGTGCGGCCGGGCGAAGAGCCCCGGATATTGATCTTGTTTGAGAATCTCACCAGGCTAAACCTGGATGGTGTGACGGCCAGAAAGGCAGGTGCGTATCGTTTGACTTACCTGCCAAGTGATAGATTGGCCTTGCCAGATGCTCTGATCGCTGCAACAGCCTTCGTTCATCAGGCCGTGTTGCTCACCAGGAATGTTCGCCACTACCCGATGACAGACCTCGAGGTAGTGGCGCCTTACCACCTTTGAGGCTATCGTCCTCCTGTCAGGGAGGTCGTCCATCCCCGTGATCGAGACCATGCCCGCCTCCGGGAATAAGATCAGGATAGCTGACGAGGCCAGCAAAGATAGTACCATCAGGATGGAGTGGGCTTCGCCACGTGGTCGGCGCATACAACCTCTACCCAATAGGATGAGACGGTGGATCGTCGTCAGCCGCGGCCTCTCCCTCGTGCGCACCGAAGTGTTGGACGCTTCGGACGTGCTGCAGCACACCCTGTTTGCCGCCACCAGCCGGCGTGGTAGAATGACAAGAGATCGTTGTGACAGAAGAAAGCGGTGCAAAGGCGACAGAGGCACCAGCTTGATTCTTATGGGAAGGCACGATGGATAAAGGGACAGCAGCCAACTACAAAACCGATACTATCACGGCCTATCGCAAAGCGCTTGAGGAGCGGGAGCGACGGAGACGGGCGGAGCGGGAACGGCGTCGCCGGGAGGCGTTGGCCGCCGTCCGCCAGGCCGTTCACGCTGTGGCTCCCTCCTACCCAACCCTAGAGCGAGTCTATCTTTATGGCTCTGTGATCCGCCCCGGCGCGTTTCGCCGCGACTCGGATGTCGACGTGGCCGTAGAAGGGCTTGGCGCCGGCGAGTGCTTTGACCTGTGGCAGGATCTGGAACAGGCCGCACCCGCATGGAATCTGGACGTGCGACCCTTGAAACCCGACGACCACTTCAGTGATAGGGTACGGCAGCGGGGCGTGATAATCTATGGATGAGCGATTGCATCTCCTTCAGCAGGACATGGAGGCAGAATTGGAGGCGGTCGAAAGCATCTTCATCGCGCTCCATCGCTCGGATGCCAATTTGGATCAAGCAAGAAATGCGATTGTGACAGGATACTATCTCCACAATCTGTATAACGCCTTCGAGAACCTTTTTCGCCTGGTGGCTGAGGTTTTTGAGAACCACATTCCCGATACATCGCGCTGGCACACACTGTTGCTGGACCGCATGGCTCGTGACATCGAAGGCATGCGTCCGCGCGTGATTGGGAAAGCATCTTTGAAGGCGCTGGATGAACTACGTCGCTTTCGCCATGTTTTCCGGCACGCGTATCATTATGAGCTGGATCCCGAAGGCGTCAAGCGAGCGCTAGAGGCAGCCTATCGTTTGGAGACTGCATATCGGGGTGACGTCCAGTCATTCTTTGGTTTTCTGAGCCGTGTTGCCGATGCGAAAGAATGAAACCGCAGACACGCCGTCCAAGCCTGAGGGGTGGCAGCCAATACGGTCAAGGGCTCGACCACGTCGTTGCGTTGGACGACAGCAGTCCGTATTTGATGGGATAGGACATTGGTAAGCACATCGAGGGCGAGACAACTCGCCCAAAAAGCCAAACAACTCCTCTTCGAGCCCGGCCAGACCCTGTCCCAGCGCGTGGTGCGGGGCGGGTTCTGGGTCTTTGCCCTGCGCATCGTCAGCCGCGGCCTCTCCCTCGTGTGCACCGTCGTCCTGGCATCAAAAGCCGGTACACGGTGGAATGTGGGAGCATAATCGTGAGTGGGAATTGTACAGAGTGCCTTTTTCTCTAGATGGCCAATCGGAAGCAGAAGAAATGAGCGACATGGATGTCCTCGATGCGCGGGACATTGCCGCCCGAACTGTGCGTGGCTCAGCTTTCAATATCGCCGCCTCTGGGATCACGATGGTCTCCGGCTTTGCTCGCTCGGTACTGCTGGCCCGCTTGCTGACGCCAGAAGACTTTGGCGTTATGGCTCTGGCGTTGATCCTTTTATCATTCGCTGGTCAAGTTAGCGACTTTGGTTTCAGCCAAGCACTCATCCATCGCGATACCAACATCCCAAAAGCCGCATCCACTCATTTTACCCTGAGGCTAAGCTTATCGGTCGTAACGGCTATAATAGTTATCATAATAAGTTCTATACTAGATCGCCTATCCTTATCACACCCCCATTTGACACAGGCTCTCTTGGTACTCTCCTTCTTCCACGTAATCAGTGCCCTGAATTCAACACCTCAGACTATCCTACGTAAGAACTTAGACTTCAAGTTCCTAGCGATTCTGGATGTGATAACCTCCCTCTCAATGACGTTTGGCGCGGTAACGATGGCCCTGGTTGGGCTAGGATTCTGGAGCCTAGTTGGAGAGCAAGCAATAGCCGTGCTGATAAGATCCTTGGGATTATGGGGCTTTAAGAGACCTTGGAAACCTACCTTTGGACTGGACAAAGCCATCACCCGATGGTACTTTGGCTTTGGTTCCTCTGTTTTCTTCTCATCCGGTCTTACCAAATTACTTGACCAATTCGATGATTTCTGGACCGGCACAGCGCTCGGCTCAATCGCTCTGGGATTCTATTCTCGCGCTTATGAATTCGCTCGCTATCCACGTAGAGTAATCGCTATTCCTATTACGAAAGTCTTCTTCCCCACTTATGCCAGGCTCCAACAGGATCGCCTTCGCTTGTCCAAAGCCTATTACCGGGCGAGCAGCCTGATAGTAAGGATGGGATTTCTCTTCTCACTGATCCTTGTCTTGGTAGTCCCGGAGTTCATCCGTATCTTCATTGGGGCCAAATGGCTGCCTATAGTTCCCACCTTTCGCCTTATGATCTTCTATACTTTGCTGGATCCCTTAATCGTCACTTCGGGACATTTGTTGATCGCGGTTGGCCAGCCACGGGTTCTGACCAAGATTAAGGCATTGCAACTGTCGATCTTTGTACCAGCGGTGATCATCCTGGCACACTACTTTGGGATCAACGGTGTGGCAGTAGCTGCGGACCTGATGCTAGTGACCGGAATAGCATTGATACTCGCCCGGGTACGAAGATACGTGGATTTCTCTCTATGGAAGATGTTTCGTTATCCTACCATTGGCTTGCTTCTAGGCGCTGGGGCTGCCCTCCTTGTTGCGCGCTATCTACCAGTGGCGAGCGATTTTCTCTCTCTTGTTCTAAAAGGCGGCATGGCTTCTGTTATCTATGGTGGACTGCTACTGTTGCTAGAGCGGAATGAGTATATGAGAACCTTCCGGACGGTTTATAATCTCATCAGATCTGGAGGACATAGCCCTCCGCAAAAAGTTCCCAGTTCGCCAAGAGAGGCAGACTGATGAAGGTGGAGACGCAGTCGGCAAGGTCGAGAGCCCAAGAATCAGCGTCATCGTCCTTATTTACAACCGAGCCCGCTTCTTACCCCACGTATGAGCAAGGAGGAGAAAGTCCGTGAAAAAGCCCAATTTCTTCATAATTGGTGCGCCAAAATGTGGCACAACCTCGTTGGCTTCGTGGTTGGCGACACACCCCAACGTCTACATGAGCCCCATAAAGGAGCCACATTTCTACAGCACAGACTTGAAATCCCACGATCTCCGTCGGACGACATACGAGTCACTGTTCAGGGGCGCCAGCGATGCGCATATCGCTGTAGGTGAAGCCTCTGTATACTATCTTTTTTCACGGGTGGCTGTGCCAAAGATCGAGCACGAGATCAAAAATGCCCGGTATATTGTGATGGTGCGCAATCCCGTAGAGATGGCCTATTCCTTTCACGACCAGCATCTATTCGGCGGCAGGGAACACGTGATCGACTTTGAGGAGGCGTGGAGGCTCTCCCCGCAGCGCAGGGAGGGGCATATGGTCACGCACTGGTGCCCTGAGCCGAGACTCCTGGATTACCAATCGGTTTGCATGCTGGGAAAGCAGCTAAAGCGCCTTCTTGGGGTGGTGCCGCGAGAGCGGGTCCTCGTGCTTGTGCTGGACGACGTCAAAGAAAACCCACGCCGCGAATATCTGAAGGTATTGGATTTCCTTGGGGTCCGCGACGATGGACGGATGGAGTTCCCTGTGAGAAACCCAGCGAAGGAGCGCCGCTGGCCCTGGCTGCGGCGGGCTGTTGTGGCAGCGGGCAGGGTCTCCCATGCAATCAAGAGAAATTTGGGGCTATCCACGCTTCAAGGTACAGGGGTGCTCAATGCGCTTAATAGGCGAAACCTCCACGTTCGCGAGCGTCCCCCATTGTCGCCCGAGTTACGAGCGGAGCTGATCGAATATTTCCAAGACGATATCCGTTTGCTTTCTCGCCTCCTGAATCGAGATTTTTCGAACTGGTTGAACGCTGATGTCCATGGGTGACAGGACAGCGCTGTTTTGGCTACCAAGTAAACCTGTCACCCACAACAAAGATGGTCTCAGGTAACAATCAGAGGAGCAAAGTGACTGAAAAGAAACGCATCCATGTTATGTTCCTCCTACCCTCCCTTCGTGGTGGGGGCGCCGAGCGGGTAACGGTTCACCTGTTAGCCGGCCTTGATCGAAGTCGCTTCTCTCCGACATTGATACTCGCTCAGCGAGAGGGCCCTTATCTAAAAGATGTCCCCGACGACGTCGAGGTGATCGACCTGCACCGTAGCCGCATGCGCTATACTCTGCTCGATCTTGTACGCATTCTTCGCACCCGACAGCCGGACATCCTCTTCAGCGCCATGCGTCACGTCAATACAGTCGCCATCCTCGCCAAACTCCTCTCGCGATCAAGCACCCGCTTTGTAGCAAGCGAACACTCCGTGTTGCCCACCTCGATTCAAAACAGAAGACAGAAGACGCTGCGTGAGTTTATGCTCAAGATCCTCTATCCGCTTTCGGACCAGGTCGTGGCCGTCTCGAACGGTGTTGCCTCGGACCTCATCACCTCTCTCTCCCTTGCCCCCGACAAGGTTACCACGATATATAATCCGGTAGTGGATTCATCTCTTGAGGACCTCAAGAACGAACCCGTAGAGCACCCCTGGTTTGCAGCCGACCGGGCCGTGCCGGTGATCCTGGGCTGCGGCCGGCTGACCAACCAAAAAGGGTTCGCCTATCTCATCAAAGCGGTCGCTAGAATTCAGGATCAAATTCCTGCTCGTCTGGTCATCCTTGGTAAGGGCCCACTGCAAGCCGCGCTTAATCGGCTCATCCATAGTCTGGGGCTGACGGACCGAATTCAGCTCCTCGGATTTCAGCCCAATCCGTATAAATTCATGGCGCGGGCAGATCTTTTCGTGCTATCATCGCTGTGGGAGGGTCTCGGCTTAGCCCTCATAGAGGCCATGGCCTGCGGTGCCCCGGTTATCAGCACCGATTGCCCCTCAGGACCGGGCGAGATCATCACGCATGGCGTCAATGGCCTTCTGGTCCCACCGGGTGATGTAGAAGCGCTTTCAGCGGCCATTCGTAAGGTACTGAGCGATCAAGAGTCAGCGGACCAGCTCAGCAGAGAGGGACAACACCGTGCCAAAGATTTCCGCATCTGCACGAGTATCAGAAAATACCAAGAACTGTTCCTGGAGGTACTGGGGAAAAATGACCAACCGAGTTGAAACGCCCATATTCATCATCAGTGTGGGGCGCAGTGGCTCCACGTTCTTTCACAGGCTGCTTTGTAGACATGCTAACGTGGCGTGGTTGTCGCTGCTCTCTGAGACATTTCCAGGCAGACCCAACCTCAATCGCCTGTGGCTGCGCACGGTCGACCTTCCTTTGATTGGGGACCGGTTGCAAAACCTCATAAAGCCGGCCGAATGTTACAACTTCTGGGAGCATTATTGCAGGGGATTTCGATGTCCTTGCCGGGATCTTTTGCCGCAGGATGTCACGCACAAGAAAAAAGAAGACATCCAAACAGTGATGACCCGAACGCTGACCTCCACGAGACATCGGCTAATAGTCAAGATTACCGGTTGGCCCAGAATGAGCTTTCTAAAAGAGATTTTCCCCGATGCAAAGTTCATTCACATCCTTAGGGATGGCCGTGCAGTTGCCAACTCTTTCATTAACGTGCCTTTTTGGCGGGGCTGGCAAGGGCCTGAAAACTGGCGCTGGGGGCCGCTTACACCATCTCAGCAAGAGCAGTGGGAAAGATTCGACAAATCTTTCCTCGCCCTCGCAGGTATCCAGTGGAACATCTTCATGCACGCCATAGACGAGGCTAAGCGGTTCGTTGAGGAACAAAACTTCTTCGAACTCAAGTATGAGACTCTCTGTCGGGATCCAGTGGGCACGCTCAACGAAGTCATAGCATTCTGTAACCTAAATTGGTCATCACGATTTGGAAGAATCGTGCAAAATCACCCGACGAATAATACAAACTACAAATGGCACGAGCAACTCACCCTTGATCAACAAGAAATTATCGAAAAAGTCACTCATGACTACCTAGAAAAGTATGGTTATATATGATCACCTAGCATTAGAATTGAGAAGAGCGATGGGATATCCTCTCCAGACGTCATGAACGCACAAAACCGGATTTCGACCTTGTTTCTCATCACCGAACTGAATGTCGGTGGCGCGGAGAGGATCGTTGAGCAACTGGCCAGTCAACTTCCGCGAAACCGTTACCGGGCACAAGTCGCCTGTCTTTACGATCCCCACGCTATTGGTGCCGACATCCAAGCGGCTGGCATTCCGGTAATCAATCTTGATATGCAGGCTAAATGGGATCTGCGTGCTCCCTATCGCCTCCTTCGGCTTCTACGAGAAGAAAACGTGCAGATTCTCCATGCCCATCTTTTTCATGCCCATCTACTAGCCGCGATCGTGGGAAAACTAGCAGGTACGCCAGTCATCATTGCAACCCGTCACAGTGTTGAGATCGGCGGGCAACATCGAGAAACGATCAACCGATGGATCAGACCGCTGTGCGACGCCGTGGTCGCCGTGTCCAAAGACGTCTACCAGGCTGAAGTCCAACGCTCTGGCATTGACCCCAAAAAGGTAACAATGATTCCCAATGGCGTGCAGCTACGAGAATTCAGCAATTTCGATCCTGCCGCCGCAGAAAAACTGCGGGACGCGTGGAGTATCCAGCCAGAAACTGCCATCATTGGGACAGTGGGCCGTTTCGTTACTCCCAAGGGGCATATCTATCTCCTTGATGCGCTTGCCAGCTTACGCAATCAGATGCCGGATATTAGAGCATTGATAATAGGCGACGGACCACTTCGTTCGTCGATAGAGACAAGCGTCAAGGCTCTTGGCCTGGCAGAGATCGTAATTCTCACCGGCACTCGCCACGATATTCCGGAACTCCTATCTCTCCTTGACCTATTCGTCCTCCCATCTCTCTGGGAAGGGCTCCCGATCGCCATCCTGGAAGCCATGGCCGCCGGCCTGCCCGTCGTTGCCACCCGCGTCGGCGGCGTGCCAGAGGTCGTCGTCGACGGCGAGACCGGCCTGCTCGTCCCTCCTGGCGACCCCGATGCCCTTGCACAGGCCATCCTGCGCCTTCTACGCGATCCCGATCTCCGACACCGCATGGGCCAGGCCGGGCGCGCACGTGTCGCAGAGCACTTTTCCGTGGAGCAGATGGTGCGCAAGACGGAGGCGCTCTACGAACGCCTACTGGCAGAAAAAGGGTTGTTATGATCCCCGTCCTCCACGTCATCACCCGCCTCATCGTCGGTGGCGCGCAAGAGAACACCATGCTCACCGCCGACCTGCTCGACCCCGAACGCTATACCGTGGACGTCGTCTCTGGCCCCCAGACCGGCGCCGAGGGCAGCCTCATTGACGAGGTACGCGCGCGCGGCCTGCCCCTCCACATCCTGCCAAACTTGCGGCGCGAGATCGCGCCCTGGCACGATCTGCTCGCCCTTTGGAAACTCACCCGCCGGGTGCGCCGGAAACGCTACACCATCGTCCATACCCATTCCAGCAAAGCCGGCATCCTCGGGCGCCTGGCGGCGAAACTCGCCGGCGTCCCCATCATCGTGCACACTGTCCATGGCTGGAGCTTTCACGAGCACATGTCGCCGCTGCGCCGCCGCCTTTTCATCGCCCTCGAAAGGCTCGCCGCCTCCTTCACCGACGCCGTGATCGTCGTCGCCCAACCCGACATCGAAAAGGGCCTGAGCGAAGGCATCGGTCGCCCCGAGCAGTACCATCTCATTCGCAGCGCCATCCCTCTCGACAAATTCGACCCCGCCACCGTCGATGGCACCGCCGTGCGCCGCGAGCTCGGCCTTCCCCTGGACGCCCCCGTGCTGGGCAACGTGGGCCGCTTCTCGGCACAAAAGAACCCCCTGGATTGGGTGCGCGTGGCCGCCAACGTCGCCCGCGCCCTGCCCGACTGCCGCTTCCTTCTGGTGGGTGACGGCCCCCTTCGCCCCCAGGTCGAGGCCCTGATCCAGGCCGAGGGACTCACCGACCGCTTTGTGCTCACCGGCCTGCGCCGCGACGTGCCGCGCATGTTGGCCGCCATGGACGTATTCCTCCTCACCTCCCTCTGGGAGGGCCTGCCGCGCGTCATCCCCCAGGCCATGAGCATGAGGGTTCCCGTCGTCGCCAACCGCGCCGACGGCACTGTCGAGGCCATCGCCCACGGGGAAACCGGCTTCCTGGCCGACCCGGGCGACCTGGACGCCCTCACCCGCCACTGCCTCAGCCTCCTCCGCGACCCCGCCCTCAGGCGGGCCATGGGCCACCGCGGCCGCGCCTTTGCCATTCGGGAATTCGACGTCCAAGAGATGGTGGCCCAGATCGCCACACTATATGAGGAACTGTTAGAAAAGAAAGGCGTGTAGCCGACATCCCAGCACCCCCTCCTCAACACGAGATACCTACCGCACTATTCGATGCAGAATCGCCACCGCGATTCTGCCAGGGGTGTGACGTAGTCACACCCCCAGGGGGCTAGGGGGTGAGGCCGCCCGCCTCTCCCACCCGCGTAGAGAGGGAACCGTACCGGGAATATGCGTAGCATATTCCCCAGCCCAGCACCGCGTCTGTAGCATGGGGCCGGTCGCTGATCTGTTGTTTCCTTCTCGGGACGAATATAATATAATTGTTACTATAACCTACACGATCCAACCTCGAGGTGACCATCATGACCAAAATAAAGGCCACAACAACAGCAAGCCGCATTGAAAACCTCTTTTCCACGCTGGGACCAGAGGAGAAAGCCAGCATCATCAGCCACGGCGTCGCACTTTGCCTGTCAGAACTGCGAAAAAGACGGTTCCTGGCCGAGAGTAAGGTACAGCAATTTGAGGAAAAGTACCATACCACCTTGAGGGATCTTGACGCTGAGGGACTGGCAGACGATGCTGATTATGAACTACATGAAGATTATGTCATGTGGCATCACTGGACCCAGGTGATGGAGGAAACAAAAGAACGCATCACCTCCCTGGAAGAGATTGCTGAAGAGGGCCTCTACGCCGAGGACAGGGCGAGTGCTGGCAGGTGAGCGCCTAGTGCAAATCAGGGAGCGATTCGGTCCCCGTGTGCAGCGTCTTGTTTCCGTTGAGCTTGATGGCGAAGCGTTACGAGTGATTATCTATTTGAAGGATGGCACCAACGTTCGCGTGACAGAACAATGGTGCGGAGACACGCTGAAGCGTTACAGTTACTATTGGCTTTCGCCATCCAACGAGCTAAAGATTGGCTGGGATAACGCCCCGCATCACACGCAACTGGAGAGTTTTCCCCACCACAAGCACATTGGGCGTCAGGCCCATCTGACGCCCTCATACGAAACTCGCCTCGAAGAGGTGATGAGAGTCATTCTTACTGAGATAGACAAAGATACTTGATTCATCCCCTGCCCCTTCGGTGTAGAGTTCTGACGCCTAGAGCAGTCCCGTAGAGCGAAGCGCTCCTCCGCCATCCCCATCCCTGACCAACCCCGCCCCTGTCGCGGAGCCAGTCGCCTGTGCAGAATCGCTCCGCGATTCTGCCAGGGATATGGCTGCGCCATATCCCCATTTGCCTTCGCGCCTCCGATAAGGTAACATCGTTTGCGAGGTCAGGATACTCTCTACCAGAGGACGACGTATGCGAACGAAGGTCAGCACATTCTGTGACAAGGCCATAGAAGCGGGGTGGCTGCTGGCCCTGATCATCGCCCCTCTCTTTTTCAACGTCTATTCCAGCCGCGTCTTTGAGCCCGACAAACTGAGCCTTGTGCGCTCCATCGCCACCCTCATGGCCGCTGCCTGGCTCATCAAGTGGGCCGAGAGGACGTTGGGCCAGGGGAACGCTTCCGAGGGCGAGGAGCCCCACCGCTTGTGGGGCATCCCTCTCGTGCTGCCCACGACGCTGCTGGCCCTGGTCTATGTGCTGGCCACCATCGCCTCGGTCGTGCCCCGCATCAGCCTCTGGGGTTCCTACCAGCGTCTGCAGGGCACCTACACGACGCTGAGCTACATCGTCATCTTTCTCCTCATGCTGCAGACGCTGCGCCGTGTGGAGCAACTGCGTCGCCTCGTCACCGTGGTCATCCTGACCAGTTTCCCCATCGCCCTGTACGGGCTACTTCAGCACTATGGCCTTGACCCCCTGCCCTGGGGGGGAAACGTCTCGAGGCGCGTCGCCTCCCACATGGGCAATGCCATATTCATCAGCGCCTACCTCATCATGATCGCCCCCCTTATCCTGGCGCGCATCATCCACCTCCAGCGCACCGCATTCAGCGAGGCGGAGCCCCAACTGCGAACCGCATTGACCCTGCTCTTTATTTTGGCCCTGCTGCTGCATTCCTGGGTATGGTTCGCCCTCGGCTTTGGAAGGGGCCTGATCACGGGGGCGCTCCTGCTGACCCTGTGCGCGCTCATGTCCGCCTATCTCAAGCGACGTGCTGCCCCCTTTTTGCTCATGGGAGGATACGGCATCGTTCTAAGCGCCCAACTCGTCTGCATCGTCTTTTCGCAGAGCCGAGGACCGCTGCTGGGCATAGCGGGCGGGCTCTTCTTTTTTGGGCTGCTCTACGCATTTCTCCATCGCCGGCGCACGGCAACCGCCGTATTGGTGGGAGCGGGCGTTGCCGTCCTTCTCTTTCTCATCGTGATCAATATCCCGTCATCCCCTCTGGCCAGGGTTCGCGATCTGCCCTACGTTGGCCGCCTGGGGCGCATCTTTGAGATACAGGGGGGCACGGGCAGGGTCCGCATGTTGATCTGGGAGGGGGCCGTGGATATGATCACGGCGGACCAAGTCCGTACCATGATCGGCTACGGTCCAGAGGCCATGTACGTGGCCTACAACCCCTTCTATCCCCCCGATCTCGCCCACTATGAGAAGCGAAATGCCTCGCCCGACCGCTCGCACAACGAGACATTTGACGCCCTGGTCACCACGGGGGTTCTGGGTTTTGTGGTCTATATGTTCCTCTTCACCAGCATATTCTACTATGGCCTCCACTGGTTGGGCCTCATACGCGACGCCACCGAAAGGCGGCTCTTTATCGTCTGCAGCGTTGTGGGAGGCGCTTTGGGATTGCTCATTCCCCTCATCCTGGACAGGTCCCTCCGCTTCGCAGGGGTGGGACTGCCCATGGGCTTCATCGCTGGCATAGCGATGTACGTTATGGTACAGGCTCTCTCCGGGCACTCACGCCGCCCAGAGACCGGCATACGCCCCCAGGATCACTGGAGGGCTTTGCTGTCCATCGCCCTGTTCTCTAGCATCGTGGCCCATTTTGTGGAGATCCATTTCGGCATTGCCATCGCCGCCACGCGCACCTATTTTTGGTCTTACATCGCCATCTTTGCGCTCCTGGGACAGGATCTCATCGCGGGCGTGACCGAAGACATTGACGCGGAGGCTAAGCGGAGGACAACGAACCGCAAGAAGCACCCTCGCCACAGCAATGCCAGGTCGGGGCCGCCACGGGGATTGCAGACGGGCCCCCTCTCTACCCAGAGGATATCCCTCGGTATCCTCATCGGGTTCATTCTCATCACCATGGTCTGGGATTATACGACAAACCCCCTGTCCTCGGGTGACCCGCTAGAAGTGCTGGTCACTTCGTTGACAACCATGGCCGCCAAGGGCGCGCCGGGAGAGACGAACTTTGGCCTCCTGTGGTTGGCAACCACCACCTTTGTCCTCTCCACGGGCATAGCGGGGCTGGAACTTGCCATGCAATATGGGGAAGGCGTCGATCTGGATGGCCTCCTTTCCTCATTGGGGATTATCGGGGGCACAGCGGCGGCGATGGGGCTGATCTTCGCCCTGATCCACGCCGCGAGATTGGGGCCAGGTGTTGAGGTCTCCAACCTCATCTACGAATTCTATACGGTCACAGGTCTCGTCTGGCTGATCCTTGGGACGACGTTGCATCTAGGATCCCCTCGCCCCTCCACGACGGTTCAGGGCGCCCTCGTCGTTCTCTATCCCGTCCTCTTGATCGCCGCTCTTTTCTTCATCGACGCCAAGAATATCCGTCCCATCAAAGCAGATAGCTTTTACAAGCAGGGGCTCAGGTTCGACAATGCTGGATCTTGGGACAAGGCCATCTACTTCTACGAAAAGGCAGTCGACGCGGCACCACGGGAGGATTTCTACTATCTCTTCCGGGGGCGGGCCTTCATGGAAAAGGGCAAAACAGAAAAGGGCCCCGAGCAACGCGACGCCTATTTCTCCAAATCGTTGGAATCCCTCCAACGTGCACGCAAACTCAATCCGCTAAATACAGACCATACAGCCAACCTTGCACGCCTGCATCGTACCTGGGCAGAGCTGGAGGATAGCGACAAGGAGCGCAGCGAGAAACTCCAACAGGCCCTTCAGTACTACGAAGAGGCCGCTGAACTGAGCCCTCATAACGCGCAAATCTATAACGAATGGGGACTTGTGTACTATTTGATGGGAGAGTACGATAAGGCTCTGCAGAAATATCAGGCCTCCTTAGAATTGGACAAAGAGTTTGTCCAGACGTATATGCTGATAGGCGACGTACATATCGCGCGCAAGGATTGGCATCGCGTCGTCGAAGTCTATGAGGAAGCCGTGGCCATTGAGCCCGATTTCACCCAGGGCTGGAGCGCCATAGGCTATGCCTACTCGCAAAGGGGAGAATGGGAAAAGGCGATCCAAGCGAACAAAGAGGTCCTGGCCATGGCCCCCAAGGACTATGGGACGCTCAAGAACGTGGCCATTCTGTACAGCGAGTGGGGGCGCCCCACGCAGGCGCTGGCGTACGCGCAGCGCGCGCTCGAGCTTGCACCCAAAGAGGAGAAACAGTCATTGGAATCGTTCATCCAAGGACTACGCGCCAGTGACAACGTAACTAGAGACGAGGAGTAAGATGGCTCAATACTTTCTCATCCTATTGAGCGCTTTCGGAGTGGCCGTCGCCACCACGCCGCTCGTTCGTGAACTCGCCATCAAGACGGGTATCGTGGACAAGCCCAATCCCCGCAAAGTCCACAAACGCCCCATCCCCCTTATGGGAGGCGTTGCCATATATCTGGCCTTCCTCTTAGCCCTGGTCTTTCTGGGCGATCGATCTTACATCCGGCAAGTCGCGGGCATCTTTATTGGAGCGACGTTATGTTCGTTTATGGGGCTGTGGGATGATCGCAGAGGGCTTGGCCCTGCCCCAAAGCTTGTGGGGCAACTCGGCGCGAGCGCCCTCCTTGTTTTATCGGGCGTCCAGGTGCGCGTCTTTCCCCTTCCTGTCTTGAATATTGTGGTGACCATCCTGTGGGTAGTAGGTATAACCAACGCCATGAACCTGCTCGACAATATGGATGGCCTATCCGGAGGGGTGGGAGCCGTGGCCTCCGCCTTTTTCCTTCTGCTGGCCGCCATGAGCGGGCAGTATCTGGTAGGAGCGCTGGCAGCGGCCCTGCTGGGCGCCTGCGTCGGATTTTTGGTCTACAATGTCAACCCCGCCAGCATCTTTATGGGCGACGCGGGGAGCCTATTTCTGGGATTCATGTTGGCCTCTGTGGGCATCAAACTTCGCTTCCCTGAAAACGTTGACTTTGTAACGTGGATGATCCCTGTCGTCGTGTTGGGGCTGCCCATCTTTGATACAGCCCTCGTTATTATATCGCGCCTCCGCCGGGGGCTGAACCCCCTCACGACACCGGGCAAGGACCATATCTCACATCGGTTGGTGAAACTGGGATATACCCATCGGGAGGCGGTACTGACACTCTATCTGGTAGGGGCTGTGTTGGGAGTGGTGGCTATGTACCTCACCCAGGCCACAGTCACAGAAGGATACATCATGGGGGGCATTGTCTTGGCCACGGGGATCTATTTCCTCTGGAAGTTTGAGCGCATTGACACAAGCGCTGGGAATGAATAACAGGCTTGACAGAAACGACCGAGATTTCCGAAAACAGACGGGGAAAGATGGTCGCCGCGAAAACGTTGGCGCAACTGTGGCATCGACACGGCAAGCGCATCCTGGCCTTGCTGTTTTCCGTGACCATCACGGCAATCATCCTCCTCTTCCGACATCAACTGGCAGCCTTGCGGGGCTACGGCTACCTGAGCGTGTTCCTCATCGGCATGCTCGGTAACGCTACGGTGGTCTTCCCCGTTCCCAGCCTGACCATCGTTGTGGCCATGGGAGCCGTCCTCAATCCTCTTATCGTGGGACTGGTTGCCGGCGTGGGAGAGTCACTGGGCGAACTCACGGGTTACCTGACGGGGTACGGCGGCACGGCCATAGTCGACGAAAGCAAGCATTTCCGCCGCATCGCCTCGTGGATGGAGCGCCGGGGCTTCCTGACGATCCTCGTCCTATCATCCATACCTAATCCCCTCTTCGATCTGGCCGGCATAGCGGCCGGGATGCTTGGTTTCCCCGTCACAAGGTTTCTTCTGGCATGCTGGCTCGGCAAATCGATAAAAGCCGTCCTCCTGGCCCATTTTGGCTCCCGCCTCATGCAGATCGTCGGGCCCCGGATAGGCTGATCCCTCCTCTCCTTCCATGCTGTAACCGATATCGGGCGAGAAAGAAATAGGGCAACGCAAAGCCTGACAGATGTGTCTTAGCACAAGAATGGCGAGATGAATAGAGCAAGCATCGCTACCCCAATCAGAATGGTCAACCCCCAAGCGAAAAAGTTCTGTGTCTGAGAGTTAGTCCGCTCGCCCATCACGCGTCGACTATTGGCAATCTTCAGAACCAAGATCAAAAGTACCGGCAACAGAATAGCATTCAGCGACTGGGAAAGCCACATCATCGGAAACAATGGAATGCCAGGAGTAAGCACCACGAGAGCACTGACGATGAGAATGCCCCCATATAGACCATAAAATATAGGCGCTTCATGGGAACGATGGTCCAACCCCCGCTCCCAACCGAAAGCTTCACAGACCGCATAGGTGGTGGACAGAGGCAGCACCGAAGCTGCCAACAATGATGCCCCCAATAGGCCACTGGAAAAAAGATATCGTGCCCACTGCCCGACCAACGGCTCCAGGGCTAACGCAGCCCTTTCGGCACTCTCCACTTGAATACCATGAACGTAAAGGGTAGCCGCCGTGCAGATGATGATGAAGGCCGATACCACATTGCCCCATACCGCTCCGCTTATCACATCAATTCGTGTGTAGTGGTAGCTCTCCATTCGCATCCCTTTATCGGCCACCGATGCCTGCATATAAACAAAGGCCCAAGGGGTGATAGTAGTCCCGATGGTCGCCAGTGCCGTCAGAATATAGTTGGGATCGCTCTTGACCGTGGGAATGAGAGCACTTCGTAACACATCCCCCCAAGAAGGCCTGACCACAAAGGCCGAGATGACATAGCTCAATGCCGAAAGACAAAGCACCAGGAGCACCTTTTCTACCCATTTGTACGATCCGCGCAACACAACATAGCCCACCCCCAACATGGCTAGGGGCACAGCAATATAGCGGCTGACCCCCAATAACTCCATCCCTGCCGCGACGCCAGCAAACTGCGCGACGGTGGTGCCGAAATTCGCCAATAGCAAGCAGAGCATGGCAAAAGCCGTGATCCGCACCCCAAACTGCTCTCGGATCAGATCGGCGGTTCCCTTGCCTGTCACCGCACCCATCCGAGCGGCGATCTCCTGGATGATGACCTCGCCCACAGTGACCAGAACGATCAACCAAAGGAAACTATATCCGTACGTCGAACCGGCCATGGAATAGGTGGCGATACCGGGGGCGTCGTTATCCGCACTGGCCGTGATCAGCCCCGGACCAAAAATGGTCAGATAGAATCCAATCCGCCGCAGCAGATTCCTCGCCTGTAATTTCATCGTATTGTCTCCTGAAATCAGAAAAAGCGGGGGATACGTTTCTTCCAGGCCGTTGGCAGAACGGCATCGATGGCATCGTCCACGGTCACGATGCCCAATAACTTGCCAGTCTCGTCGTCTACTACGGGAATGGCCAGCAGATCATACTTGGCAACCGCATAGGCAACCTCTTCTTGTGGCGTATAAGGGTCCACCGTCACGGGATCCTTTACACTTAACGCGTCCAGGGAGAGGTCCGAGGGGGCCATGACCAGGTCCCGCAGGCTGATGACGCCATGCAGTCTTTCCTCCTGATCGGTCAGATAGACATAGAGCATCACCTCATCGTCCCTGGCATCCGGCGAATCACGGAGATAATCCAGGGCCTCGCCCACGGATAGGAGATGGGGCACGTGTGAAAACTCGGTGGTCATGATGCCGCCGGCTGAATCCGGCGGGTAACGCAACAGATCGCGAACATCCGAGGCTTCTTCATCTTCCATCAGGTTTAGCAACTCAGAACTGGTCTGATCGGAGAGATCGGCCAACAGATCGGCCGACTCACCCGGATCCATCTTTTCCAGTATGTCGGCCGCCCGCTCCTTGGGGAGACGAGAGAGCACCGTCACCTGCATATCCACGGGGCTCTCCTCCAACGTATCGGCCAGAGCCTCGTCGTCCAATGTGACAGCCAACGCCTCGCTGGTATGCCGGTCCAGATCATCCAAAATGGCAGCGATATCGGCGGGAGGTAA
>JAYENT010000043.1:0-64547 GCA_034722245.1 Chloroflexota bacterium
GCGTCGCGCGCCATGGTGACCGAAGTGGCTGGCAGCGCCGAGTGTCTGGTGCTCAGCACGCCAGGCACCATGCGGTATCTGGATGAGGAGGTCCCTTTTGTGGGACTTACTGGGGTGACCACCAGCCGGGTGGCGCGCAAGAGGGGGCTTGCCAAGCGCCTCACGGCCCTTTCCTTGGCCCTTGACGCGGCCGATGGCGCGGCGGTGGCGGGGCTGGGAATGTTCGACCAAGGGTTTTATAACTCCCTCGGTTTTGGTACGGGCAGCTATGAACATTTCTTTACCTTTGATCCAGCTCATCTGCGCGTTGAGGTACCTCAGCGTGTGCCTTGCCGTCTCGCCAAGGAGGACTGGGCCGATGTCCACGCTGCGCGCCTTGGTCGCTTAAGGCGACACGGCGAGGTCAATCTGCGGCCCGCCGCCGCGACGCGCTCCGAGATGCTCTGGCAGAAGAAGGGGTTCGGTCTGGGCTATCGGGACGGGCCCGACGGAGCCCTGTCACACTATATCTGGTGCGAAGATCGCGGCGGTGAAAACGGACCCTATGCAGTGCGTTGGTTCGTCTACCAGACGGACGAGCAATTCCGGGAGCTGATGGGGCTGCTCAAGAGCCTTGGCGATCAGGTACATTGGATCGAGATGGCCGAGCCTCCCGGCATCCAGCTACAGGATCTGCTGGATCAGCCTTTCAAGCAGCAGCGTATCACAAGACGATCCGCCCATCCTCTCGGAAGCAGATCGGCGGCTTGGTGGCAGATGCGCATCTGTGATGTGCCCACTTGCCTGAAGCGCACGCGGCTCAGTCAGGGTTCGTTGGCTTTTAATCTCTCTCTCTGGGATCCTATAGAAGAGTATCTTGACGAGGCGACTCCCTGGAAGAGCATCGGTGGCGAGTACGTGGTCTCTTTGGGCTCTTCCTCCCAGGCAAGACGGGGAAGGGACGCTACTTTGCCCACCATGACGGCTACCGTCAATGCCTTTACGCGTCTCTGGCTTGGGGTGCGTCCGGCGAGCAGCCTGGCCGTCACCGATGATCTGCAAGCTCCCCCCGGACTGTTGGGCGAACTGGATCGCGTTCTGTGTCTTCCGCAGCCGCACATGGGTTGGGATTTCTGACGCTCATTATTCGAAAGTAACGAGCGTCAGAGGCCGATGCCGTCGAAGAGAGGGGAGGGATGCTAGAGTTCCTGCTCTGCTAGGCGCTTCAGCATCAGGACGTAGGCCCTTTGCCCGCGGCGAAAGCTCTTTAGCCGGAAGAACTCGTTGGGCGAGTGCATGCGTTCGTCTGGCAGCCCGAAGGCAAAGCTTACCGAGTAGGCCTTAAGATGCTCCAGGAAGAGGGAGGTGATGGGCACGGTGCCGCCCGTCCGGATATAGTAAGGTTCGACGCCATAAACTTCCTCCAGAACGTCAGCAGCGGCCTGGTTTCCTGGATGACCCGCGGGGACGGAATAAGGCTTGGCGCCTAGGCTCAGATTCACGGTCTCTATCGTGACGCCAGGGGGACGATGAGCTGCGATGTGCTGTTTGAGGCATTCACTTATCCTGTCCGGATCCTGATCGGGTACCAGGCGGCACGTTATCTTGGCGTGGGCCTCGCTAGGCAGCACGGTCTTGGTTCCCTCTCCTTGGAATCCGCCATAGATTCCGTTGATCTCCAGCGTGGGGCGTGTCCACGTTCTTTCTCGCGTGCTGTATCCCGGCTCGCCAAAGAGCTCCGCCACGCCGATCTCCTCTTTGTATTCCTCCTCGTCATAGGGTACGGCGGCGATCCTCTTTCGCTCCTCTTCCGTTAGGGGTCTCACGTTGTCGTAGAACCCATCGACGAGGATTCTACCATCCGGGGCCCGCATGGAACTGAGCAGTTGCACCAGAGCATGGATGGGGTTCTGGACTGCCCCGCCATAGGTGCCAGAGTGGAGATCGTGGTCCGGCCCCCGCACGTCTATCTGTAGGTCGCAGATGCCGCGAAGGCCGACGTGCAAGCCCGGATGGTTCTCGCTGAACTGCCCGGCGTCCGCGTTGAGGACGAGGTCGCAGGCCAAGAGGTCTTTGTGGTTCGCAAGAAACTCGGGCAATTGGGGGCTGCCAATCTCCTCCTGGCCCTCGAAGAAGAACTTGATATTCACTGGAAGCTTTCCTTCCGTCTCCAAAAGGGCCTCCGCGGCGAGGATGGGGATCAGCATGTTTCCCTTGTCGTCGGTGGCGCCACGGGCATAGATGCGGTCGTTCTTGATGGCCGGCTCAAAGGGCGGTTGATCCCAGAGCTCCAGAGGATCAACCGGTTGTGTGTCAAAGTGTCCGTAGATCAGAATAGTAGGTTCCTGCGGGGCGTGTAGCCATTCGCCATATACCACAGGATGGCCTCCTGTAGGCATCATTTCGACCTGTTCCATACCTGCCTCGCGCAGACGCGCCGCCACCCACTCGCCGGCCTGTTTGACGTCTGGCGCGTTTGCGGGTAGCGCGGATATGCTGGGAATACGTAGAAACTCCTTCAGTTCCTCCAGGAATCGCGATTCGTTGTCCTGCAAAAAGTTACTCCACGCGGCCATCTTGCTGCTCCTCTGAATTATGCTATGTATGCAGTGTTAATCCTATGCTATTCATTGTAGTGACACCGTGGATAGATAGCAAGATGGTCACTGTCATCCCATGTGTGGTTTTCCCCGCTTTGCAGAAGGCGAGCAATGGACTAGAATCGCTGCAGGCTATTGCCGGCTTGCGGGTTGGTATGTTTCTAGGTGATATCAGATGGAGGAAAAGGTGATGAGCGAGACAGTGAAGCAAGGCGAGTACCCCCTTTCGGTTGTCCCAGGCTACTATGCCAGCGAACCAGGAATCCAGATCGGCACCCAGCTCCCCGCGACGGCCAGCGAGGAAGATATGCAACTCGCCAGGCAGCTGGGGGTGGAATGGGTCATGACTGCCGTGACCGATCCGGAGGGGCACACGGCAGAGAACTATGCTGCAGTGCGTAAGCGGTTTGAGGATCACGGACTAAAGGTCTATCGCTTGGCCAACCATAACTGCCATAACATGGAAGAAGTAACGCTGAACCTTCCAGGCCGCGATGAAAAGATCGAGGAGTATCTGCAGTACATCCGCAACCTGGGTGAGGCAGGCATCTACTATTCCACGTATGCCCACATGGGTAATGGTATTTGGAGCACGGGCCGCGAGCGGATTCGCGGCGGTGCTGAATCTAGGGCCTTTCACCTCGCTGAGGCCAAGGAGGGCCGATGGATAGACAAGACGTGGGAGGCCCCTCTTACTCACGGGCGCGAGTACAGCGAAGAGGAGATTTGGGACAACTATCGCTATTTCATCGAGAAGGTTGTTCCCGTGGCCGAGGACGCGGGCGTCTTTATTGGCGTCCATCCTGATGATCCGCCGGTGCCCATGTTGGGCGGCGTGCCTCGCTGTATCTTTGGCAGCTTTGAGGGCTACAAACGGGCCTTGGAGATGGCCGATAGCCCGAACATCGGCATCTGTCTCTGTGTCGGTTGTTGGCTGGAGGGCGGGGAATATATGGGGCGAGACGTTCTGGAGACGATCCGCTACTTTGGCGAGCAGGGGAAACTGTTCAAGGTGCATTTCAGAAACGTGACCGCCCCCATACCGGAGGGAGGCTTCACGGAGACCTTTATGGACGCGGGCTATATGAATATGTACCCCGTGATGCGCGCCTTGCAGGAGGTAGGCTTTGATGGCGCAGTGATATCGGATCATATGCCTCAGATGGTGGGCGGACGGCGTTTGGGCGAGGCTTACTCGGTAGGGTACATGAAGGCTTTGATCCAGGCGGCGAGTGACGAGGTCGGGGGCGCCTAATACCTCTGAGGCTGGCCTTACTCTGTATGGTTCGTCTAAACAGGGATCGTGTGAATTTGGGCTTTTGGGGTAGCATGGCACGTTCGCCTCATAGTGAGGGTTTGCTGTTTAGCAGGCGATCTATCCCGAGGCTCAGATGAGCGGGATCGGCTGACCACCCGGTTTCCCCCTGCGATCTAGCGGGCTGACCTTGATGCTGTGACGAAAGTCGTAAAAAAGTAACACGGATATTGAGAATTACGTACTTATATGCTATGATATAGTACGAAATTCGTAACAGATGGGAGCGGAGCGCGTTGGTTGCGGCGGTTTCAGTAGGTATACAATGGCGCAGTCGCTTTCTGTCGGTGGAGTTAGCATTGTGTAGAAGGAAGGCAAAAGGTGAGGAACTATGACGTAGTTGTGGTTGGGGGAAGCGCGGCGGGTATACCGGCTGCCATAACCAGCCGCAGGCACTATCCGGATAAGAGCGTGCTTGTGATCCGGGAACAGGAGAAGGCGGTCATACCCTGTGGTATCCCTTACATATTCAGCGAGCTAGGGTCCTGTGATGAAGACTTGATCCCCGACACGGTGCTCTCGTCCAACGAGATCGATCTTCTGATCGGCAAAGTTGTCGACGTTGATCCGCAGGAAAAGGTTGTTGAGGTGGCCGATGGGGAACGTATAGGTTACTCGAAGCTCGTGCTGGCGACGGGATCACTGCCCGTTGTGCCACCTATTCCCGGCGTCGATATGGAGGGTGTCTTTGCTATCGAGAAGTCGGCGCCATATCTGGAACAGATGGCAAAAGCCGTGGATGAGGCCAAGCACATTCTCATCGTGGGATGTGGATTCATAGGCGTGGAGATTGCCGAGGAATGCAAGAGGCGCCGGGATGTCGACATTCATATCGTAGAGATGCTCCGCCACTGCCTGCAGCTCACCTATGACGAAGAGTTCTCCATAAGGGTGGAAGAGGTGCTTGGTGAGCAGGGGATCATCATCTTGGGATCGGAGAAAGTGGAAGCTTTTGTGGGCAACGAGCGTGTGGAGGGGGTGCGGCTTTCCAGCGGGCAAGAGATCGCCACGGATATGGCTATTTTGGGTATTGGCTCCAGGGCGAATGTCGCGTTGGCCGAGAAGGCCGGTTTGGAGATCGGTCCCACGGGTGGGATTCAGGTGAATCGCTACATGCAGACCACCAATCCGGATATATACGCCTGCGGTGACTGTGCTGAGAAAGTGTCCTTCTACGACGGCATGCCCAGTAACCTGAAGCTGGCTTCCATCGCCAGTATGGAGGCCCGCGTTGCGGGAGCGAACCTCTTTAGGCTGCGGCGGGCGAACGAGGGCGTTATCGGCGTCTATTCTACTGTTTTGGGCGATACGGCCTTCGCTGCTGCTGGGCTGACAGAGGCCGGCGCTAGGGAGAAGGGCTATGAGGTGATCGTGGGAGCAGCCGAGGCGCCGAATCGTCATCCGAGTTCTATGCCAGGGATGGCCATGCTCAGGGTCAAGTTGGTCTTTGAGGCGGGCACGCGCGTCTTGTTGGGCGGCCAGGTTAGCGGCGCCAAGAGCGGCGGTGAGCTCATCAATGCCATCAGCGCCTGCATCCACAATCGTATGACAGCGGATGATATCGCCACCTTCCAGACGGGGACGCATCCCGGACTGACGGCTTCCCCCATCTCCTACCAGCTCGTGAACGCCGCGGAGGTAGCCCTCGCTGCCTCAAGTTGAGGTGCGGCTCGTTCAATGCTGAACCTTTACCCCTCTCCCGCATACGTGTAGGGAGAGGGGTTTTCGTTGACAGGGTAAGAGCCCCCGACTATACTAGGTGGCAAGTGAGGTGGTCATATGGGAGAGGATTCGGCTCCCGTGTGGTCCCTGTAGATGTGCATCCATATCTTGGGTTTGGCGCAGTGGTAGGAGGAAATTGCTCGTGGATGAGTATGCGGAGATCGTTCGTCCCCTCGTAGAGCTGGAGCCCCAGTTCGAGTTCTTTGTGGGAATCGACTCGGACGGTTGTGTTTTCGATACCATGGAGATCAAGCACAAAGAGTGTTTCATTCCCAATATCATCAAGCATTGGGGCTTGCAGCCCATCTCCAAGTACGCACGGGAGGCGGCGGAATTTGTCAACCTCTACTCCAAATGGCGAGGGATAAACAGGTGGCCCGCGCTACTGAAGGTCTTTGAGCTGTTACGGGAGCGTCCAGAGGTGCAAAGGCGGCAGGCCACGATTCCTGACACGCCTCAAATTGAGGCGTTTGTCGCCTCGGATAGGCCTAAGAGCAACGATTCCCTGACTGAGTTGGTGGCAGAGACGCAGGATCCAGAGCTGATCAAGGCCCTGCGTTGGAGTGAGGCCGTCAATGCCACCATCGCCGATATGGTGCATGGCGTGGCTCCGTTTCCCTATGCACGGGAGAGCATCGAGTTGATCTCGCGCTCTGCTGATGCCATCGTGGTCTCACAGACGCCTGTAGAAGCCCTGGTCCGTGAGTGGAAGGAGCACGACATAAACGAGTATGTAGAGGTGATCGCGGGCCAGGAAATGGGCACCAAGGCTGAGCATCTTCGCTTGGCGTCCGAGGGCAAGTACACGCCCGAACACAAGCTGATGATCGGCGATGCCCCTGGCGATCTGGCGGCCGCTCGGGCCAACGAGGCTTTCTTCTTCCCTGTGAATCCGGGGCACGAAGAGGAGAGTTGGCAACGTTTCTACGAGGAAGCCTTTGCGCAGTTTATTGCTGGAACCTATGGAGGGCAGTACGAGGCCGCGCTGATCTCGGACTTTGAAAAGGCCTTACCTGAGACGCCCCCCTGGAAGAGGAGATAGATGGTTATTGGTAAAGGATATACGGATCGCTTTTTGACGGAACAAGAGGTCGAGGAAGTCTTCGAGAAGGGACTGGGCGAGATCGACGTTGACGGCAAGCGGGTTGTGGTGATCATGCCCGATGGCACACGCAGCGCGCCAGTGCCTCTTTGCTTTCGTCTATTCGTCGAACTGCTCGGGGGTAGAGTCGATACTCTAGATTTTTTGATCGCGCTGGGCACTCACCCCTCAATGGACGAGGAAGCCATATGCGAGCACTTTGGTATCACGCCTGAGGAGCGTCGGGAAGAATATGCGGAAGTTGGCATCTATAATCACGATTGGCAGGAGGGGCTGGAAGAGATTGGCGTCATTCCCGCAGCCAAAAGCCGGGCTCTGAGCGATGGTCTGCTGGAGCAGGACATAGTCGTGGAGATCAATGGTCGCCTCCTAGACTATGATCACATCATTATCTGTGGCCCCGTCTTCCCCCACGAGATTGCCGGTTTCTCGGGCGGCAACAAGTACTTTTTTCCGGGTGTCAGCGGCCCCGACATCATCGATTTTACGCATTGGTTAGGTGCCTTGATTGGGAACGTCAATACCATCGGCCATCAGAATACGCCAGTACGTCGGGCGCTGGACGAAGCGGCGCGTTTTATCCACGTTCCCGCATCTTGTTTTAGTATGGTGGTCAAGGGAGACGAGGATTTGGCGGGACTGTATTTCGGTACGCCCGAGGCATCACAGGCCGAGGCGGCCAAGCTTTCGGCGAGGGTGAACGTGACCTATGTGGACCACACCTACGATACCGTGCTGGCCGTTATGCCCGATCTTTATGACGATATATGGACCGCTGGCAAGGGCATGTACAAAACGGAACCCATCGTGGCCGATGGAGGGAAAGTGATCATCTATGCTCCTCATATCGATGAGATCTCCTACACCCACGGGGCGATCCTTGATCGCATTGGCTATCATGTGCGTGACTATTTCTTGGCGCGCATGGACGAGTTCGCCGACGTCCCACGGATGGTCATGGCTCACGCGACGCATGTAAAGGGCGCGGGGACGTACGAGGAGGGCGAGGAAAGACCGCGTGTCCACGTGGCCCTGGCTACGGGGGTGCCCAGGGAACGGTGTGAGCGCGTCGATTTGGGCTATGTGGATCCGGAGACTATCGAACCGCGCGAATGGATGGGACGAGAAGAAGAGGGCATACTCGTGGTGCCTCGTGCGGGGGAAGTTCTGTACCGATTGAAGACATAGGGGGGAGGACATGGCTAGCGATTTAGGACTGATCGGCTTGGCGGTGATGGGACAAAACCTGGTGCTGAACATGGAGCGCAACGGCTTCTCTGTTGCCGTGTACAATCGCACGCGGGCGCGAACCGAGGAGTTCGTTGCCGGCCCTGCGGAGGGAAAGAATATCACGCCCTGTTATTCCCTGGAGGAACTCGTGGATGCCCTGGCGGCGCCACGAAAGGTGATGCTCATGGTCAAGGCGGGGTCTCCTGTGGATCAGGTCATCGCGCAGGTCAAGCCCCTGCTGTCGTCGGGGGATCTCATCATTGATGGGGGCAACTCTTTCTACAAAGATACGGAGCGGCGTGCTGCGGAGCTAGCCGAGGACGACATCAAGTACATCGGCACCGGGGTCTCGGGTGGAGAATATGGCGCCCTCTGGGGGCCTGCCATCATGCCCGGCGGCCAGCCAGAAGCCTATGCTATGGTGAAGCCCATCTTTGAGGCCATCGCGGCCAAGGTAGATGGCGAGCCATGCGTCGCGTACATTGGTCCCCGTGGGGCAGGCCACTATGTGAAAATGGTGCACAACGGCATCGAGTACGGGGATATGCAGTTGATCGCCGAGTCCTATGATCTGATGCATCGGGCGCTGTCGCTTTCTGCTGAGGAACTGCACGATGTTTTTGACGATTGGAACGAAGGCGAGCTGCAGTCCTATCTCATTGAAATCACGAGGGACATCTTTGCTCAGAGGGACCAGGAAACGGGGGAGCCGTTGATCGATCTTATCCTGGATGAGGCTAAGCAGAAAGGAACGGGGAAGTGGATGTCTCAGGATGCGATGGACGTAGGGTCGCCCACGCCCACCATCAACGCGGCGGTGGAGTCACGCCTGATCTCAGCGCTAAAGGAGGAACGCGTGAGGGCCAGCGAGGTTCTCGAAGGGCCGGTCGCAGACTTTCGGGGAGACCGTGCACAGCTCGTCGAGGACACGCGGCGGGCGCTCTATGCAGCCAAGATCTGCTCCTATGCCCAGGGGATGTCCTTGCTTCAGGCGGTGTCTGAGGAAAAAGCGTATGATCTCAGGCTGGGTGACATAGCCAGGGTATGGCGTGGTGGCTGTATCATCCGCGCTCGCTTTTTGAATGACATTGCCGATGCCTATGAACGTAATCCAGCCCTAACGAATCTCATGCTCGATCCTTATTTCACCGATGCCGTGGAGTCTGGGCAGGCGTCGCTGCGTCGAGTGATTCGTACGGCGGTCGATCTTGGCATCCCCTGTCCTGCATTCAGTTCGGCCTTAGCCTACTTTGATGCCTATCGCACCGCGAGGCTGCCGGCCAACTTGACCCAGGCGCAGCGTGACTACTTTGGGGCCCACACGTACCGTCGTCTTGACAGGGAGGGTTCCTTTCATACAGAATGGGGCGAATAGCGCAGACGATGGTATGAAAGAATAAAGGGTGGGTCGTCATATTCCTCTCCAATAGTGTTCAAGGGAGTTCGGGGTTGTGATCCTCTTGTCGCAGACAAATATCGCCCCCTTTGGGGGCGGTCGGTGAACTGACCATGCCCAGGGAAGCGCCCCAGTCTGAACCCCTTGACCTGAATATCCTGCCAGAAAAGTACAGGCCTCAGGCTATCCCTCCCATCATCGTGATGCTTGGCGTCACGGCAGTGGTCTTTCTCCTTCTGGCCGTGGTATCCTTTGTCCTGTTGCACCGCAACCGGGCCTCAATGGCGGAACTGAGCCACGACCTAGAGGTAGCGCAGAGCACGCTGCAGGCTCTACGTACGCCACCTCCCACTGTCATGGCGCTGAGGCAGGAGTTGAGCAGGACGCAACAAGCCCTGGAGGTGATACGGGAAGTGTATCCGACGATGGCGGCTGGCCGTCGGGATTGGGGGGGAATCTTTGAGGCCATTCTCTCCTACGATGGCGAAAGAATGCGCCTTACCGAGCTCTACCAGGATGGGTTGTATCTTACGCTTGCCGGGGTTGCTCTGAGTCGCGAGGACATCCTGACGTATGCGAGAAGGCTGGAGCATGCTGACGTTTTTGAGGAGGTCATGGTCGAGTCCTTGGAGGGTTCGGATAGACCCATAGAGCCAGCTACCCCCACGCCGTCCCTGACCGCCACGGCTACACCTGCAACGCCGACAGCGACGCCTACGGCTGTGCGTTACGACAAGTATGAAGTGGATGATTTTATCCCCAGCCCTATTGCCTTGGGGGAAGTGCAGTGGCATAACTTTAATCCCGTGCGCGATATGGACCAGATGTTCTTCACAGCCAAAGGCGGGAGGCGATATTGCGTTGAGGCCATCCCCCAGGTTGCGGGCGTGGATACGTTGCTTCAGGTGAGCGTGGGCGGTGTGGGATACGTGAACGACGATTGTGTCTCCCGGCAGGGCGAGTATCTGACGTGCGAGTGTCCTGTAAGCACCATGACGGGCAGCCTGGCCTCTCTCGTGGAGTTCCAGATTCCCGAGCAGGAGGAGGACCAGCGCGTGGTGATCAAGGTGACCAACAACGGCCAGTATGGCCCCAGTATGTGGTACGTGGTGCGCGTTTACCAGGCCGAGGTTAGTGACTTCTACGAGAATGATGACGCTTCGCCCAGACCCATTGCCGTTGGGGAGACGCAGCACCGTGCCTTTTATCCCACGGGGGACGTCGATCGCGTTCAGTTCCCCGTCAAGGCGGATCGCACATATCGGCTACAGACGGCCAACCTGGCGGTGGGGGTTGACACGGTCCTTTCCGTTTTCGTCGGCGATCAAGGCTATTCCAGCGACGATGTGAGCCTCGATGATCTTTCCTCTCTTGTAGAATTTCGCCCCCGGACCGACGGCGTAGCCAGCGCGCTGATCACCAACAAGGGAGAGTTCGGCCCGCACATGACCTACGATATCACTCTGAGCCAGGCGGGGGGCGATGCCTATGAGCCTGATGACCTCGTTCCCAGTCTTATATCGCCTGGGGAGCAGCAACGCCGCACCTTTTTCCCGGAGAATGACATAGACCGCGTAGAGTTTAACGTGAAGGCGGGGCGGATATATGAACTCAGGACCTACAGTCTGACGGTGGGGGTGGATACGGTCTTGACTGTGCTGTTCGGGGGCGTCTCTTATACGGACGACGACGTGGGTCCCGGAGATCGTTCCTCACGCGTGGTGTTCAAAGCGCCGGCTGATGGTCAAGCCGGTGTCACCGTCAGGAATCGGGAACGGTTCGGCCCCGATATGGTCTACTGGCTTACATTAAATGAGCTCTCGGCCACGCCCACACCCACTGGTACCCCCGAGCCCGGTTGCGAGGATATCTATGAGCCGGATGACGTGGTGCCCCGGCTCATGGCTGTCGGCGAAGAGCAGAACCACACCTTCTGTCCACAGGGTGACGTGGATCGTGCCGTGTTTACAGCCAAGGCAGGCTACGCCTATGAAGTGGAGACAGATGACTTGTCCTTGGGTGTCGATACGTACATTTCGGTGCAGATCGGGGATGTCACCCTGACCAACGACGATCGCGCTCCCCAGGAATTGAGCTCCAGGGTGCAGATATCTAATATCTTGGATACAGATTTGCCCGCTTTCGTCACTATCAGGAATAAGGGCCTTTTTGGTTTTGATTCCTCGGGCAATACGCGAGGATATACGCTGAGAGTCAAGAATGTGAATCTGAGCGAGGGCGACGATTTTGAGCCCGACATGGAGGTCAAGCGATACCTCTCGGTGAACGAGGTGCAGCGCCACACCTTTTCCCCAGATGGAGACATGGACCGCTTGTACCTGCGTGTCAAGGCGGGACGTAAGTACGTCGTAGCGACCTGTGGTTCAGAGCTCTCCTCGTCCGTTTCAGCTGTGGATACGGGCATTATAACGGGGTGTGAAAAGCTTTTGCCGGGCGTCGACAGCGTCTTGGTGGTGGCGGGGCCCGTTCGCAACTGCTATCCGCAGAGTTGCCAGAGCGATGATGCCTGGCCAGGGACGGGGTACCTGAACTCCCGCGTCACTTTCGAGGCCCAGACGGACGGCGAGGTTACGGTTACCATTTACAATAAGGGCCTGTTCGGCCCGGATAGGGAATATTATGTGTTTGTTTGGGAGGTCGCGGCTGCCACGCCGACCAGTTCGCCCACCCTTGCGCCTTCCGTATCACCCACGCCTACGTTGACGCCACCGCCTTATCCTCTCTCTTCGCGGAGCAGTTTACCCGCAGCGCGCAGTGAAAAGGGTATGGTTTGGGATTTCTCGCTACTCTCCCCGCGTTCGCTGCCTAAACTGGCCCTGCAAGCAGCCGATGGAGATGGGAATGTGGAGTTTGTGCTTGTTCTAAAGATGCGGTCTGTACAACAATGAATATGGACATTGGAGAAGTGGCTGGGCATCTCGAGGTCAAGAATTCTATCAGTATTGGTATTGTGGCCGGATTGATCGCGTCCATGGTGCTCTTTGGTGTGGCTTTGACCTCTTTGATAAGTGCCAGACAAGAGCGGGCTGTGTTTGAAGGGGCGTATGAATCCACTATCTCCTCCATCGAGCATATTCGCGCGGCGCAGCAGAGTCCGGAGGCGCTACGTCAGCGCATCGCGGAGGCTGAAGGGGATTTGGAGGCCTTACTGGCGACTGTGCCGACGCGAAGAGAAGTCCGTGCGGAAATCGTAAGATACTATACGTACGCGAGTAACGTGGACGCTGAGCTTGTGCGTATAGGCAAGGTAGCCACGAGTTCCAAGGAGAAAGTGGAGGGGATCTACGAGAGGCAGCGTTTTCTCCTGGAAGCGCAGGGGATGCCAGATAATTTGATGCGCTTTCTTGCTCGTGTGGGAAGTGGGCCTTACAGCACTTTCATTCTTGCTAACATACGGATAAGGCCCAATGGGCCGGCGACGGCCGACGCCGATCTGGAGGTCTTTTCCTCGGAGCTCTCTGGGGTTGCGTCCCCGTTCGCACCCTCCGCGGTGCGCATGTCCTCAAAGGAGGGGAACTTGGGGCTAGAAGACGAGGCGGTAGTGGCGTTGAGCGACGATCTTCAGGAAGCCATCATCGCAGGACGTTGGGAGGATGTCGTGTCGCTGGGTGAGAGATTCCTGGGACTGGGCATGGGTTCTGAGGACGTCAAAGCCGCCATATATCAAGGCTATGTGAGGGTGGGATACGATCTCTTGTCCCAGGGTGCGTTTGCAGAGGCCGGGGAGCATTTCCAGAGGGCGCTGGATATCGTGCCGCACGGCCAGGAAGCACAGGAAGGTCTGGAGGCTTTGGGGGGCGTGGGAGGAACGGAAGAGGGGGATCCCGGCAGTGATATGCTGTCTGATTCCAAGGTGCACGTCGTGCGCCGGGGCGAGTCGCTCTCGGTTCTCGCGCAACGTTACAATACGACGGTTCAGGAGATCATGGAATTGAACGATCTGCATCGCACCACCATCTATGTCGGTCAGCAAATCCTTGTGCCTGCACGCTGAGGGAATACTATGAGGTCGCATCTGTGGTCGTTGCGGGAGGTGGGGCTAGTGAGGGCGAAAAAGAGGCTCTTTTGTTTGTTGTTGGTGTTTCTTGTCACGGCGGGCGCTACCGTACCTCAATGTGCGGCGGCGCGCGCGCGCCCTGTCGAGGAGCCTGCTTCCCGGGTTGGGAGCTATGGGGTGGAGGGAACGCCTCCCCCCTCTTCTTACCTACTGCGGGCGCAACAGGCGGATGCAACACCCACGCTCACAGAGGAAGAGAGATTGCAGGAACTCGTCGAGGAACTGGACGCTGCTTGGGATGCGCTCGACTGGGAGGAGGTACTGCGCCTCATAGACGAGATCATGGCCATTGACCCTGACTATGAAGATATAGAAGAGAGAAAATACGATGCCCATATAGGCTATGGCTATCAGTTGTTCACTGAGGGGGACTGTTCCGGTGCTTTGGAACAATTTCGCGCGGCGCTGGAGTTGGAGCCAGAGGGAGAGGAGGCCCTGTCGGGATTGGAACTTTTGGAGCGTTACTGTGCTACTCCCCTCCCTCCGACCGCCACGCCCACCGCGGGCCCCACGTTGGCGCCGACAGGAACGCCTCAGGCCATCACCTCCCCCATCACCTATACAGTGCAGCCCGGAGACACCCTCTATAGCCTGGCGAAGCGATATGATACCACGGTGCAGGCCATCATGCAGGCAAACGGTATGATGAGTTACCTGATATATGTGGACGAGGTGATCTGGATTCCGCCCAGTGGTGCGGCTCCCCCCGGCCCCATTGTGCACATCGTGCAGCCGGGGGAGACGCTCTATTCCATAGCGCAGCAGTACGGAACCACCGTCTGGGCCATTAGGATGGCCAATAATCTCCCGGGATATACTATTTGGGCCTATAGAGCCCTATTCATTCCCACCACCGCCCAGCCCGGCGCCATCATACATATTGTACAGCCGGGAGAGACTCTCTATTCCATCGCCAATCGATACGACACGACGGTTCCTCTGCTCATGATGGCGAACGGCCTTCGCACTTATGAGATCCGTGTCTATCAGCGGCTGTTGATTCCCTCGGAGGATTGGGCTACCTGGCCGCCTGCTTGGCTTCCGGGACATCCTGTCACGCCACCGTACGGTCCCGCCACATACGTAGTGAAGCGGGGAGATACGCTGTACAGCATAGCGCGGCGTTTCGGGACCACGGTGGAGGCCCTCATGGCGGCAAATGGCCTATCCAGTTCTCGTATCCTGGCGGGCATGCGGCTGCGGATACCATAAGGGAGCACGGTGCGGCTATTTGGTGGATTGGGCGTTCGGGGCGTGGTGACCGTGGCCTTTGAGGCGGAGGAACTGCGCTTCCTGACCACGCAGCGCAACCGCGTGCGCAAGTGGGGGAAGGTGCCTCTGCCCACGGGCCTGGTTTCCAACGGGCTCGTTACAAGTGCCGTCGAGATGGGCAAGATATTGGACGATCTCTTTGAGGAGCAGAGGCTGGATCGCAAGCGCGTTATCACCAGTGTGAGCGCCCTACGTTACGCGTCGCGCATGATTACCATCCCCCGTGTGCAAGCCGCTGTACTGCAAGAGGCTATCGTGCGGGAGGCCAAGAAAGAGCTGCCCATCCCCCTGGATGATCTGTATCTGTCCTGGGCGCCTCTTCCCAGTGCAGGAGAGCAGCAGCGGGTGCACCTGCTGGGGGTGCGCCGCGAGTTCATCGACGCCCAGGTGCAATCCCTGGAGGCGGCGGGCATTCGTCCCTTTGTCATGGATCTGAAACCCCTGGCCCTGGTGCGCGCTGTGGGGGAGTCGAAGGCCATCATCGTCAATCTTGAGACACACACTTTGGATATCGTGCTCGTCGTAGATTATCTGCCAGCCATCATACGCACCTTTTCCTTCGTGGGGGAAGACGTGGGACGACAGGGCAAGCGCGATCGGTTGCGCCACGAATTGGCACAGACGATCCGCTTCTACAACGATGGACACGGCAGTGCTCCCGTCAGACCCACCACCCCTGTGTATGTCATGGGCAACCTTTTGGGCAGCCCCGAGGCGGTCAGCTATATGAAGGGTGTCCTCGATAGGCCAGTGAGACTTCCCCGGCCCCCCATAGGTTGTCCGCAAGGACTGCCTGTACCAGAATACATGGCAAATTTCGGTCTAGCACTCAAAAAGGTGTAGCGGCCGATGTACGGGTATCTGGCCTTTGCTTATGGTGTGGTGGGCCTTGTAATAGGGAGCTTTCTCAACGTGGTCATCGATCGTGTGCCGCTGGGGAAATCCCTTCTTCGCCCGCCCTCGCATTGCCCTTTCTGCGGTCGGAAGCTATCTCCCCTGGAATTGGTGCCCGTGCTCAGTTATCTCGCGTTGGGCGGTCGCTGTCGGACGTGTGGCGCTTCCATTCCTGTGCGCGTGCCGATCGTGGAGGGGTTGACGGGGCTGTTGTTCACTTTCCTTTACGGGATCTATGGTGCTACTCCGCAGTTGCTTCTGGTTACAGTGTATACATGCGTGCTTCTCGCAGTGACGTTCATCGATCTGGAACATATGTTGATCCCCAATGTCATCATTCTGCCCGCAGTAGTTTTTGCTCTGCTAACGATACCGTTCCAGCCGTTGCCCTCTGGGAGCCGCTCAGGGGGTGTCCTACTGCGGCTGTTACAGAATGCCAGGGCCCATAGCGGGCTGTCCCTCTTGGAGTTGAATGGGCTGAGTCACCTCGCCGGTGGCATGGCGGGGTTTCTCATCGTCCTGAGCATCTGGTTCGTCAGCCTGAGGCTAGTGGGCGTCGATGCTATAGGTTTTGGTGACGTGAAGTTGGCGGCTTTTTGCGGTCTCATTGTCGCGTTTCCGGGTATCCTTGTCGTCGTCCTCGGCTCCTTTATCTTGGCTGGATTGGGAGGGGTCTTGCTGCTCACCGCCGGCGTGGTAGATCGCAAGACCCCCGTTCCCTTCGCCCCGTTCTTGGTTGCTGCAACCTTCATCTTCATGGTGTGGACAGAGTCCTTGCTGGGCCTTTTTGTCTGATTGCGGCGGGAACGCAGCAAATTTATGTGATTTTTACTCCCCAGAGACGGCGAGTGCCTCTCATGGCTTGACGACAACACCTTTCCTTCTTTATCATCAATTTGTCCCTGTGAAGAAGATCTTGGAGGGTTGCTGTGACAGATGCCCGTGTTGCTGAGGGGCAGAATGTGCGAAAGCAAACTGGAGATGGTAAGCCGTGCCAGCAGATTGACGAACTGTTGCGCTTGTCGGCACGGGAGGAGGCATCCGATATTCATCTCAAGGTGGGTAGTGCCCCTGTGCTACGCATCAACGGTGAGCTCGTGCAGCAGTCCCAGTATGGTGGTCTTTCTATAAAGGACATAGAGGGCTTTTACTATCAGCTTACCACGCCCGAACAGCGGGCGCGTTTTGATAGGGAATTGGAGTTGGATCTGTCGTATGGCCTACCCGGGGTGGCGCGGTTTCGCGTCAATGTCGCCAGTCAGCGCAACACACTGGCCATCGCTATACGCCGCCTGAGCTCAGAGGTGCCGGACATAGACGCATTAGGGTTGCCCGAGGCCTGCAGGGAACTGGTCCTCCGGCGTCGGGGCTTGATCCTGGTCACCGGGCCCACGGGAAGCGGCAAATCCACCACGCTGGCTTCGATGATAGACTACCTCAATCAGCGCGAGGTACGGCGTATTATCACCATTGAGGACCCCATCGAGTATCTCTTTCCCGACAAGCGGAGCTTTATCACCCAGCGGGAGCTAGGAGGCGATACCAAGAGCTTTGCCAGGGCCCTGAGGCATGCCCTGCGTCAGGATCCGGACGTGATTCTCGTCGGGGAGATGCGCGACCAGGAAACCATCGCGGCGGCCATCACGGCGGCAGAGACCGGCCATCTAGTGCTTTCCAGCCTCCATACGATGGGGGCGGCGCCCACCGTGGATCGCATAGTGGATGTTTTTCCTCCCCACCAACAGGAGCAAGTGCGGCTCCAGCTGGCCAACATCCTGGAGGGCGTACTTTCCCAGGTCCTGGTACCCACGGTGGACGGCGAGGGGCGGGTGGCGGCTGTCGAGGTGATGATGGCGACCTCGGCGGTGCGCAACATGATCCGTGAGGGTAGGACCCACCAGCTTCCGGGAGTGATAGAGACGGGCCAGCGCGCGGGCATGCAAACGCTGGATCAGGCCTTGGTTGCCCTCCTTCGGCGGGGACTAATAACCCCAGACACGGTACTGGCGCGGGCCAGTAACCCCGACTACCTGCGCTCGCGCATGGTGCAGAATAGTGTCGGCGGTAGCCCACGGAGACGGTGAAAAGCCCTTTAGATCCGTTTTGAGGCTTTGCCCCGCCCATTCACGGCTTGACCCATGGTCAGACAGGCCTTTCCCTCACCACGTGCGGTAAGCGTTCTCCCCTTGCGTGATTCGGCATCTCGGTGATCGTAACCCTTTGCGCCATCGCGTGTTGTGGTTCTCTGAACTTGCGAGTGGTGGCCTGCCTAGGTATAATGCAGGGCGGTATCGTGTGAGGATTTGTTACAGCACATCGAAAAGAGGGGGATCATTTTATGGACGTCTTTGATCGGGTTAAGAACATCATTGTGGAGCAGTTGGGCGTGGACGAGTCGAAGGTCACAGAGGACGCGCGGTTCCGGGAGGACCTGGAGGCCGATTCGCTGGACCTCGTGGAGCTGATCATGGAGTTCGAGGATGAGTTCGGCGGCCAGATCTCGGACGAGGATGCGCAAAGCATAGAGACGGTGGGCGATGCGGTAGAATATATCGAGGAGAACCTCGCCTAGGAATACTTTTGACCCTCTTGTGAGAGAACGGGGATGCCAAAGAGATCGTTTCTTTGCGTCGCTGGTCTCTTTTTATATGCCTGGCCTGGGGGGCGCACTTGCGTCTTGGCCATGGTGACGGATAGCATGGCGAACCTTCCCTTTGCATATGCGTCGTGGATAGATAGGTACAGCATGCCTGTAGACCACAACTGGGCCGTCCTGTGCGGTGGGCGGAGCGGCGTGGAAGCGTTTTCGGCAGGTAGAAGGACTGAGCCTTCCTGTAAAGATGCTTCATTGCGGCCTCTTAGGTGCTGATCGTAGATCCCGGGCTGGGCATAATGAGTTTGTGCTGCGTCCTGAAGGTCGTGTTGAGATATGGGGCTAGAGAGCACCTTCGGCCAGCTTTTGGATGACGGGTAGAGTGTCCGTCCAGGCGATCTCGGAAAGTCCCAAGCGCTTTCGCAGCCGCTCCTCGTCCATGCCCTCGCGATAGTCTCTGGCCGCGCACGTCCAACGCAGCATCTCAAAGGTGATGTTGCGCCGTAGGTTGGCCAGGTCGGATACCTTGTGCAGCACGTATTCCAGGTTGCGGGGCGTACACTCGAAGAGCTTCTCTTTGGGCTGGTAGCGCCTGAGGTATATCTCCAACGTGTCGATCCATTCCTTCGGCAGGGCCAGACGCCGTCGCTTAAAGAGTAGGCGGGGCTCATCGTAATGGATGTACACCGAAGGCACCGCGCCGGGTCCACCCGCGTCGATGTGCTCAAGGGCGATATCCATGCACTCGCCTTTCTTTATCCCTGTGGAGAGGATTAGCGTGATTAGCAGGTGGGGGCGAGCATCGGGTGCCTCCTCGGCGTCGCGCATGGTCCGGGTAATAGAGAGGGTGGATTCGATCTGGGCCTCGTTCAGAATGTGGGGCAGGGGGGAGCGCGCCCGGCGGTATTCCAGGGACTCTGCGGGATCGTGAGGCAGGACGTCATAGTGTGCCAGCCACTCGAAAAAGACCTTCAGCGTGGTGATACGGCGATCCAGGGATTTCGGCGAGCAGGGGGCATCCCGCTCCTCCTGTAGATAGTGGAGAAAGTCGCGCAGTTTCTTCGTGGAACATTCCTCCAGCGGTGTCGTGGGGCCGGCGAACTCGACAAAGAGCCGTACGTCGCTGAGGAAACACTTGATGGTGTTCTCGGCGAACTCCTTCTGCTCCATATATTCCTGAAAAGGGGCATAGGTATCCTCAAGGGCGGATGATGCGGATAGTTCAGGCCCTTGGGGTAGATCCAGTTCTTTTAGGTTTTCGAGAGGGAACAGTTCGAACTGTTTCGCTGACATGAGACGCCTCCCTTGTGGCCTAGATTCAACATAAACCTATCGCGAGAGGGGAGTTTTGTCAAAAAGAAAGAGTAGTCGCAATCGTGCCGCGGATATTCGGTAGGACAGGGTGATCGATGGCGGATAGGTAGCCTCCTCTCCGGATCATCGGCCCTATACGTTCTGCGTGCCTGTTTGACCCTCTCATCGTCTGAAGGTGGGAAAATCTCCCTTTCGCCAAAGGATTCTGTAGTGGTAGGCAGATGCCCTCGATTGCTTTCTTACTCGCTCTGGATTAGAATGGATGTTGTGCTTAGGATTCGCTTTGCTTGGGAGGTGAGATGATGACTACATCGCGCGAGCGGGTAGCGGCGGCCCTTAATCACGAGGTTCCGGACTGTGTACCCCTCGATTTGGGCTCAACCGCTGTGACAGGGATCGCTGCTTCTGCTTTATATCGTTTACGTGAAGCCTATGATCTGGAAGAGAGGCGCATCAAGGTTCACGAGCCGTACCAGATGTTAGGGGAAGTGGACGATGACGTCCTCAATACTTTGGGGATTGATGTCGTGGGCCTTTCTGACGATAGCACGTTCTTTGGTTTCCCTCAACGCGATTGGAAGCCTTTTACCTTGTTCGATGGCACACCCGTTCTGGTGCCGGGAGGTTTCAATACGGAAATATCCGCGGACGGCAGTCTCTACCAGTATCCCCGGGGAGATCGCTCTCTGGCACCATCGGGGCGCATGCCCGCCGATGGGTTCTATCATGATGCCATCGAGCGACAGGAGCCTTATGACCCAGAGTCCCTTGACCCCGAGGAATGGGTTCGGGACATGTATCATGTCTACACTGATGAGGACCTGCGCTTGTTGGAGGAGCGCGTCACGTCGCTATATGAGAACACGACGCGGGCCATCATCGGCAATTTCGGGCAGGGAGGATTCGGTGATATCGCCTATGTCCCAGGTACCGCCGTTCCCGAGCCAAAGGGTATCAGAAGTGTGGCCGATTGGTACATGGCCACGCTTCTCTATCCGGACTATGTGCGGGGCATCTTTGAGCGACAGCTCGAGATCGTCATGCAGAACCTGGAGCTTTACAAAGAGGCCGTAGGGGAAAAGATAGTCGCTATCTTTATCAGCGGTACCGATTTCGGCGCGCAGAAGGGCTCTTTTATCTCGCCTAAGGCGTATCGTGATCTTTTCAAACCCTTTCACAAGGCAATCAATGACTGGATTCACGAACATACCCATTGGAAGACGTTCTATCATAGCTGTGGCTCTATGGTCGAGCTCTACGATGATTTTGTGGAGGCCGGAGCGGATATCGTAAACCCCGTACAGATTTCGGCTGCGGGCATGTCCCCTCGCGTGCTAAAGGATCGCTGGGGAGACGATCTCGTCTTCTGGGGAGGAGGCATTGATACGCAGTACGTGCTGCCCTTTGGTTCGCCAGAGGAGATAGAGGAGCAGGTCAAGGAGAATCTGGAGATCTTTGGCGAGGGCGGCGGCTTTGTTTTCAATACCGTCCACAATATCCAGGCCGGGATTCCCAAGGAGAATCTCAAAGCGTTATTTGATGCTTTTGCCAAGTACCGTTGTGGGGTGCAGTAGGGAAGGCACTTTCCGATACAAGATCAGCATCCATGTCCGCTCGATGAGGGGTGTTGTGTGCGTGGGGGAGATAAACTCGGCTTCCCTTTCGTCTCTCTTGACCTTGACGAGTCGCCAATATAGAATTGGGCCCGCAAAGCCCTTCATGAATGGGGGGGCTATATGGTTCCAGTTCCCGTGTTTCGCGGCGCGATCTGGAGTCCAACTTAGGAGGCCTGTAAATGACAACGAAAGCGAAGGTAGCCGTCTTGAGGACCCGTCCGGAGACGATTCTGGAGGATTACGATCGGTTGTTGGAACTGGCCGAGGTGGAGCGATTCCTGCCGCCTGACAAGACGGTTATTCTGAAGGACAATATCTCCTGGCACTATCCCTTTCCCGGCGCCAATACCACGCCCTGGCAATTGGAGGGGACGACGCTTGCGCTTCGAGGGCGTGGTTATGAGAAGCTCGTCTGCGTGCAGAATAGGACGGTAGTCATCGACACCTTCAAAGGCGAGGATCTGAACAACTATGTTCCCATCTTTCGCCGTTACAATATTCCCGTGCTGTACAATTTCAAGGGCTGTGACATGGACTGGGTGGTATACGAGCCCAAGGCGGAAATGAACATCCTGCCGCATATCTATCCAGAAGGTATTCGTGTCCCAGATTACTTTTTCGGTAAGAGCATCGTTCACCTGCCTACGATCAAATGTCACATCTATAGCACGACGACGGGGGCCATGAAGAACGCTTTTGGCGGCCTGCTGAACACGAAGCGCCACTATACGCATACCTGGATTCATCAGACGCTGGTCGACCTGTTGCATATTCAGAAGGAGATCCATTCGGGGATATTTGCCGTGATGGACGGCACCACGGCGGGCAACGGCACGGGGCCTCGCATCATGCAGCCTGTGGTCAAGAACGTGATACTGGCCAGCGGCGATCAGGTGGCCATAGACGCCGTGGCAGCCAAGATGATGGGCTTCGATCCCATGGAGATCGGCTACATTCGCTTGGCCCACGAGCAAGGGCTAGGCGTGGGCGATGTCCGTAAGATTGAGATGGTCGGGGACGACGTCTCTGATGAGAACTGGGACTTTCACATTGGTTGGAACTTTCACCGCGTCCTGGGCTGGCTGTCTTGGTTTGGTCCCACCAAGGTCTTGCAGAAGCTGCTTTTCCATAGCCCTTTTGTTCACGTGGCTTCTTTTGTCTCTGAAGCGTACCACGATTACTATCGCTGGCCTCTGAAGGAGCGACACGTGTACGAGCGCTGGCGAGAGGAGACGTCGTGGGGGCAGCTATTCAGCCGGTATCTTGAGCAGGGGACCATGCGTTAGCCGTTTTCTCTGCGGTTCTGCAGAAGCATCGGATGCGCAGGTGCCGGCCGCTTGGATTATCAAGTATGAGGCACCTCGGCAAGTTAAATCCAGTTCTATAAGGCAAAGGGAGGTCCTTTGTGTCGGAAGTGCGTGTGGCTAAGGAAGTGTTACAGGATTTCACCGAGAAGCTCTTCGTCCAGATGGGTATGCCACCTGAGGATGCGAGGATCGAAGCGCAAGTTCTGGTGTGGGCGAACTTGAGGGGGATCGATTCCCATGGGGTGCTCAGGGTTCCTCAGTATCTAGCCAGCGTGGAAAAGGGGGGTATGAACCCCACGCCTGATATCCAGGTGCTGAAAGAGACGCCAGCCGTGATTTTTGTCGATGGCGATCACGCGTTTGGCCCCGTGGTGACGACCTTTACCATGGAGCGGGTGATGGAAAAAGCCAGAGAAGTGGGTGTTGGCTGGGGGCTCATTCGCAATACGACGCATCAAGGAGCCATGGGGTACTATGCTCTGATGGCCGCTGAGGAGGGTATGGCCGGGATCGCCCTCGTGAGCAACCCTCCCAATATGGCGCCTTATGGTGCCAAGGCCGCTGGCGTACATAATAGCCCCATAGCCATTAGCGTGCCCGCCAAGGAGCATCGGCCGTTGGTTCTGGACATGGCCACAAGTGTCGCTGCTGGCGGCAAGGTCAATCTGGCCGTTGATAAAGGCGTGCCCATTCCCGAGGGATGGGCCCTGGACGCAGACGGAAATCCCACCACCGATCCCAAAGAGGCGGGCATCCTCTTGCCCTTTGGCGCTTACAAGGGCTCCAATCTGGCCATCATGTTTGCTTGTCTGTCAAATATCATGGCCGGCAACCCGCTGGTGGCCCCCACCTTGGCAGGGGAACAGATCAGGCCGGGCACGCAGAACAGCGTGGTGGCAGCCGTGGATATCGGTACCTTCAGCGATCTGCAGACGTTCGAGGAGAACGTGGACGATCTCATAGACGGGATCAAGTCCTTGCCCAAGGCCGAGGGCTTTGAGGAGATCCTGGTGCCCGGCGAACTCGAGGATCGCGTTCACGCGAAGCGGGTGAAGCAAGGCATCCCCTTGCCCGACGGAACCGTCCGAAACCTACGAGAGGCCGCCGAGAAGCTGGGTGTAGAGATACCACAGGGACTGTAGTCATCGGCGTGTCTTGAACGCTTTGCTTCTGGCCGCTATGGTTCCATAGCGGCCTTTTGCGTGGAGAGTGCTCGACAGGCAGGCTGCGGCGATTCTAGATTCGCAAGCGATTGAGCCGCAGTTCGTGGGAGCCATCGGGGCGGCAGAATTCATAGTAGAGATAGAGCTCCCCATCGAGCGCGATGGCGTCGACGTAGCGTAGGCCGCCGCTGCCATAGGGGGACACGATACTGGGCCCCTGTTGGCTGAGGCGATAAAAGTGGGTCAGATCCCACGATTGGACCATGCCCGTGCGCTCCTCGTAATTCTCCTCCACAGAGGCGGCCCCGTCATAGTATCCCAGCCATCCACTCTCCGTGGGTATCAGACAGCCAAGACGTGCGGCGTAGGCGTCCCAGGCACCCTGGCGTGGAGGGAATATATCCCCCTTCCATTCATAGTGTCGGCCATCGCCGCTCACAGCCAGCGCCGTGCTGGAGAGCGTAAGCCCGGTGTTATAGATATCGGCCGTGGCATGCATCTTTTCTCGATCCTCCGGGGAGGTGATGTCGAGGCTCATAGCGTAACTGATGAGCATGTAGTAGAGGCCATTGACGATCATCACCCAGGGGTCTTTCACGCCCTGTACTCCCACCTCTTTGGCGCTGAATAACTCTTGGCACTGGGATAGATCGAAAGCGTCCGGGCTCTCGGCCTCCACGACGTCGATGCGCCAGCGATTGGTCTGCGGATCGACATAGCTGGGATACAGCAGCCATTTGCCGTCCAGGCTCTTGGTCAAACTGAAGCGTTCCACGGAGGGTGAATCCAGATCCTCCTTTGTGGCATTCCATATATCGTGGAAGGTGACGCCATCATCCGATGCGGCGATGTGGCATTCGCCGCCCCGCACGGGGCGTGGCTTCCGGATGCGGTAGTACAAATAGAATTTCTTTGTCTCATCATCGTAGAGAACGCTGGGCGCCCCCACCCAGTAGCCACGGCCCTCTCCCGGTGGCTCCTTGATGGTCTGCCCTTGAAGGGGATCGAAAACGAGGGGGGCGCCGTAGCATTTGCGCGCCGCTCCAGAGCTGGGCTTCATCGTGTGCGCTCCTTTCTTCTATTCAGCCTTTTTGCGAATTGCCTTTGTCACTGCACACATCAGAGTCGCTAGGTGTTGCCGTCCAGTGCCCGCTGGTACACAGCAAGGGTCTGTCTTGCCGTGCTCTCCCAGGAAAAATCCCTTGCGCGTGCCAGCCCCTTATCCGCCATCTCCTGACGCAGGTCAGGGTCACGCAGGATTTGGCTTATACAATGCGTCATCTCCTCGGTGTTCAGGGGGTCAAAGTAGCGTGCAGCGTCCGCGCCGACCTCTGGCAGGCTAGAGGCATCGCTGGCGCAGACCGGACAGCCGCAGGCCATGGCCTCAAGCACGGGCAAGCCAAAGCCCTCGTATAAAGATGGCTGCACCGTCAAAAGGGCCCCACCATATATGGCAGGTAGATCCTCCTCCGGTACGAATCCTGTGTGCAGAACCTCTTTCCGCCAGGGAAGGGTCTCAAGATGCTGAAAGAAATCCTCGTACAGCCACCCCTTGCTGCCCACCAAGACCAGGGCATCGGCCAGGTCGTCGACGAACAGGGGACCACAGGCGTCCACCAGGCGTCTGAGATTCTTGCGTGGCTCAATGGTTCCCACGACGAGGATATATCGGGGCGGCAGGCCGTAGCGCCGTCGAATGGCCTCTACCCTTTCTGCTGGCTGCTGGCGGAAATTGGGGGCCGCGGCCTCGGGGATGACGGTGATCTTCTTTGGGGCGATGTCGTATAGGTCAACGATATCCCCTCGCGTGGATTCGGAGACGGCGATGATGGCCGTGGCGCGCCTGCAATAGAGGGGCATGGCGGCTTTGAGATACAGATAGTTCTTGATCTTGTGGTACTTGGGATAGCGCTCAAAGATCAGGTCGTGTACCGTGAGCACCGTAGGAATATCTTTTAGGGGCGGCAGCAGGTGCTCTGTGGCGTGAAAGAGCGAGGCGCCCGGCAACAGGGCATTCATGGGCCAGTGAAGGGCCTGCCGCAGCAGGACCAACGCGCGCCACACCCTGTATCCATACCGCACGCCGACAGTGGGATGATCCTCCCAGCCGGTGAGGGGACCACGGCGTCCTAGACTGTTCTGAAAGAGACGCAGACGCTCTCCCAGCAGCGGTTCAAGCGCGCGAACCAAGTTCTCGGCGTAGCGCTTCAATCCGGCCTTGGCATGGACGGCGCTGGAGACGTCAACGTAGATGGTCACGCGCCCTCTCCCTGCCAGCGAGGCTCTGGGTTAAGGGCTACGTCACCGGCCTTGACGCCTCGCAGGACGAACCGTTCAGCGGCGCGTTGGTCCCCCCGCTTATAGGCTGTTGCCAGCGCCTTGAGATCCTCGTTCAGTATCTGTTGTTGCGTGTCATGGTCGACCACGCGAGAAGCCATGGTGTGCACGGCCTTTACTGTCTCCTCCAGCCATTCCTGTGTCAATGGAGGGCCGGGCAATATGGATATGGCCAGATCGTCGAACCCTGCAGAGCGCACGGCCCTGGCCGCACGCCGGATATTTACAGAGACCGCCGTTGGCTCGTTAAGCGCCTGTCCCAGCTTGCGCACGATGGCATTCCGCTGAGCCCAGGCTTGGGTGTGCTCGGCCTCTGGTGGTTCGAGGATATCAGAGATGCGCAGTTGCCCGCCAGGCACGAGAATGCGCCACAGCTCGTTAAAGATGGCGTTGATTTTGGCCTCCGGCACCTGGCGCAATACGCCGCTCATCACCAAGAGATCCACCGTCTGGTCGAGAAGAGGCATAGCCCCTGGGTGAGTCTGCATCGGTGCCAAAGGGCCCGATTCTCTCAGAGACAGAATCTCTTTCAGGCTTGACATTCTTTCGCTGGCGACGATGAGGTGTCCCTGGGCGGCTGCCACGCGCTCGTTGAGCAGCTTCACCAGGCGCCCGCTGCCCACGCCTATAACGAGGGTGACGCCAGAAAAATCGATCCTGCGCCATAGGGCATTCTCGCCGTTTTCTTTGGCCGATCCTCTCTCGGTCATCCTTTTCTCCAAGGATAGGTGTTGATCTCGTCAACGCTCGTACTCTATGTATGGCCCGTTCCCACGATTGGGAAACGTTCCGCGGAGCCAATATGTCATACCTCGACGACCAGCCCATCGTAGGCAAAATCTGCCCATCCGGGAAGCTTTTTCCCCTCGACTTGATAGTCTATATCGTGCGTCATGTGTGTGAACAGGCAGCGAGTGGGAGCCAGTTGCCGTGCGTAAGCCAGACTCTCCTTCAGACAAAGGTGGCTGCCGTGAGGACGTAGGCGCAGACAATTGAGGATGAGCAGATCCAGCCCCTCTAGTTTGTCCAGCGTATCCTCGGGAATGCGCTTGGCGTCGGGGATGTAGGCCACGTCATCCATACGATACCCTTGGCACCCTTCCAGTGGACCGTGTTCTACGGGCAGAGGGATTATCGCGGCCTTCCCAATTTCAATGGGTGCGTCGAGCACGTGAGGGATCACCTTGGGGATACCACCTCCCACGTAATCCGGTGGATCGAAAATATACTGAAAGGCTCCACGCAATATGCGCAGCGTCTCTGCAGAGCCGTATATGTCGATGGGCCCCTCCTGTTGGCGGCAGTAGGAGCGTATGTCCGGCAGGCCATAGATGTGATCGGCGTGTCCATGTGTATAAAGTACGGCATCAATGCGCCGCACGCGATTGCTCAGCACCTGCTGCCGAAAGTCCTGGGACGTGTCGAAGAGAATAGCCGCCTCTTCCGTCTCTACCAGAATCGATGCCCGAGTGCGTCTGTAGCGTGGATTCGTCGCCGCCTTCAGGCAGACCTTTCGTGGGCAACTTTCGTAGTTGTCCAGCATACAATCGATGGTGGGCACGCCATGCGAGGTGCCAGTGCCCAGAAACGTTATGCGCATTCTCTCCCATTTCAACTTGGCGTGGCTCGGTCACAGAACTCCGATAGAGGCCCTTCCCATCACTGGGATTTTCAGGGCACCCTGTCCCTCATTATACGCTCCCAGCCGCTTTGCGACCAATCGCTGCTCCTGGCGATTGAGACCGCCCTTTACCCTCCCCGTGCTTGGAATTATAATAGGGGCGCATTCGGAGAAGGGAAGGCTTTGTGGTGACATCTACCTGTCTCTTGGGTATCGACGTAGGGGGCACGGCGGTAAAGGTGGGATTGTTCCAGGCGACGGGCGAATTCCTCGCCTTGAAACAGGTGGCCATTCCCGTACAGTCGCCGAGACCTGGTTGGGCGGAGATCGACCCCGAACGCTGGTTGGAAGCCGTCACACAGGGAGTTCATTCCGTGTTGGACGAGGCGGGTGTGTCCGCCGACTGTGTGGCGGCCATAGGGTTGAGCAATATGATCGGCACCGTCACGCCCCTGGATGCGTCGGGTTCGCCCCTGCGACCTGCCATCACCTACTTTGATAACCGCAGCGCGCGGGAGGCTTCCTGGATATTGCGAAAAGCGCCCGATATCGAGGAGATCACGGGCAATCGCATCGTCTCGGGTAACACGAGCCTCACGTCCATCCTCTGGCTCCGCGCGCATGAGCGTGGCATATATGAGGCGACGACCTTGTTCGCTCAAGTGGGGACCCTCCTCTTTCGTTGGCTTACAGGCGAGACGCGGGTCGACTGGACCAACGCCAGTTTCATGGGGCTCTATGACTATCGAACGAAGGGTTGGGATCCGGAGGTGGCCGACGCATTGGGGGTCGACCTCAATCTGCTGGCCCCTGTCGCGGCTCCTGACACGGCTTTTCCTCTGCTGAGGCGGCGGGCAGAGGCCTTGGGCCTGCGGTCCGGGACACCGGTGGTGCTGGGAGGGATCGATGGCGCCATGGCCTCAGTGGGAGTGGGAGCCATACATCCAGGGGATGTTTTTGACGTGAGCGGCACGTCGGAAATGGTGGCCGCCTGTCTGCCCGAACCGTCCATCTGTCCACAACTGCTGGGCCGCTGGCACGTGGTACCCGGCATCTGGGTCCTCATCGGGGCCATGAGCACGTCTGGGGCGGCGTTGCAGTGGTTTGGGCGGGAATTGTGGGGTGACGCGGGCACGGAGCCTGATCAGGCGCTTTACCAGGAGATGACGGCGGCGGCTTCCGCTTCGCCTCCTGGGGCCAACGGTGTGGTCTTTTTGCCGCACATGATGGGCGAGCGCGCGCCCCTTTGGGATCCCCACGCGCGGGGCATCTTTTTCGGGCTCTCGTTGAGCACGGAACGTGGGGATATGGTCCGCGCTATCATGGAGGGGACGGCCTTCGCCATGCGTCATCTATTGGAACTCATTGAGGGGCAAAGCGGCGTGTCGCTGACCCGCGTTGTCACCGTGGGAGGGGCGGCACGGAACGCCCTTTGGCGTCAGATCAAAGCCGACGTATGGGGCGTGGAGGTTGTCACCTTGAAGGTACGTGAGGCGACGGCCCTTGGCGCCGCCATAACGGCGGGCGTGGGCGCTGGCGTTTATGAGAATTATGATGAGGCCATCCAACGCGCCCTCCCAGCGATTGATGAGGTCATTTCGCCGGACGCTTCGCGCCACCGTGCCTATGAGAAGCCATATCAAGTGTATAGAACGCTGTATCCCGCTCTCGCGAATAGTATGTACTTTGCCGCGACGGGCGAGAGGCACTGAGTTTTGGGGACCAATCGCCTTTTGGGCGTCTAACGGACTCCAATGGGGCAGGAATGAGGGATAAGGAGGCAGTTTGATGCGTGATGATCTGTTCAGAGTAGCGACTTTCAATGCCAATTCGATTCGGGTGCGTTTGGATCAAATACTTGCATGGATGGAAAAGGAATCGGCGGATGTGGTCTGTGTGCAGGAGACCAAGGTGCAGGATGCGGACTTTCCCCGGGAGACCGTTGAGGAAGCGGGCTATCAGGTGGTTTTTCGGGGCCAAAAAGGCTACTCCGGTGTGGCCGTGATCAGCAGGGAAGCCTCCCAGGACGTGCACTATGGTTTTGATGGTGGCGGCGAGGAAGAGCAGGATGAACCGCGCTTGATTCGGGTGGTGGTACAGGGCATTCCCATTGTGAACACGTACGTGCCTCAGGGGCGCTCCGCCGACGCCCCCGAGTTTCAGTACAAACTGGAATGGTTCGACCGTCTGCGCGATCTCTTTGAGCGGAACTATTCGCCGGATGAACCTCTCCTTTGGGTGGGCGACTTTAACGTGGCTCCCGAGCCCATCGATATTCACGACCCTGACCGTTTGAAGAATCATGTGGATTTTCACCCCAAAGCCAGGGCCGCTCTGGCACGCGTGCGCGCATGGGGCTTTGTGGATCTGTTTCGACATCATCACCCAGATGAGGTGCAATATACGTATTGGGACTATCGCACGCGGAATGCCCTGGAGCGGGGATTGGGATGGCGCGTGGATCATATTTGGGCCACGGAGCCGCTGGTCGAGAAGTCGCGGGATGTGTGGGTGGACGAGGAGGCCAGAAGGGCCGAACGTCCCTCGGATCACACCTTCGTGGTGGCCGAGTTTGAGTTGGGTGTCTGAAGGGGACGCCACAGATCAGACGGTGAGGGGATCAGGCCGCCTCGCTCCCGGCGATGAGGAGCACATACTCCCCGCGAATCTCCTTCCCCGTCATCTGCTCCAGGATTTCCGATAGGGTGCCCCTGATGACCGTTTCATGTAACTTGGTCAGTTCGTGCCCCAGCGCCGCTTGTCTATCCCCGAACACCGCCAGGGCGTCTTTCAGTGAGCGTATGAGACGATAGGGGCTTTCGTAATAGATCAGGGTGTAAGGGGAATCGCGGTCGGCCTCAAAGAACTTTTTTCGTGCCACCGTTTTTCGGGGCGTAAAACCGCGGAAGGTGAAACTGTGGAGCGGAAGGTTGGAGAGAACGAGGGCCACCACAAAGGCGGTCGGGCCGGGGATCATGGTCACATCGACGTTCTCTTGGATGGCGGCACGTACCAACGTGAACCCCGGATCCGCTATGCCGGGGGTTCCGGCGCTGGTCACCAGGGCTACCGATTTCCCGCCCTGCAGCAGCGCCATGATGCGCTCTGTGGCACGCTCCTTGTTGTGTTCATGGAACGATATCTGGCGCTTTTCGATGTCAAAGTGCTTTAGCAGGCGCCCCGTCTTGCGCGTGTCCTCGCTGGCCACAACGTCCACCTCTTTGAGGGTCTCCAGGGCGCGCAGCGTGATATCATCCAGGTTCCCGATGGGTGTGGCGACCAGGTAGAGCATAGGCCGTTGTTCTCCCTATCTGTCGAACGAGTTGCTCGCTTATGCCTCCGTGCCTTCTTCCTTCTGCCAACGCAGTACCAAGTTGCGGGCTGCCCAGACCTCGTCCAGGCGGCGCACCGGCGCGTTGACGGGGGCATTGTGGAGAAGCTCTGGTTTCTCGCGCGCCTCCTTGGCGATCTGCTCCATGGTGTCCGCAAAATAGTCTAACATGCGCTTGCTTTCCGTTTCTGTCGGCTCGATCATCAGAGCCTCGGGCACGATGAGAGGGAAGTAGTTGGTGGGGGGATGGATGCCAAAATCGATGAGGCGTTTGCATATGTCGAGGGCCTGGACATCCGGTGCTTCCTCTATCCTCCCCTCCAACACGAATTCGTGCATACAGAGGCGTTCGAAAGGCAGCGGATAGACCTCTTTGAGTATCGCCTGCAAATAGTTGGCGTTGAGCACGGCGCCTTTGCTCGTTTCCAGTAACCCCTTTGCCCCCAGCATGCGAATGTAGGTGTAAGCCTTGATTATGACGCCAAACTGCCCGTAGAAAGCCTTGACGCGACCGATGGATTTGGCCGGCATCTCCAGTCTGTAAGTTGGTGTAAGATCTTTTTCTGTTTTCCTTCCTTCGAGGACAACCACCGGTCCAGGGAGGAAATCGGCGAGCACCTTCGACGCGCCTACGGGCCCCGATCCCGGCCCACCGCCGCCGTGGGGGGTGGAGAAGGTTTTATGTAGGTTGAAGTGCATCACGTCGAAGCCAAGATCGGCGGGCTTGGTCACGCCCATCAGGGCGTTAAAGTTGGCGCCGTCGCCGTACATGAGTCCTCCGGCCTCGTGCACCAGGCGGGTGATCTCTAGGACGTTCTCGTCAAACAGCCCCAGTGTGTTGGGGTTTGTGAGCATCATGCCCGCTAGTTGGTCATTCACGTGTTTGCGCAGGTCGTTCACGTCCACGTTGCCGCGCTCATCGGATTCCAACTCCACCATCTCAAAGCCGGCCATGCTGGTGGAGGCCGGATTCGTGCCGTGAGCAGAGTCGGGGATGAGCATAATCTTGCGGTCCGTATCGCCCCGGCTTTCGTGGTAACTGCGGATCATCAGCACGCCCGCCAGTTCACCGTGGGCTCCCGCGGCCGGCTGTAGGCTTACGGCCTGGAATCCACTGAGGGCTTTTAGGAATTCCTGCAATTCGTACATGAGACGCAGGTTGCCCTGGACAGAGGCCTCGGGCTGGTAGGGATGTGTCTCGACAAAGCCCGGCAGCCGGGCGGCGTCCTCGTTCACTTTGGGATTGTACTTCATGGTGCACGATCCCAGCGGGTAGAACCCTATGTCCACGCCATGGTTCATCTGCGAAAGGTGGACGTAATGGCGCATGACGTCGGATTCGCTCACCTCAGGCAAGTCCAGGTCGTCTCGCAGGAGTTCCTGTGGCGGCAGATCGCTGGGAGGCACGTCTAGATCGGGCAGATGTGCTCCGCAACGTCCCGACACGCTCAGCTCGTAGATGATGGGTTCCGTCATGATCGTCCTACCTCCTCCAATGCCGAGACAAGGTCATCAATCTGTTGAGCGGAATTCATCTCCGTCACGCACACCAGCATGTGGTTCTGCAGTTTCGGGTATGCCCGTCCCAGGTCGTATCCGCCCAGAATATCATAGTCCTGTAAGAGCCTCTCATTGATCTCGGCTACCGAGGTGGGACAGCGCACGACGAACTCTTTGAAAAAGGGCATATCGAAATCGACGCTATAGTCGGCGAGTCTGTCGATAGCCTTGGCAGCATAGTGAGCCCTGTGATAGCAGAGCTCGGCCACTTGTTTGAGTCCACACTTACCAAGGGCGGCCAGATAAACGGCGGCCGCCAGCGCGTTAAGCCCTTCGTTGGTGCAGATATTGGAGGTGGCGCGCTCGCGTCGAATGTGCTGTTCCCTCGTGGCCAGGGTCAGGACGTATCCTCGTCTGCCCTCCACGTCGGTCGTCTGGCCCACCAACCGGCCAGCCATGCGCCGTACGAAATTCTTCTTGCAGGTGAAAAAGCCCAGATACGGCCCCCCGTAGTTGAGGGGATTGCCCAAGGGCTGCCCCTCGCCCAGGGCGATGTCGGCGTCCATATCTCCGGGGGGCTTGAGCAGACCCAATGAGATGGGATCGCAGGCAACCACGAGTAGCGCACCGTGCGCATGTACTTTTTCTGCCACGTCGTTCAGATCATGGATGCGCCCAAGAAAATCGGGATTCTGTACAATAAGGCAGGCCGTGTTCTCATCAACCTGGTCAATGAGCCAATCCAAGTCGGCGGATGGGTCCCTGGGGGCGACGATGTCCATCTCCATCCCTTGCATGTAGGTTCTGACGGTCGCCAGGTATTCGGGATGAACGGTTGGTGATATTATGACTTTGTTCCGTCGTCCTCGGGAGACGTTGTAGGCCATGATCACCGATTCAGCCATGGCCGTGGCTCCATCATAGTGGGAAGCGTTGCTGACCTCCATGCTCGTCAGGTCACAAATCATGCTCTGGTATTCAAAGATGGATTGCAGGGTTCCCTGGCTGATCTCTGGTTGATAGGGGGTATAGGCCGTGTAGAACTCGGAGCGGCTCACGACGTGATCCACCACGCTGGGCACGTAATGATGGTAGGCGCCCGCGCCTAAAAAGCAGCTTACGTGTTGGAGATCCGCGTTGCTCTCGGCCACCTCCCGTAGTTCCCGCATGATCTCAATCTCCGAAACGGGCTCAGGGAGCTCAACCGAGGGGAAGCGATAGTCGGGGGGAACGGATTCAAAGAGAGCCTCGACATTCTCTACGCCGATTCTATCCAGCATCTCCTCTTCTTGCGCTTTTGTATGGGGAACATAGTTCATCTAGTGTGTTCCCTCCTCCTGAGCTTTTTCGGCGTATTCCTTGTAGGTATCGGGATCCATCAGATCGTTGATCTGATCGGGATCCTCGATTTTAAACCTGACGAACCATCCCTCTCCATAAGGATCCTCGTTCACCAACTCGGGGCTGACCTCCAGTTCCTCATTCACCTCCAGGATCTCGCCCGCGAGGGGCAAATAGCAATCCGAGGCCGCTTTTACGGACTCTATGACACCGTACGGCTCGCCCTGTTCGAACGTATCACCGACGTCGGGCAGCTCGACGTAGACAACGTCGCTCAAGCTGTCCTGGGCAAAGTCCGTGATGCCCGTGTAAGCCTCTTCTCCTTCTATGCGGAGCCACTCGTGGCTTTCCGTGTACAGGCAGTTCTCGTCAACTTGAACGGGCATTTTGCAACTCCTTTCCCTCGATAGTGCTTATCCTCTGTAGGTGGGTGTGTAAAACGGTTTGTTCACGATGACGGCCGGCCTGACGCTGCCGTGGATATCTATACCGATTTCCTGCCCAACGCTCGCGTGTTCGCTGGGAACGTAGGCCAGTCCGACGAACTTTTCCAGGGTGGGGGAGTACATACCGCTGGTCACGTGACCGCGTACGGTGCCCTCTACATGCACCGCATAGTCGTGCCTGGGGACCCCTCGTTCGATCATCTCAAAGGCCACGAGCTTTCGGGAGGGGCCCTCCAGGTGCGTCTTGAGCAGGGCATAGCGACCGATAAGCGTTTCTTTGTCCAGGGATACGGCCCATCCCAAGCCCGCCTCGAAGGGGGTTATGTTGGCCGATATCTCTTGGCCATAGAGGGGCATACAGGGCTCCAAGCGAAGCGAATCGCGGGCGGCGAGGCCGATAGGTAGGAGACCATATTCCTCGCCCGCTTCCATCAGCGCGTCCCAGACGTGGATGGCTTCGTTCGCCGGGAAGTAGATCTCGAATCCATCCTCTCCCGTATATCCCGTTCGGCCCAGGAGGGTGGGTACGCCCGCCACGTTTGTATCTACCGCTTCGTGGTAGGCCAGTTCGTCTAGATCGTATGCGCACAGGTCTTGCAGCGTGGGTTGTGAGAGGGGACCCTGCAGCGCCAGCATATACGTCTCCTGGGAAACGTTTTCAACGCTTACGTTGAAATGGGACCGATGATAGTTTACCCAGGATGTGTCCTTAGCGTTGTTGGCGGCGTTGACAGTGATAAAGTATCTATCGGGCATATGATAGATGAATACGTCGTCTACGATGCCCCCATCGTCATAGCACATCATCGAGTAGTTGGCGCGTCCCACGGAGAACCGGCTGACGTCGGCGGTCATGATTCTCTGCAGATATGGTACAGCATCTGGGCCCGTAACGACGATCTGCCCCATATGATCAATGTCAAAGAGGCCCACCGCCTCGCGCACGTGGAGGTGTTCGGCTTTGGGACCCGTGGGATATTGCACCGGCAGGGCCCACCCCGCATAGGTTGTCATGCGCGCTCCCAGGGCGACGTGTCTCTCGTAAAGCGCTGTCTTCTTGGCCATCTTTTCTGTGCCCTTTTCCAATGGCGTTTTCAGATGATACCATCTATGCTCACGTCTAGTTCTTTCAGTGCTTGCTCGACCTCCCCGGGTGTCAGAGGTCGGGGGTAATTGTAGAGGATCCCGCCTGGCCGTTCGTTGTAGTAAGGCCGGTTGCAGTCCGGACATCCCGCTGTGCGAAAAGCCTCGCCACGGGCGAGCAGGCGCGGAAGCGCCGCTGTCGTGGGGCCGTAACTTCTGATTCGTCCCTCGCTATCATAGCAAAAGTCGGAGGAACGCGCCACTCTTGTGGCAATCAGCCAACGGGCCACCTGCACGCGTCGGTAATTTGAGAGCGGTAGTGGCGGTTCATTTTCCAGGCGCGTGCCCTTGATGGGGGTGAGAGCGAAAAGCCCGACTGTCACCTGAAGGTCCACCATATCCTGAATACGTTCTACCATGTCTCGTTCGCTTTCGCCCAAGCCTACGATGAGGTGCGTGCCGACGTGGCCAGGGTATCGGTAGGCGGAGGCCTGTAGAAGCTGCAGGGTCTTCTTCCATGTCCCTCCCTTGACCTGCCGATATACGCGGGGGGATGCCGCGTCCAGTGCGATGGTGACCCGTTCGGCTCCCGATTGAAGGAACATGGTCACGTCGTCCACGTTGCGGGGAACCACAGAGGTCGAGATCGGTATGTCACACGTTCGGCTTACCATCTCTATGGCTTGCGCGGTCTGTTCAAGGTATCCTGCACTCACCGTTACCTGGAAGCATGCCCTGCCAATCTCTTCCTCCTGGTAGGCGTGCTGGAGGCTTTCAAGGACATCTTGCGGCGGGAAGGGAGGCCACACCACCCGCGACAGTGCGTTCTCTTTGGCCTCACTGCCGCGTGCCTGGGCACAGAAGGCGCAATTCCGCTGACACCGTTCGCCCAGCATCAGGTAGGCCGTGGTGGGGGGCGCGTCCATTTGGAGATCACAAAGGCCCAGAACGGCGGCTGTTCCCACAGACACTCTCCAAGACCAATCTTCTTTTTCCCGTACCTTGTGGGTTTGCTTTTCTAGTCCAGGGCGCAGCATTCGTCCCCCCAGACGATCTGCAGGCCTCTTTTGGCGGCCATGTCCTCCGCTGCTTGGGTGGGGTTGACGATGCAGTTCAGCCCGGCGCGGATGGCCAGTTCATCAACGCGCTGGCGGTAGTCCCCGTGGGGGCGCATGCAGCCGAGGTAGATATCAGTGTCCGGCAAAAGCATGCGCGCATCCAAAAAGAGTTCGGCCACCTGCTGTAGGGGTGGGGGAGAGCAGTGAGCGTAGGCTGTGCCTTCGGTGGGGATCAGGATGATAAAGATGAGCTTCTCCAGGGCTCTATCTTGCAGAGCCTCCAACACAGCGCGTTCACCACTCAGTTTGCCGCAGCGCAGGCCGATAATGATATGGGGAACAACGGGGGCATACTGTTGCACCATGTCGAAGGTGCGCACATAGTCATCCAGCGTCGCATCAAGCCCGTAGACCTCCCGTACCGTTTCGGCGTCTCCCACCATGTCAAAGGATATCACGTCGACATAGGGGGCGATGGCTTGCATTTCTTCCTCGTCGATGAACCCCACGTGCCAGACCAGCCGGTGCTCTTTGCTCAAGGCGGCTATCCTGTCCAGGTGGGGCATCACCGGCACACGTCCTTCTTTATCGCAGCCTCCCGATATGAGACATGTCGTGGCCCCCTTCGGTTCCACGTCCCAGATCGGATGCATATGGCGCAAATAGTATCCGCCGCAATGTGCGCAGTTCAGCGCGCAGGCATCCCCCGTGACGCTCACGGGCAGGACATTGAGGGGGCGGTCAAAGTGGATAGTGGGATCATGATGCTCCATGCGTACCTGCCATGCTTGCTCCCACCGCTCGGCGGCGATAGACAAGGCTTGTTCGAATTGGTGTTCGATACGCGTAGTTGATAGGACAGAATGCTCTTTCGTTTTTTCCATACGTTCCCTTTGTTTCGCTTTCTCCAACGCAGTATAGGCACGAAGGGGGCTATCGTCAAAGTGAAGAGGCATATGCGGGACGCGCATGGGTTGAAGCAGACCGGGTTCGAAGTATAATAGATGGCACGGGTTGTTGCTCGCATTCTATGAGGACGGAGATGATCGAGGCATGGGCGCATGCTGATCTGTGAGGAGGCGCCATAGAGCCATTTTGATGATAGCAATCGTTAAGTGCAAGGGGGACGCGATGACGAAACGTAGATTCCACATTGCTACAGAGGATGAGATCCGTGGGGGCCAGGTGACGGATATTTACTTTGAGAGGGCGCGCGCGGCGATCAGGGCCCGCGACGCGGACAAGGTGGTAGTGGGCGAGGTGCGGGCGCGGAACTTGCCCGGCGACCTGCCCTGGGCTGTCCTTACGGGCATTGAAGAGGTGGCCAATCTATTGGAGGGACTGGATATTCAGGTGTGGTCCCTGCCAGAGGGGACCGTCTTTCGGGCTGGCGATCCCGTGCTGACCATCAAGGGGCCTTATACAGCCTTCGGTCACTTTGAGACAGCGTTTCTGGGGTTGATGTGCCAGGCATCGGGTATAGCGACTAGGGCAGCACGCTGTCGTCTTGCCGCCGGTGACCGCATCTTGCTTAGTTTTGGCGCGCGGAGGATGCATCCCGCTCTGGCGCCCATGATAGAGCGGGCCTGCTACGTGGGTGGCTGTGACGGGGTGTCCACTGTAGCGGCCGCGGACGTCATGGGCATTGAACCCACGGGCACTATGCCCCATGCCTTGATCCTCATTCTTGGCGACACCCTGGAGGCGGCGCGGGCCTTTGATGAGGTGGTGCCCCCTGAGGTGACGCGTATCGTGCTGATCGATACCTTCAAGGATGAGAAATTCGAGGCGCTGCGCTTGGCGGAGGCCATGGGCGATGCGCTCTTTGGCGTACGTTTCGATACGCCCTCCTCGCGACGTGGCGACCTATATGACCTGATGGAGGAGACGCGCTGGGAGCTCGACATCCGCGGATATGAATCGGTCAAGTTCTTTGCCAGTGGGGGCTTGGATGAATACAACATCCCCAGGCTGAATCCAATCTGCGATGGCTATGGCGTGGGCACATCGTTGTCCAATGCGCCCACGATCAATTTCGCTTTCGACATTGTGGAGATAGAGGGAGAGCCCTTTACCAAACGGGGCAAGAAGGGGGGCGGCAAGTTCCTAGCCCGCTGCCCGGCCTGTGGTGCTTCCGAAGTCGTGTACTGGAAGCGGGATCCGGGACGCTGTGCATGCGGGGAGGAACGCGAGTTTCTAAACGAGCGCCTGATAGAGGATGGACGGATCGTGGCTGATCTGCCGTCGGCTACCGATATTCGCGAGTATGTCCTGGAGCAACTCAAAGGGTTGAGCCTGTAAGGGCAGTTCGTCTCTATGCCGTTTCTTTTCACAGACGTTCTCAGGTGGCTCATGCGGTGCCAAGTCCCCAGGCGAGTTTTGGCGCCGCATGTGGCGTAGCATACGTTATTCTGCCGTACGCGCGGCCATGCGCAGTTCGCCGTCCTGAAACATGGTGACTAGGGCGGCTACGGGGTGCTCATATTCGCATTCGAGAATCTCTTTGCAGAGAGCTTCCGCCGTGTCGCTATCCAGATCGATGGGGGTGGGAGAGGTGTGTTCGTAGGTGGCGATAAGAAAGGCCTCGCCCGGCGCCACCTCTATACTTTTCACCGTCAATTGGTCGTCAGCGACGATGCCCAGGTAGCCTTGGTCGGCCTTGCCATCCAATCCAGCGGCTATGCGGGGAGTATGGTAGCTATCGTGCTCATAGTCCATGGCCAGAAGGGAGAGGGCCATGGCGTCGCGCAGGCCATAACCGATCTTGACCTTGTCGATGATGGGATCCACGTGGGTGCCGTTCGATACGATCAGCACGTCTTGGTACGTGCGCACGCAATTGTAAGAGATGTAGGGATTGTCCGATGGAGGCGCGTCCTCCGTGGGGATGACTACAGCGCGATCCTCCCCCGTACGAATGGTGCGGTTGGGAAAGGAGCGTGATGAGACCCGATATCCCAGGTACCATTCTCCCGTGCCCGTCTTGCCCAAAATGACGAATCTGCCGATGTACATTGTCCCTCCGTTTTGTCGTAAGTATCCTAAACCCAGCCGTGCTGATAGCAGGTATCATACATGGCAACCACGTTCTCTGGCGGACTGACGGCCTGAATATTATGGCACGGCGCCAGGATATAGCCGCCATCGGTATCAAGGAAGCGCAGGTTGTCTAGGACTTCCTGGCGCACCTCTTTCACGCTCCCAAAGGCCAGCGTATACTGGTTGTCCATGGCCCCATGGAAGATGATGTCGTCGCCAAAGTCGCGTTTGAGTCCCTCTCGTTCCATGCCCGTGCAGCGCCACTGGACGGGATTGAGCACGTCTATGCCTGCCTCGATCATATCGGGAAGGATCTTGCGCACAGCGCCATCGCTATGAAAGAAGACGAAGGCGCCCGCCTCGTGGGCTAGGTCCATCATGCGCTTCATGCGCGGGATGAGGAACTCGTGAATCTGTTCCGGCGAGAAAAGAAGCCCCTCCTGGCTGCCCATATCCTCTGCTATATACGTAATCATCACCTCTCCAGGGATCGCTTCGTAAATGCGCAGCGTATTCTGATAGGCTAGCTCAAAGAGCTTGTCCAGACAATAGTGTACCATCTCCGGATGGAGCACGAGGTCCATAAAGGCGAGTTCCTGACCGCGGAGATCCTTGTATATCAGGAACGGTTCAGATCCTCCGCCTCGGATGGGGTACTCCTCCCAGCCCTCGATCTGCTGTTCAAGGTCCGAGTAGTCGTACCAGTCAGGGCTAGGCCAGCGATAGTTCGCCTCGATCTCTTCCACGCTTTCGTATTCGGCTAGAGGATGATACACAGCTTCGCGATACGCGCCGGTACCATAATCTATATCGCGGTACCCGATCCCATAGACGTCCTCATTCTCGGGGCAAGGGGGGCCGATGTAGCGAGGTCTCACAGTAAAGGGCCTGTCGATGTGTAGCCGTTCGAGCAACTCTCGTTCGCTATCAACTCCCAGGTGGGCCAGCAGTTTCTCTTCCGCTTCGTCTGTCGTCCAGTAATCCATGGGCACGCGATCCGGCTTTTTGCGTTCCAGCACGGCTCGCCATCGTTCACGGGGCGTCATCGTTTCTTTAGGCATGATCCTTCCTCTTATAGTACACTTTGCTCTGCGTTTCGAGTTACATCCTTTCGGGGGCACTCATCCCCATGATTTCCAGCGCCCGTGCCAGGGCGATCTTGCAGGCCCTGACGAGCTTGAGGCGCGCTTTGGTCAGCTCCTCGTCCTCTGGATCGGAACTCAGCACGCGGCAGTCACGGTAGAAGGTATGAAAGGCACCCGCCAAGTCATAGGCGTAGTAGGTCAAGTGGTGAGGCGCCAAGAGGTCCGCAGAAAGGCGCACCACCTCTGGCAGGCGCAGCATCTGACGGATGAGGGCCAGCTCTGGCTCGCTGGTCAACAATGCCACATCGCCGTCCGCGTGGTCTATACGGCTGGCGCGGCGAAGAATGGAGCAGATGCGCGCATGGGCATACTGGATATAGTAGACGGGGTTGTCCTGCGACCGCTCCTTGGCCAGATCGATATCGAACTCCATCTGGCTGTCCGCCGAGCGGGAGAGAAGAAAGTAACGCATGGCGTCGCTGCCCACTTCGTCCAGCACCTCGCGCAATGTTACGATGTCCCCCGTGCGTTTGGATAGACGCACTATTTCCCCGCCCCGCTTGAGCGTCACCAGTTGGTAGATGATGATCTCCAGACGATCCGGGTCCAATGAGAGCGCCTTCATCATGGCCTTCATGCGGGGCACGTGTCCCTGATGGTCGGCTCCCCAGATGTCGACCACGCGCTCAAACCCGCGCTGGACGAACTTGTTATAGTGGTAGGCTATGTCCGAGGCGAAATAGCCAGGAGTGCCATCGGAACGGATCACCACTTCGTCCTTTTCGCCGCCCAGCGCCGTCGCTTTGAGCCACGTGGCGCCCTCGTGCTCGTAAAGGTAGCCACCTTCCTTCAATATGGTCATGACCTGCTCGAACTGCCCATTTTCGTACAGGCTTTTCTCGGAGAACCAGCGATCGTATTCGATGCCCAGGAGACCCAGATCTTCTCTTGCTCCTTCGATGACGTACTCAAGCCCAATAGCCCCAATCTGCTCCAGGGCCTTCTGTTTTGGCATCTCCAAGAAGCGTTTTCCATGCTTGGCGGCAATCTCCTCGCCAATATCCACCACGTAGGGTCCATGGTAGCCATCCTCTGGGACAGCGGCGTTTTCCCCCAGAGCCTGGGCATAGCGCGCATAGAGGGTCTCGTAGAAGACTTGCATGCGGCTTCCGGCGTCATTGACATAATACTCACGCTGTACATCGTATCCTGCCGTTTCCAATACGGAGGCGAGAGCGTCTCCCAGGACGGCGTTCCGTGCAGATCCCATGTGCAGAGGGCCGGTAGGGTTGGCGCTGACGTATTCAACTTGCACCTGGCGTCCTTCTCCCAGGTCGATCTTGCCATAGTCTCCGGCTGTGTTCAGGATCGCCTCTACCTGGGATGTGAGCCACGATTCGCTGAGCCGAAAGTTGATGAATCCTGGGGGAGCGACCTCCACGGTGCCGAGAAAGGGCAAATCGGGCAGATGCTCCGCCACGATCTCGGCGATTCTCAGGGGGGGCATGTGGAACTCACCTGCAAGCTTCATGCACATGGGCGTGGCAAAATCGCCCAAGGTCTCATCCTTGGGGTGCTCAACGGCTATGTCTTCGGGCAAGCCGGAGGCGGGGAGGGTTTCCGCTTTCTGCGACGCGTGCAGGGCTTCGATAAGGGCTTTACGGAGTTCAACGTCCAAGAGTACCACTACTTCATCTCCATCCAGTTCCTTCCCACGGCAGCATCCACTTTGAGGGGCACATCCAGGGTGTAGGCGTTTTCCATGGTGTCCACCACCAGTTCCTGCGTTCTGGCCAGCTCATCCTCTGGCACCTCCAGCACCAGTTCGTCATGTATCTGTAGAATCAAACGCCCCGCCAGCTCTCTTTCCCGCAGCAAATCGTAGAGGCGAATCATGGCGATTTTGAGTATATCCGCCGCGCTCCCTTGGATGGGCATGTTGATGGCTGCCCTCTCCGCAGCCCGTTGTGCGCGGCTGTTGCCGGCGTCCGTCGCCTTGAGCATGGGAAAGTAGCGGCGACGGCCCATGATTGTCTCCACGTATCCGTGCTCGCGGGCAAAGGCGAGGGTTTCTTCAAAGTAGGTTTCCACTTGGCTGAAGCGCTGGAAATATGTCTCTATGAACTGACGCGCTTCGTCGATGGATAGCCCCGTACGGGATGCGAGCCCATAGGCCGACATGCCGTACATCAGCCCAAAGTTGATGGTCTTGGCCAAGCCCCGCTGTTCCTTGGTCACCTCTGACAGGGGGATATCATGGATCGCCGCTGCCGTGGTGGCATGAATGTCCTCACCACGGTGAAAAGCGGCTATCATCTCCGGGTCTGCTGAAAAGTGGGCCAATAGACGCAATTCGACCTGGGAGTAATCGCAGCCAAGCAACACGTGTCCTGGGGGCGCGACAAAGGCGGCCCGCACATGGCGCCCCAGTTCCGTCCGTACGGGAATGTTCTGCAGGTTGGGGTCACTGGAGGACAGCCTACCGGTGCTCGTGCCCGTCTGATTATATGAGGTGTGAATCCGCCCTGTGGAGGGATTCACGAGATCGGGCAAGGTGTCTATATAGGTGCTTTTTAGCTTCTCAAGCTTTCTATATTCCAGAATCAAGTTTACGATGGGGTGCTCTTCTGCCAAGTCCGACAGCACGTCCTTGGCCGTGGAGTAGCCCGTCTTGGTCCGGCGGATGATGGGCAGTTCCAGTTCCTCGAACAACACGCTGCCAAGTTGTTGTGTCGATCGCACGTTGAACGGGTGGCCAGCGTATGCATGAATTTGCTCCTCGAGTTGTTCAAGTTGCTCTTCGATCCTGTGGGACATGGTTTCCAGAGCCCGGGGATCCACGGCCACACCGTGTCGTTCCATGCTCACCAGTACGGGAATCAGAGGCATCTCCATCTCTACAAAGAGGTCCCACTGCTCCCGTTCCTTAAGTTTGGCCTCCAGAACCTCAGCAAGCCGCAAGGTCATATCTGCGTCGGCACAAGCATAGGGGGCTGCCTCGGCGATGCTGACCTGGGCCATGGTGCGTTCCTGCTGGCCTTTCTTGATCAGCTCCTCGATGGGCGTCATCTCGATGCCCAGGCGCTGCCAGACCTGTTCCTTGAGACCGATGCCCCGCCCCGAGGGATTTAACAACCACGCCGCGATCATGGTATCGATACAGGGGCCCTTGACGGGGAGGCCGTGGCGTTCCAGGACGATTATGTCGAACTTGGCATTGTGGAACACCTTGCAGTTCTCGTTCAACAGTACCGGCCTCAGTCGCTCGCGTACAAGTTCAAGGGGCAACTGCTCTCCCTGTCTTTCCTCGTGGCCCACGGGTATATAGTACGCCTCACCAGAGGATGTGGAGACAGAGATGCCCACCAGATCTGCCGTGAGAATATCGAGGCCCGTCGTCTCTGTGTCGATGGCAAAGCGCGGTGCCGCTTTGAGTTCCTCGGTCAGCCGTGCTAGATCGTCCTCAGAGTCAACCACCGCATATCGCTCTGACGTCTTTTCAGAAACGACCGCCGCCTCGACGCTCTCAAAAAGCGGAAGCTGACCGGGGTCCGACTTTTTCTTACCGGGGACGCGGTCCGTGAGAGAATGAAAGCCCAGCTCACGGAACAGTTCCATTACTTTGTCGTGGTCAAAAGTTCCCCACTCGCTGTCTTTCAGACGCAAGTCAACGTCCACGTCGCGTTCGATAGTGACCAGATGCTTGCTCAACGTGGCAGACTCGTGCCCGTCTTCGAGGGCACTGCGAAACCTCGTTTGCTTCACGTCATTCAGGTGTTCATAGACGGCCTCGACCGAGCCATATTCTTTGAGGAGGCGGGTGGCTGTCTTGATGCCCACGCCACGTACGCCGGGTATGTTGTCTGAAGAATCGCCCATAAGGGCCTTGAGGTCGATCAACTGGTCCGGCGTTAACCCATATCGTTCCTTCACAGCGTCGACGTCATAGAGCTTGGTATCTCCCAGCGATCGCCGTGGCGTCAGCACTTTGACGTCCTCGGAGACAAGCTGAAGGGCATCACTGTCTCCGGTGACGATAACGGTTTCCAACCCCTCTTGCGTGGCTTGCTTTGACAGGGTTCCCAAGAGATCATCGGCCTCGTAGCCTTCTTTTGTGTAACAAGGGATGCCTAGGGCATCCGCCAGTTTCTTGATGTGGTTGATTTGAGGGCTCAGATCATCTGGCATCTTGGCGCGGTGGGCCTTGTACTCCTCATATTCGTCGTGGCGGAAGGTACGGCCGCTGTCAAAGGTGGCGATAATGTAGTCTGGTGACAGGTCGTCAATGGCCTTAAGCAGCATATTCATGAAGCCAAAACTGGCATTCGTGGGTTCCCCAGAAGGACTTGTTAGCGGGGGGATGGCATGATACGCACGATATGCCAGTGCGTGTGCGTCGATCAACATTAGGCGTTTCTTAGAGTTCATCTTTGTCTAACCTCCCGCGCCTGATTATACCACAAGTGTGCGAGACTACAACGTGGAATATGCTACGCATATTCCTTGGGAGAATCGCCTTGCGATTCTCCACAGAGATTTGTGCTTGGGGCAGGCAGGTGCTATGGATGCCAACCCATTCCTCATGCGCGCAGCGTGCAATGGCCCACTTCTACTGCTCTTGCCTCGTCTGATCGTTTTGGCAGGCTTCATGTCCCCGGCGCTTCCATCTGCTTGACAGGATGTATCCAAGGATATATATAATCAGATGCCGTAGAGGGATTGGAATGGCGCTTAGGAGAGGATTTCATGAGTGGTAGTGAGATGCTTTGTGCAGTAATGTACGGTGTGGGTGATGTACGTATAGAAAGCCGCCCCGTGCCACAACCTGCCCCGAATGAAGTATTGGTGCGCATCAGGCGCGTGGGGGTTTGTGGAAGCGACGTGCACTATTTTACCCATGGGCACATCGGCGACTTTGTCGTAGAAGATCCCTTGCTCCTGGGCCATGAGAGCGCCGGCGTGGTGGAGGAGGTAGGGAGCGCGGCAGAGAAGTTTGCTCCGGGTGACCGCGTGACCATTGAGCCGGGCTATACGTGTGGCCAGTGCTTTTACTGCAAGACGGGCCATTACAATCTGTGCCCCGATGTGGTGTTCATGGCCACGCCTCCCATCGATGGCGCCTTTTGTGAGTACGTGGTCTGGCCTGAGGATTTTGTATTTGCCTTGCCGGATAGCATGACATTTGAGGAGGGGGCCATGATGGAACCCCTCTCTGTAGGGCTGTGGGCCGCGAAGCGCGGCGAGGTGAAGCCCGGCGATAGCGTGGCCATCTTTGGATGTGGCCCCATCGGCCTGCTAACCTTGCAGGCAGCCAAGGCGGCAGGGGCTACCACCCTGATCGCTGTGGATATCGAGGAGTATCGCCTGCAGCATGCGCGCCGTCTGGGGGCAACGCATGTGGTGAACGACCGCCAAGGGGATGCGGTCGACCATATAAGAGAGGTTACCAGCGGGCTGCGTGGTTTTAGGCCAGATTATAGTGGCGTGGACGTGGCTTTTGAGACGGCGGGGGCCGCCGCTGCGACGCGGAATACCTTGGCCGCCGTGCGACCCGGCGGCGTGGCCGTTCTCGTAGGGCTACCGCCCGAGGCCATGGTGGAGATCGACCTGGCGGCCGCATCGAGCAAGGAGATCGACATCCGGGGACAGTTCCGCTATGCCAACCGCTATCCTCCTGCCATCGCCCTGACTGTGGATGGCAGAATCGACGTCGCCTCCTTGGTGACCCACCATTTTCCCCTGGAGGAAGCGGCAGATGCCCTGCGTTTCTCCGACGAGCACAAGGCAGAGTGTCTCAAGGTGATGGTGGACGTAAGTGACTAATTTGGGTGGTTGTGAGGGCCTGCTGTGGTCCGGCGTATCCTCAACGTCCAGCCCCGAGAAGCCCTACTTGATGGTAAGGCTTCTTTCTGATTTTGGAACCCGTTTCCTGTTCCAGCATCCTTTGTTCAGGGGGTGAGCGGTATGAATTTCATCTTTTTCTTTCCCGACGAGATGCGGGCGGAGAGCGTCTCCTGTTACGGGCACCCGCTAGTCAAGATGCCCAACTATGACCGGCTGGCGGAGGAAGGCGTGCGATTTGACCAGTGTCACGTCCAGCATCCCGTCTGCTCCCCTTCGCGCTGTAGCCTGATGACGGGGTGGTATCCTCACGTGCGAGGCCATCGCACCCTGTGGTATCTGCTGCGGACGGATGAGCCCAGCCTGTTTCGCTATCTGAAAGAGGACGGCTACCACATAGAGTGGCATGGTAAGAACGACGTCTATGCTCCCGACTATTTCCCCTTGGCCGTCGATCATTGGGACGCCTCGGAGGGCGGCCATGCGGGCATCAATCCCTATGAACAGGATGAGGCTGCCTATTACAGCTTTCTTTGCGAGCCCTTTTCAGGGGGAGCGTATGACACCCGCGACATGCGCAACGTCCAGGATGGGCTGGGATTTCTGTGTTCTCGTCATAGGGGCGATAGGCCTTTCTTTCTGTATTTCCCCCTCTCCATGCCACATCCCATGTACTCCGCGCCTGAACCGTATCATAACATGTATGATCCTGACGATCTATCCCCTCTGCGCCCGGCCGATCTGGAGGACAAGCCGGATTTCCATCGTCTGATAAGGGAATACCGCCGCCTGGACAGCCTTCCAGAAAGTTTCATGAAAAGGATTCAGGCCGTCTATTTGGGCATGAACAGCTATGTGGACTGGATGCTGGGGCAGGTGTTAGATGCCCTGGATGAGACGGGGCTGGCAGAGGAGACCACCGTCTTTGTCTCCTCGGATCATGGTGACTGGGCAGGAGATTACGGTCTGGTGGAAAAGTGGCCCAGCGCCCTCGACGATACGCTGACGCGGGTGCCTCTCTTGGTGCGCATGCCGGGTAACAAGGCGGGACACGTGATCCAGGAGCCGGTCGAGTTGTTCGACGTCATGGCCACCGTGCTGGAGTTGGCGGGGATAGAGGCGCGGCATACCCATTTTGCGCACTCGTTGCTACCACAACTGCGGGGGGCAGCGGGGGACCCAAAGCGTGTGGTATTTGCGGAAGGAGGCTATGATCCCCATCAACCCCACTGTTTCGAGGGGCGATGGGGCGACTATGGCATCCCCCGTTCGCCAGCGCATATCTACTGGCCCAAGGGATTGCAGCAGCAGGAGCATCCGGAAAGCGTCTCTCGTGCCACCATGATGCGCACGATGGACTATAAGCTGATTTATCGTCCCACGGGCATGAGTGAACTCTACGATCTGCAGAACGATCCGCGCGAGTTACACAACACCTATTACGATCCGGGATATGCAGCGGTGCGCAGGGATATGGAGTCTCGCCTGCTGGACTGGTACGTTCACACGGCGGACGTGACGGCCTGGGACGAGAATCCGAGAGGCTTGCCTATAGCATGAGGTATCCCGCAGGGTGGTCAACTCTCTTTGGTATAGTAGTCTGGTTCATAGCGCAGGGCTTTGCCAGATAGGGGGCACACTTCCACGCAAAGTGGCCCCTCTTCCCGTTCGTTGCAGAGGTCGCACTTGATGGCCAGCCTCTTATGCGGATGCCTTTTAGGTATGTCCCAAGGGCATGCATCCCGGCACTGCATGCAGCCCACGCAGAGCTCCTCATCTATGATCACCGCACCGGTGCGCGCATCGCGTGACATGGCGTCAAGGGGACAGGCCTCGATACATGGGGCCTCCTCACATTGGGAGCAGATGGTCGCCGAGATGGGATCGGTTTCCTTGAACTCGTCGAAGTGGATATTGATACGGGCCATGGAAGCGCCGGCTTTCCCCTCGTGGTATATAGAGCACGCAATCTCGCAGACCTTGCATGTACGACACGATTGGGGATCAAAGATGATTCGTCCCCTGGCGATCGATCCGACGGCATCGGATTCTACAGAGCCTCGTTGCTTGCTATTGGGATATTCTGTCATCATCCTCTCTTTTCATAAAGGGCTGTCCGTGGGAGAATCGCAAAGCGATTCTCCACTTACTCAAACGGCTTTGCTATAAACCTGCCAGCGCTTGTATATGCGCGCTCCCAAGCGCTGCGCCAGTCTTGGCGTCATGGGATTATCAGCCCCCGTGATGGACATGTCCAGCCAGCGATAGCCCTTGGCCAGGGCGCGTTGACACATCTCGTGGAGCATAAGAGCCGCCACGCCGCGTCCCCAGTACCAGGGAAGGACGAGGATGCTCTTGATGCAGAGACACTCGGGGCGTCTGCGCATGGCGCACCAGGCCCGAAGCTTGTCCCAGGGATACCGCAACCCGTTGGCGTGTATTAGGACCTCGTTAAAGTTGGGTAGCCCGAGCAAAAAGCCCACCTCGCGGCCGTCTATTGTGCCGAAAAGCACCAATTCGGGATCAATGATCTCCTCTATACCCCTTGCCAGGGACTCCAGTCTGTCGCGATCCCATGCCACGTGATCGGGGAGTACCCTTAAGGTCTGGTTGAGCAGATGCACCACGCGGCTCACTTCGCCGTCCCAGTCGTCCGCATCCGCACCGCGAACGGACGCTCGCCCACGCTCGCGTACCTTGTTAGCCACACGGTGGAGTTTGGCTGCTGGGCCCTCTGGGTCGGTAGCTGCTTCCAGAGACGCTTCGAAGGCGATGTTTTGCTCTCTGCCAGGCACGAACCCGTAGCGGTCAACGAATTCTCGATAGTAGGGCGGCGTGTGTCCGCAAAAGAGCGTCGGCGGACGGTCGTACCCCTCGAGGAGGATGCCGTATCCGTCCTCATAGTCAAGGTTGAAAGGACCATAGAGGTTGTCCAACCCGTGACGGCGGGCCCACGTCGCAGCATGGTCCCACAGGGCGGCGGCGACCTCATACTCCCGAACGTAGTGATTGAAACCGAAGATGCAGTCGCGGCCCCCCAGTTGCTGGTTCCGTGCATCATCTTTGGCGCAGCAGATCGTCCCCACAGGCTGGTTCCCTTCCCAGGCGATGAAAAGCTCTGCCGTGGCGTGTTGGAACCACGGGCCGTGCTCAGGATCCAGGCGCTTGTCCCACTCGCTGAGTATGGGGGGGACCCACAGCGGGTCGCCACGAAAGACGCGCCAGGCAAAGGTCAGGAAAAGTCGACGCTCCCGCGGCGTATTGACTGGTCGAACCGCCAAAGGCATTCTGCCTATTCTCCCTCAACTTGCTGCCGGAGGCGGCGTTGCGCGAGGGCTCGGCGCACGGCGAGGTGCTCCTCCCTGCTGATGGGATACGCGATAGCGAAGGCGATGCCACCGCAAAGGAGCAATGCAGGCATTGGTCCCGTAAAGGCACGAATCATCGTCAAAGCCCTTTTGCCCTGGGAGGCCGCATTGGGCACATAGCCGGACCAGTCTAGGGCTATGCCAAGAAGGAACAGTGCTAGGCCTGTGGCCGCTTTCTGCATAAGCATAAGCAGGCTATAGAACATGCCCTCGTGTCGCTGCCCCGTCAGGAGTTCATCCCACTCGATAGCATCGGGGATGATGGCCCAGGGTAGCACATGAGCTGCGCTCACACCGATGCCCGCCAGAGCCGCCAGGGCAAAGATGACGAGTGGAGGGGTCTCCGGGCTCGTGAGAACGAGAACTATTTGCACAAAGCACCAAAAGGCGATCCCCCCTATATAGGCCAGGCGTTTGTTGCTATGACGCGATATCCAGTCCCAGAGGGGAAGAACGAGGAGCGCCGTGACAAAGACGACGGCAAAGATGGCGTCGCTTTGGTTTTCCATGTGCAGCCAATATTTGAGAAAGTACAGAAGAACCGCCTGGATCACGTTCACAGCCAACCACGTGAGAAGGAACAGTCCGATGCTCAGCAGGAAGGGACGATTGGCGAGGATAGCCTTCAAGGACTCTCGCAAGGATGGCGAGCCCACCGCTTCCGGCTCATGACGCTCTTGGGTGCCCAGAAAGGTCACCAACAGGGGCGTTGCGCTTGCCAATGCAAAGACGACGCCATTGAGCCAGACGCGGGAGCTGTTCTCTGGTCGAAATGACCCGATGATCAACCAAGGCACGGTAAAGGCTATCAGGCTTCCCAGGATCGAGAAAGCCATGCGGTACGTCGTCAGCGTCGTGCGTTCATCGTAGTCTGGCGTCAATTCAGGGGTGAGGGCAAAGTAAGGCATGTAGACGAACGTGGCCGCCACGTCGTAGAGCACGTAGGCGCCGACATAGAAGGCAGTGAGCCCTAGTTGGCTCCGAAAAAAAGGTTTCCACCAAAGCAAGGTAAAGGTAACGCCAAAAGGGATGAACCCAAAGAGCAGAAAGGGCCTGCGTCTCCCCCATCGGCTGGACGTGCGGTCGGAGATGTGTCCGATGATGGGGTCGTTGATCCAATCCCACTGCTTGGCGATCATCATCGCCATCCCCGCCAGGGCGGGGCGCAGCCCCACTACATCAGTGAGAAACAGCAAATAGTATACACCTATCAGGGTGCTTGTGAGGCTAAAGCCTATGTCACCCAAACCATATAGGAGTTTGCTTCGCCGAGAGAGATAACTGCGTGTGGGCTCAGACAAAGAAGCCCCCCTTTTCGACCACCATACCTTGATGCATTGACCGTATTTTAACGACTTGCCGTGACAACCGCAACTGGCGGTGTCGCTCTGACGCCAAGACGGTGGAATTGTGCTACAATGCACATGGTGCTGGGAGGGGGGAGAGAGACGATGAAAAAATCGTGTCTGTTTCAGGTTTTTCTATTCGCCGTTCTTGTCTTCGTGGCGACTATGTTTCTGCGTGGCTACATCAGGGGCTGTCGCGGCTCACAGGAAGATGCGGCGGTCGTCGGCCGTCGCGTTGGGGGCTCGGTTTCCTCGCAGGACGGGCAAGGAGAGGACGCCGATGAATCAAGAGCCAGGGGAACGGGCATAGAGGGCCTTTCCTCGCTTCCGGTCAGTAGTCTTATGATTGATGCGGCCCGGGTGCGGGGCCTGGCGGTCAGCGAACGCTTCTTTTTTGTTTCATCCTTCGATCCCAATCGGCGTGTGGGCTATTTGTACAAAATCGACCGTGAAAGTCGCGGCGTGGCCCAAATTCGTACAGTGAAAGAGGATGGGCGATATCAACTGGGGGGACTCTATGTCAGCGCTGATTCCCTGCTGGTCCCCCTGGCCGGTGACGAGACCGATCCCGTTAGCTCCATCCTCACCTTGGATACCCGCTACTTGGAGATTCAAGATGCGTTCAGCGTCGGTTGTCGTATACAGGCTGTGGCTCGGGGGGCAGATGGTTTGATCTATGGCTATAGTCCCGATGCGAGCGTTTTCTATGCCTGGACGCCCACTGGAGAGGAGGTGCGCAAAAGGACAATCTATACCGAGGCGGAATACCATGATGTGGAGTTTTTGCAGGGCAGCCTCGTCTGTGCGGGGGTGGAGAATCGCAAAGCGACTCTCCCAGGGAATATGCGTAGTATATTCCACGTGGACGGGCAAGGCGGGGTCATAGACGTCATCGATCCCCAGACTTTCACTTTGCTCGTTCGCCACCGGTGCTACACCCGCACGCCGGACCAGCAGTGGGTCACCAGCCGGGGGTTCGCCTTCTTCGACGGCATGTTCTACTTTGTGCCCGACGAAGGCCACTTTCCTACATTAATGACGTATGTGCTGGACGGGGTCACCCTTTCCGAGTACGTTCCCAGCGTGGGTCAGGGAGTCGAGTCTCTGGGAGTTCAGTGATCGTGCGGGCCACGCCATATCCCCTTTTCCGTGTCCCAGTCCCATCCCGGCGCATCGACGTGAGCCTCCAACCTGGGCCACCCGGCCTGAATGCGGGCTTGTGTAACATCCCACGGGCGAACGCCGCTGGTGGCATCGGCCGTCTCCACGTTGCACGCTCCGACGGCCACCGCCGAGGTGGCGGCTCCCTCGGGCGTCTGGCCGCGCAGTAATCCGCCTAGAAAACCAGCGATGGTCGTGTCTCCAGCGCCTACAGTGCCTGCGACCTCCACCTTGAAGCAAGGAGCCCACAACTCGCGCTCCCGCCAGTTCTTGAGAGACGTTGGTGTCCCGCGCCCAAGGTCGTCTTCAATCTTGCCGCTTCGCATATAGAGCCCCCTGTGTCCCAGTTTCAGCATAACTATCGCTGCCCCCAGGGAGAGCGCTTCTTGCGCTAGGGAGGCGATGCGCCCGGGTGCCAAGGCCTCGATCAAGCCGTCCTGCCCGATGGAATTGACCATCTCGTTATATTCATTCTTGTGCAGCATATAGAACAGTTCTTCGACGCTGGGGGCAAAGATGTCCACATAGGGTAGGGTGCGAGCGAGTATGGAACGCCAATCTGCCCTGCCACTTGGCCGGCTGGGATCGGGCATGGCCATATCCAGCGAGGTGGTTGTTCCGTGCTCCTTGGCATCTCGAAAGATGGTGGCCAGCGCACGTCCTCCATCCACATACATGCGGCGCATGGCCGGCGGATAGCCAAAATGGAAGAGCCTAGTCGTATCCAGAAGAGGCACTGGGATGTCGTCGGGGCCAAATGTGTCGTTCGGACCGGGGTAGTGCAGGAAGGTGCGGTCCACACCGGGAGGATTGATGACCAGCGTGTAGGAGCCGCCCTCGCCCTGCGCAATGGCCAGGTCTTGTACCAGTTTCTCGCTCCTCGCTTCCAAGATGCGATAGGGCAACTGTCCTATGTGGTCGTCGCCGATACGGGCCACGAGGCGCACGTCCAGGCCGAGCCTGTGCAGCGCCAGACCGGTATTGGAGACGGCGCCCCCGGTGGAGATCACCGCGGCGCCCACCTCTGTGAGGTGTCCAGGTGCGAGAAAGCTATCCGATCGCGCCGAGGCGGGCGGTATCTCTGGAATGATGTCTACGCATAGATGGCCCGCTACAAGCACGTCGAACATGGTTGCCCTCCTCGGTAGTGTGTGCGTCTTCCTCTATTATGTAGCGGGTGTGGAATCCTGGCAAAGGGCTATAAGCTGTCGTCGCTTTCAGATTGTAATGGTCGGTGGTTGCTGTTATGCTAGATTTCAGGATGTTCACTGTTGTCACGATGATTGATCCATACCGCATTACGTGAGGAGGACGCATATGTCTGCGAGAGAGCTTACGCCCCTGTCGCTGGATAGAGTAGAGATCAATGGCCCGTTCTGGGGCCACCGGCAGGCCGTCAACCGGGAGGTGACGCTTCGCGCCGAATACCAGCACTGTAAAGAGACGGGGCGCATTGACGCCTGGAAGCTGGATTGGGAGCCAGGGATGCCCAACCCGCCGCACCACTTTTGGGATTCCGACGTGGCCAAGTGGCTGGAGGCCGTGGGCTATACCCTGGCGACGCATCCGGACGAGGAACTGAAAGCACGCGCCGACGAGGTCATTGATATGATCGCTGAGGCACAGCAGGACGATGGCTATCTCAATATTCACTTCACTACCGTAGAACCCAGGAATCGCTGGGCGAATCTGCGCGACATGCACGAATTATATTGTGCCGGCCACCTGATGGAGGCCGCCGTGGCCTACTATGAGGGCACGGGAGATCGCCAGTTGCTGGACGTGCTTTGCCGCTACGCCGATTATATCGACTCGGTGTTTGGGCCCGGAGAGGGCCAAAAGCGAGGCTACCCTGGTCACGAGGAGATCGAACTGGCGCTGGTCAAGCTTTATCGTGCCACAGGCAAGGCCCGCTATCTCGATCTGGCTACGTTCTTCATCGATGAGCGGGGACGTCAGCCCCACTATTTTGATATAGAGGCCAGAAGGCGCGGCGAGGGTCCGGGCGACTACCGCTTTGGAACTTACGACTATGCCCAGGCCCATCTGCCCGTTCGTGAGCAGACCACGGCGGAGGGCCATGCGGTCAGGGCCATGTATCTTTATAGTGGTATGGCCGACGTGGCGGCCGAGACCGGGGATGATAGCCTGCTGGCCGCCTGCGAACGTCTGTGGGAGAACGTGACGCAGCGCCGTATGTACGTCACCGGCGGCGTCGGTTCGTCCTCTCACGGGGAGCGCTTCACCATCGATTACGACCTGCCCAACGATCTGGCCTATGCAGAGACTTGTGCGGCCATCGGCCTCGTATTCTGGGCGCATCGCATGCTGCAGTTTGAGGGCGATGGGAGGTACGCTGACGTCATGGAGCGCGCTCTGTACAATGGCGTCCTGAGCGGCGTGTCCCTCAAAGGCGACAAATTCTTTTACGCCAATCCGCTGGAGGCGATTCCCGCGCTATACGAGGCGCGCCCCGATCTCTTTGGCAGGGATGCCATCTCTTACACGCGACAGGGCTGGTTCAGCTGTGCGTGCTGCCCGCCCAACCTGGCGCGCCTCATCGCCTCCCTCGGACAATATATCTACTCGGAAAGCGAGGGTGGAGAATCGCAAAGCGATTCTCCCAAGGAATATGCTGCGCATATTCCCGAGGGGATATACGTGCACCTGTACGTCGGGGGCAGCGGAACCTTTGACGTCGACGGACGGGAGGTTGTCCTCTCCCAGGAGACGCGTTATCCATGGGAAGGTGAGGTGACGATTACCGTGCAGCCCGAGGCGCGGGTGCGCTTCCCTTTGGCTCTGCGCATACCGGGGTGGAGCCGGGGGGCGACGCTGCAGGTCAACGGCCAACCCGTGGACGTGGCGTCACAGTTGGAGCGGGGCTATGTGAAGCTCGAGCGCGTGTGGGAGCCGGGCGACCGCGTCGTGCTCGATCTCCCCATGCCCGTGGAGCGTGTGGAGGCGCACCCATCGGTTGCTGAGGATTGTGGACGTGTGGCCATCCAAAGGGGCCCCCTCGTCTACTGCCTGGAGCAGGTGGACAATGGTCCCAACCTGCGCGGTATCGTCCTTCCTGCCGATGCCGAACTGCAGGCGACCTTTAAGGAGGGTCTTCTCGGCGGGGTAGTGGCCATCGAGGGCGAGGCCAAGAGGCGAGACCGGGGGCAATGGGACAACGCTCTGTATAGGACAGTACCGTCCGCGTCGGAGACAGTGCCCATCAGGGCCATCCCCTACTATGCCTGGGCCAACCGAGAGCCTGGTGAGATGCTGGTGTGGATTCGGCAGGGGTAGCGGGTTGGATATGGCACAGGGAGAACGTCCACTCCCTGTGCCACGCGTGTTCTCACGCTTCCAGCAGCTTGGCGCTGAGGTAATCGAGCACTTTTAGCTGGCTGTCTTCTTCTTCGATCATAGTTTCTATGCTGTCCAGATCCGTTTGCTCCAGGAAGGCCATCATGCGCTTCAGCATGGTCGTGTTGGCCTGGAATGCGGGCACGGGATCCAGTTGATGAGCCGCGATGTCGGCCCCCAGCCATCCCTCATAGCCGATGCGGTCCAGCGTATACAGTAACTCCAGCCACTCCCAGAGGTGAACACTGCCCGAGACCATGTCCCAGTCGCCGCCATCTCCCGGGTTGTCGTTGCTGTGCATGTAGAACAGCCTGTCCTTCCTGGCCAGCAAGGTCGCCGCCTCGGCGGGCGATTCCTGTGCGGCAAAGGAATGCCCTATGTCCAGATTTGCCCCCATGTTGGGTTTGTCCACTTCGGAGCACACGAAGAGCATCTTGCCCACGCTATTGAGCAGGGGCTTGGCCTCCATGTCATGGGGTTGGTATTCCAGTGCGAGTCGCACGTCATCACGATAGGTGGCCACCTCTTTCACCGTCTCGATGAACCGCTGCCAGGCGGCCCCATGGTCGATCTCGAAGGCATACTGGTATCCTTCGGCCAAGGGGCACGTGGTGACCAGGTTGGCGCCCAGTTCTGCGGCAATGTCCATCCCCGTGCATAGACGTTCCATGGCTTTCTCTCGCGCTTGCGCCGAGCGCGCCGAGAGGGCGCCATAGCGAAAGTACGTGGCATCCTTGATGTCCACGTTGACGGCGGAAAGTTCCAGGTCGTGCGCTTTTAGAAGGCGCTCTGCCAGTGCGACGGCCTCCAGATCGAAGGGGTATTTGAGCTCGATGCCGTCGAGCCCGTCGATCTGGGACACAAGGTCGAACTTTTGCTCCAGCGTGCGGTCGGGCTGGTACGTCGTATAGCCATCGTTTTGAGCGCCAAAGAAGGCGGCGTTTGCGGATAATTTCCAACGTCTCATGTTTTCACCTCGAGTAGTCTTCTGAGATTGTTGCCGATTCGTGAATGGCGGTCTAGATCAGGGAGTACAGGTAAGGGACGATGCGGGATGGGTCGCGCGCTCCCATCATCGCTTCCATCTCGTCCTCGTCGATGCGGTCCGTTATCTCTTCCAGTTTCCGCGTCATGTGAGTTACGGCGTTGAAATTGGCCACGGTGTCGATTTCCTTGGGGAAGACGTCAAAGCCGTACCAGTCGTCGTCATAGCCCACCTTGCGCAGCGTGTAAAAGAACTCCACGAACTCCCACAGGTGGTAGGCGCCCGGTATCATGTCCCAGTCCCAGCGCCCATCGTTGTCGTTCAGGTGAACGTAGAACAAGCGATTGGCGCGGGCCAACAGGGCAGCCGATTGGGCAGGGCGCTCTCCGCCATATAGCGCGTGACCGATATCCAGGGTGACACCCAAGTTGTCGGCGTCGACTACCTGGCAAAAGGCCGCCGTCTCGCCAGCCGTCCCAAAGAGACAGCGCGCACGGGGATCGCTCCGCTTGTATTCGATGCAGATCTTGACGGCAGGATTATAGGCGCAGATCTCGGAGAAGGACTGGGCCGCATAGTCGTAGGCGCGAATATAGTCCATCTCGAAGGGGTAGTCCGTGCCGTCGTTCAACGGGCAGGTGGTGATGCGATAGCAGCCCAACTCCGCCGCTAGGTCCACGGCCCGCTTCAGATCGTCCACGACTTCCCCTCGCTCCGCGGCAGATTCAGCGCTGAAGGAGCCGCGCCACCATTTGCCCGTGCGCCGCGAGCGAAAGTTGATGGCCGATACGCCAAAGCCGTATTCGTTCAAGAGGATCTTTAGCTCCTGGATATCGCCAAAGTCTCGCGGATAGGCCAGTTCCAGCCCATCGACCCCCTCTATCTGAGAGGCCATCCCGAATTTCTTTTCCAGATCGCGATCCTCCTGGTAGGTCATGTAGCGGTTCTTGCAGGCACCTAAAAAGGAACTGATGATGGCCAGTCTGTTCATAGCGTGGTTCCTCCTCTATCCTAGCGTTCTGTCTTTCCCTCTCGTTGTGGGCATTATGTCATAAATGGGGGAGCCTCACAAGTACGAAATGCTGTTACGTCTTATTTGCGGCATCATTTTCCTTGTGCTGTTCTCGCTATGCTGCTAGAATAGGGTGGAATATAATCCTTGTGGAGATTGAGACGCGGGAACGATGATTCAGAATTGACGATGGGGAGGAATTGGCATGGCCGTACAACCTGAATTGATCGCAGATTATGAGTGTTTGACGGGCGAGGGGGTCATATGGCACCCTGGCGAACAGCGCGTCTACTGGCTCGACATACCGCGCGGTCGGATGTTCCGCTATGATCCGGCCACCGAGGAGCACGAGATGTGCTTCGAGGGCGGCATGGTAGGGGGGCTCACCGTTCAGGCGGATGGTGCGCTGCTCCTTTTCATGGAGAAAGGTGCCGTGAAGCGGTGGGACGAGGGCGAGGTGATGACCATCATAGACGAGGTTCCGGAGGAACAGGGGTCGCGCTTCAACGACGTGATCGCCGATCCGGAGGGGCGCGTCTTCTGCGGCACCATGCCCACGGAGGAGCGGCTTGGGCGCCTGTACCGCATCGATCCCGACGGCAGCGTGACAGTGGTTTTGGAGGATATAGGCGTCTCCAACGGCATGGGATTCACCCCGGATCGGCAGCGCATGTACTATACCGATTCGGCCAAGCGCGAGATCTATCTCTTTGATTACGATCGGGAGACGGGCGAGATCAGCAATCAGAGGGTCTTTGTCAGGACGCCGGAGGGAGAGGGCATTCCCGATGGCATGACTGTCGACGCCGAGGGTTATGTCTGGTCGGCGCGCTGGGGCGGTGGCTGCGTGGTGCGTTTCGCTCCCGATGGCACCGAGGACATGCGCCTCGAATTTCCGGCCAAAAAGGTGTCCTGCGTGGCCTTTGGCGGCGGGGACTATACGGATATCTATGTGACCACGGCCGGAGGGGACAACAAGGCCGAGGAGGGGGAAGGGGCTGGAGCCCTGTTCAAGGTGAACGTGGGCATTGAGGGGGTCCCCGAGTTCGAGTCGCGCATCGGTCTCTGATGCGCGGGAATCGCTGCGGAGGGAGAGGGGGCGGCGTTGGCGATTGTGGAAAGCTTAAAGGTCGGCGTGGTGGGCTCTGGCGGCCGTGGAGGGAGCTTTAAGCGGGCCTTTGAATTGCAGGAGAAGGCGCACATCCACGCTGTATGCGACATCGACCGTGAGGCGTTGCGTGAGTCTCAAGTTCGTCTAGGAGCGGACGAAGGCTACGCGGACTATGAGGAGATGCTGGAATTGGCTGATGTGGATGCCGTCATTATTGGCACGCCCATGCCCCTTCACGTGCCACAGGCCATCGCCGCATTAGAGAGGGACATTCACGTCCTAAGCGAAGTGCCGGCGGGCGTATCCATCGAGGAATGCCATGAACTTGTGGCTGCCTGTCAATGTAGCGAGGCTGTGTATATGATGGCCGAGAACTATATCTATAGTAAGGCCAACATGATGGTCACAGAGCTCGTTCGTCAGGGTTTCTTTGGCACCACCTACTATGCCGAGGGGGAGTACATTCACGAACTCAAAGCGCTGAACGAGGAGACGCCCTGGCGGCGCAAATGGCAGACGGGCATAAACGGTATAACGTACGGCACCCACAGCCTGGGGCCCATACTGCAGTGGATGCCGGGTGACCGCGTGGTCTCCGTGTGCTGCGCCGGCTCTGGACATCATTATCGCGATCCCCGGGACGATCTTTATGAGAACGAGGATAGCTGCGTGATGCTGTGCAAGATGGCCAGTGGCGGCCTGGTAAAGATTCGGGTGGATATGCTGTCCGACCGGCCCCACGCCATGCACAACCACTCCCTTCAGGGGACCGATGGATGCTACGAATCGGCCCGGGCGCCGGGGGAGCGCGACCGCATCTGGCTGCGAGCCAAATCCGAGGATCCCAACACGTGGATTGACCTAGAAGCTTTGGACACCTTTGTGCCTCAGGAGTGGCGGGAGTCGGAGTCGGTCATCTCCCAGTTGGGGCATGGTGGGGGAGACTACTTTGTGATCAAGGATTTTGTGGAGGCGGTAGCAGAGGGCAAGCCGTCCCGCGTGGGCATTCATGAGGCTATGGATATGACCCTGCCTGGCCTGGTCAGCCAGCAGTCCATCGCTCAGGGCGGGAAATGGTTGCCGGTGCCCGATTCGCGTAACTGGTAGGGCGGGGTGCAAAAACTGCGGGGAAGAGGGGATGAGATACAATTCGTTTGATGAAAGCATAGAACCGGATTGGGAGGCCTTTGTCGACTGCATATTGCGCAGGGGCACGCCGGAGCGCGTGCATCACATAGAGCTCTTTTTGGATGCGGAGGTTCAGGAAGCCGTCTGCGACAGGTTCGATCTGCTGGATGGACTCGATATGGACGATCCTTTCTTTGAGCAGAAACGACAGATAGAGATTCAGCGCTTTCTGGGCTATGACTATGTGCGGTGTGGCCTGGGTAACCTTGAGATGCCTCTCAAACGCACCACGCTGGAGGACACGGCCGACCTTAAGCGCGAGGGGGGACGCCGGTACATGGAGGAGCATCGGGGTCCCATAACGAGTTGGGAGGATTTCGAGACTTATCCCTGGCCCGATCCGGAGGAGGCCACTACGCGCTCTCTGGAATGGTATAACGAGAACCTTCCCGAAGGCATGTGCATCATCGCCAGCGGCGGTTTTGCCCACTTTGCCGAGTACTTGACCTGGTTGATGGGCTATGAAACCCTCTGCTACGCCCTCTATGATCAACGCGACCTTGTGGCTGCCATCAGCGAGCGCCTTCTGGATATGTTCCGCGTGTCGCTTGAGCGCATGTTGGCCTTTGACCGCGTCAAGATCGTCTGGGGCAGCGACGATATGGGATTTCGTTCCGCCACGCTGATCAGTCCCGACGACCTTCGCGAGTTCGTTCTGCCCGGCCACAAGCTCATGGCGCAGATGTCCCATGACGCGGGGCGACCCTATCTGCTCCATTCCTGTGGGAATCTGACGGAGATCATGGATGATCTGATCTATGACGTGGGCATCGATGCCCGGCACTCTTTTGAGGATACCATCGAGCCGGTGACCGAAGCCTATGAAAAGTACGGCGATCGTATAGCTATATTGGGCGGCATCGACGTCGATTTTCTGTGCCGCGCCGATGAGGAGGCCATTCGCCGTCGGGTGCGCCATACGCTTGATGAATGTCTGCCTGGCGGTGGATATTGTCTGGGAACGGGCAATAGCGTGGCCAACTATATCCCCCTGGAGAATTATCTCGCCATGGTGGATGAAGGAAGAAAATACACGCCCTGATGGGCCAGAAGCGAGGAAAGGAAGAGGGACATGCCAAAAAGGCCAAATATCCTGTACATTCATTCCCACGACACGGGACGCTACATTCAACCCTACGGCTATAATGTGCCCGCACCTCACGTTCAGCAGCTTGCAGAGGAGGGGGTGGTGTTTCGTCAGGCTTTTTCCGTGGCCCCCACGTGCTCGCCCAGTCGGGCGGGGCTGCTGACCGGGCAATGTGCTCACAGCTCTGGCATGATCGGTTTAGCGCATCGGGGTTTTTCCCTGCACGACTATAGCCAGCACATCATTCATACCCTAGATCCTCTGGGCTACGAATCCACGCTGATAGGACTGCAGCACATCGCAGAGGAGACAAGCACCATCGGATATCACCGTGTGGTGGACGTGGAAAGCCGCCACGTGCGCGATGTGACGCCTGCCGCTGTCGAGTTCTTGCATAGTGGGCCTCAAGAGCCCTTCTTTCTGTCCGTGGGGTTCATAGAGACGCATCGTGAGTATCACGAGCCGGGCCCGGCGGAAGACTGGCGATACTGCCAACCTCCAAGGCCCATTCCCGATACGCCAAGGACGCGAAAGGACATGGCCGCCTACAAAGCCAGCGTACGTGTGCTGGATGAGGGCGTGGGAGCCGTTCTCGAAGCCCTCGACGGCGCGGGCCTGGGCGAGGACACCCTGGTGATTTGCACCACGGATCATGGTATCGCCTTCCCGGCCATGAAGTGCAATCTCACCGATCACGGCATCGGCGTCATGCTCATCATGCGGGGTCCCGAAGGACTTCATGGTGGGAAGGTGATCGATGGTATGGTCTCACACATCGACATCTTTCCCACGATCTGCGAGTTGCTGGAGATCGAGATGCCCACGTGGTTGCAGGGCACGTCGCTGATGCCGCTCATTCGGGGCGAGGCAGAGGAGATCAACGAGGCGATATTTGCCGACGTGACCTATCACGCGGCCTATGAGCCCAAGCGTTGTGTGCGCACCAAGCGCTGGAAGTACATCCGTCGGTTCGATCATCGGGAGAAACCCGTATTGCCGAATTGCGACGACAGCTTGAGCAAGGACGTGTGGCTAGAGCACGGGTGGGGCGAGCGGGAAGTGGCCGCGGAAGCGCTCTACGATCTCGTGTTTGACCCGAACGAGGCGCACAACCTGGCGGACGATCCAGACAAGGCCTCGGTTCTGGAGGCGATGCGGCAGCGGCTGCAGGATTGGATGGAACGTACCGACGATCCTTTGCTGAAAGGGCCCGTGCCGGCTCCTCGCGGCGCGCGTGTGAACGATCCCACGGGGCTCTCTCCCAGAGAGGATACGTACATACCAGAAACGTAAAGGATACGCGCCCTGGGCGTTCGGCATTCGCGGTTCCAGCGTGCGCTTGGTCCAAAAAGATTCCACTATTGTATTGAAGGAGATATCCTTTGATGTCATCGAAGCTTTCTTTTGCCGTCATTGGCTGTGGTGACGCCGGCGCAGAGATGTGGCAGGGCATCGACGCGGCTTCTCCTGCGGAGCTGGTCATGTTGATGGACGAGCATGCCGGTTTGCTGGACGATCTTTACCAGGTGTATACCGTGCCCACGACGACGGTTGTGGAGAAGGCGCTGAGCCATGGTGACGTGGATGCCGTGTACATCTCGGCCCCCATGGAGCAACGGGTGTCTCTGGGGATAAGAGCCGCTCAGGTGGGCAAGCAGGTCTTCGTGGAGAACCCTGTGGCCGACAATCTTGCAGACTTGGACGCCCTGATGGATGGATGTCTGTCAGACTAACGGCGTCAGTTTGGGTGTCGCACTGGGAGCCCAGGTGGATGCGGGTGCGGCGGAAGGCGGCGAACCGCGGACGCTGCCTCTGGAAGACTGAGCCCCTCGCCTTCCAGTTGAGTGGCAGAATACAAAAATCCTTCCCGTCGTTGGCTGCGGGAAGGATTCTGCCTCTCTTTATTCCTTATGGGACTTCTAAGACTCTTTTCTCAGACGCACGGCCATATAGGGCTTTCCTGGCAGGTCGATGCTGAATTCCCCAGAGAAAGTCCCTTCTACTTCCGTCATGCGCATTTCCCAGGTATCGATCACGTCCGCCTTGTATGTATGCTCTTCCGGCATGGAGAAGGGAATAGCCGCAGGTTGAAGCACGCCGCAGTAGGTCAAATAGTATTCCTTTCCTTTACTAGCGCAAGGAAAGCCCGTATCCACGATCCCCTGCACGGGATCCAGGCCACAGGCGGGTCCTGCCTCAAGGATCTCTTTCAGGAAGGCGATCCGAGGAGGGCTCTGGCCATGAAGCGTACCGCCCTTTGACCACCAGAGTATGTCCTCAGGATGTAGATACGTCTCTCCATGGCCCACATAGCCTCCGCGTACCGTGCCCTCCCAGCACTTGCGCACCATCTCTTGGGGCGGCATGTTGCCCCAGCGATTGGGGATGTTGCCCTCGTATTTGCATTCGTCGACAACCACCGGCTTCTTATATTGGGCCCGCCAGGTGTCAGTCTTTTCGAGATCACTGCTCTGCACGCTCAGATGCGTGACCCAGGGCTTGCTGTGATCGTAGAATGTCCTGCAGTTGTGTACGGAGCGTAGGTGCTGATAGGGATCGCTTTCCTGGACGATGCGGAAGAAGCGGTCCCAGTCGCGCATACTCTTGTCTTCCATGAGGTCGTACTCGTTGGCCATGGACCACCATACGTTTCGGTAGGCTGCCAGACGCGCCACCACGTAGCGTAGGTAGCGTTCGTCGATTTCTGGAGCGAGATGGGCGTAGCCCCATCGGTCATAGGGATGAAAGAGGATGATATCGGCCTCGATCCCCAGATCCCTCAGATTCTGCACCCTCTGCTCCAGATGCTGGAAGAATGCAGGATTGAAACGCGCAAAATCCCACTCTCCCGACCCAGCGCGCTGGAAGGGATGGTACACGGGTTCATTCCTGTTGTACCTGTAATGTTTGGGGAAAACGCACATGCGCAGCTTGTTGAAGGGCGTCTCCTGGAGTGTATCTAGGGTTTGCTCCTCCAGTTCCTTGCCTTGATGGTTCCATACGTAACACGTCGTGCCCACGGGATAGTAGGGCGTGCCATCGGCATAGGCGAAATGGTACGTATCGGCGACGCTCACGGGACCGTGGTTATCCGGTGAAGGGGGCGTGCAAACGAACTCCCCACTGATGCCATCCAACGCCGGGTGGTTGCTTCTCGTGGTGTAACGCCACTCACCTACCGTGTCAGGCATGAAGCGGACGCGATAGACGCCCTCCCCATCGTAAAAGCCATCGACATGCACGACGCGGTGCTTATGGGTGAATTGGGCGGCCACGGTGACGTCCGTAAAGGGGTTGCCGTCCTCGGGCCCGTCAAGGGTGGTCTCCAAGATGTCCCATTGCTCAACGTCCTGGCATGCTTGCTTTCCGCTCATTTAGGCTTATCTCCAATCACTCTCAAGAAGGACGGATGTTTCAAAGATACCCTCTGGACCGCCGTGGCCACCAGCGCGACAGCATGCGACATTAATGTGGCTATCCCGACCGCCGCCGTGTCGCCAAGGGTTGGTGTGCACAGGGATACGTCGCCGAGGTCTTCTGAGAACTCAGCGCCAGGGGGCGACGAACTCGGGGTCAGTGCCCACCGACTCGAGAAAAGCGACGATGCGCTCTCGTAGGGCTTTCGCGACATCGGGATGTTGGCCGATGACATTTTCCTTTTGATGAGGA